>JAZSMP010000233.1:0-3821 GCA_045535915.1 Eubacteriales bacterium | reverse complement strand
GGTTGCAAAGCGTCAGGCGATCACCAATCCTGACAGAACAGTGGCATCCATCAAGAGACACATGGGCTCCGACTATAAGGTTGCGGTTGACGACAAGAAGTACGCTCCCCAGGAAATTTCCGCAATGATCCTTCAGAAGATGAAGGCAGACGCTGAGGCTTATCTCGGACAGAGCGTAAACCAGGCGGTTATCACCGTTCCCGCATACTTCACCGACGCACAGCGTCAGGCTACCAAGGACGCGGGCAAGATCGCGGGTCTCGAGGTTCTCCGTATCATCAACGAGCCGACAGCAGCTGCTCTCGCATACGGTATGGATAAGGAAGCAGATCAGAAGATCATGGTATTCGACCTCGGCGGCGGTACCTTCGACGTATCCCTCCTCGAGATCTCGGACGGTGTATTCGAGGTTCTTGCTACCGCGGGTAACAACAAGCTCGGCGGCGACGACTTCGACCAGAGAATCATTGATTGGATGATCGGCGAGTTCAAGAAGGAAAACGGCGTTGACCTCCGCGGCGATAAGATGGTAGGTCAGAGACTTAAGGAAGCAGCAGAGAAGGCAAAGATCGAGCTTTCCGGCATGACCACAACTGAGATCAACCTCCCCTTCCTTACCGCAACCGCGGCAGGACCTCTCCACTTCACAGCAACTCTCACTCGCGCTAAGTTCAATGAGCTCACCGCAGATCTCGTAGACGCTACTATGAACCCCACCAAGCAGGTTCTCTCCGACGCAGGTCTCCGTCCCGCGCAGATCGACAAGGTCCTTCTCGTTGGCGGTTCCACCAGAATTCCCGCGGTTCAGGACGCAGTCAAGAACTTCATCGGCAAGGAACCCTTCAAGGGTATTAACCCCGATGAGTGCGTAGCTATCGGCGCTGCTATTCAGGGCGGCGTTCTCGGCGGCGACGTCAAGGATCTCCTTCTTCTTGACGTAACTCCTCTCTCTCTCGGTATCGAGACTCTTGGCGGCGTATTCAACAAGATCATCGACAGAAACACCACTATTCCCGTAAAGAAGAGCCAGGTATATTCTACAGCTGATAACAACCAGACTCAGGTTGAGATCCACATTCTTCAGGGTGAGCGCCAGATGGCATCGGGTAATACCACGCTCGGCCGCTTCATCCTTGACGGTATTCCTCCCGCACCCCGCGGAGTGCCCCAGATCGAGGTAACCTTCGATATCGACGCAAACGGTATCGTTAACGTAACCGCTACCGATAAGGGTACCGGCAGAGAACAGCACATCACCATCACCAGCTCCACCAATATGAGTCAGGAGGACATCGACCGCGCAGTTCGCGAGGCTGAAAAGTTCGCCGATGAAGATAAGAAGCTCAAGGAAGCCGTTGAGACCAAGAACTACGCTGAAAACCTCATCTTCCAGTCCGAGAAGACTCTCGGTGAGATCGGTGATAAGGTCGCTGAAGCTGATACCGCTCCCGTTAAGGGCGCTATCGAGAAGCTCAAGGCAACCGTGGACACCGGCGACACCGAGGCTATCAAGGCTGATACCGAGGCTCTCCAGCAGGCTTTCGGTAAGCTCTCCGAGAAGCTCTATGCGGCTCAGGGCGGTGCTCAGGATCCCAATATGGGCGGCAATACCGGTAATATGGGCAACGACGGTTACTACAACGCAGATTTTGAGGATAACTCCGACAAATAATAATTAATAATCGGTGGGAAGGACGCAAAACGACGTTCTTCCCACAAAGCAGTATATAAATACATCAAAAAGGCAGACTTATGGCTAAAAGAGATTATTACGAGGTGCTCGGCGTAGACCGCAGTGCCGATGAAGATACCATAAAAAAATCGTACAGAAAGCTTGCAAAGAAATATCATCCCGATATGAACCCCGGCGACAGCGAGGCTGAGGCAAAGTTCAAGGAAGTCAACGAGGCGTACGCGATCCTTTCGGATTCCGAAAAGCGTTCGGCTTACGATAACTACGGCCACGCGGCATTTGAGGGCGGAGGTGCGGGTGCCGGAGGTTTCGATATGGGCGGTATTGACCTTGGCGATATTTTCGGAAGTATGTTCGGCTTCGGAGGCTTCGGCGGATCTTCGCAGAGACAGAGAAACGCTCCCCGTCGCGGCGAGGACGTAGGCTACGCGATCAGCGTCAGCTTTGAGGAAGCCGCTTTCGGTGTCAAGAAGGAAATGGAGTTCACCCGTATTGCAAGATGCTCCGAGTGTAACGGAAGCGGTTCTAAGGACGGTAAGGCTGAAACATGCCCCACTTGCGGCGGCTCGGGTCAGAGAAGAGTTACACAGAGACTCGGCGGTATGGCGTTCCAGACCACCGCAACCTGTGACGCTTGCCGCGGAACGGGTAAGATCATCAAAGAACCCTGCCCAAAGTGCCGCGGAAACGGTATGACGAGACAGCAGAAGAAGATCACGGTCACAGTCCCGGCGGGCATTGACAACGGCGGCCGCATCGCGATCAGAGGTATGGGCAACGATGGCGCAAACGGCGGGCCTGCAGGCGAACTTATCGTTGAGGTAAGAGTATAGAACTCTCGGCTCTTTCTCCGGCGCGGGTACGATATTTACTGGGACGTGCCGATATCGGTTGCCGAGGGTACTCTCGGCGCTGAGATAGATATTCCCACTCTTGAGGGAACAAAGAAGTTCACCATCCCCGAGGGCACCCAGACGGGAACCTCCTTCAGTCTTCGCGGATGCGGTACCTGCCGTCTTGAAAACCCCGACCGCAGAGGTGACCTGATCTTTACCGTCGTAGTCGAAACTCCCAAGGGACTGAGTGCAAAACAGCGCGAGCTTATGCGCCAGTTTGCCGAGGCTTGCGGTGAGTCGAACTATGGCAAGAAGCAGAGATTTTTTAGAAAGAATAAAAAGAGCGAGGGTTAAAAAATGGCATACGAATATTCCGATTGGACACAGATAAGAGTTACGGTCAAGGTCAACGTGCTCGACCGTGTCGTTGCGATCATGTCTATGATCGACCCCAACCTTATGATCGAGGATATGAGCGATTTTCAGATCAACAACCGCTACGGCGAGCTTGTTGACGAGGCACTCCTCAATGCAGATAAGACGGTTTCGAGCGTATCCCTGTTCCTTGCCGCAGACGCCGACTGCGACGAGACTCTCGCCTTCATCCGCGAAAAGCTCGCCGCAGAGGCCATTGAAGCTACCGTTGACGTCCGCGATATCAACGAGGAAAGCTGGGTCAATACCTGGAAGCAGTACTATAAGCCCCTCCATATCGGCAATCGCACCGTTATTGTTCCCAAGTGGGAGGAATATGAGCCCGAAGAGGGCGAGATCGTTGTAAGAATGGATCCCGGAATGGCGTTCGGCACCGGCTCACATGAGACTACCAGAGGCATCATTCAGATGCTCGAAAACTGCATAACCGACGGTTGCAGCGTCCTTGACGTAGGTTGCGGAAGCGGTATCCTTGCGATCTGTGCCGCAAAGTACGGCGCGGGACTCTGCCGCGTGTACGATATCGACCCCATCGCCGTCGAAGTTGCAGCAGAGAACGCTATCGAAAACGGATGCGAGATCGAATGCGCAGAGTCGGATCTTCTTGCCGGAGTCAAGGCAGGCGAATACGATGTCATCTGCGCCAACATCGTTGCAGATATCATCATCCGTATGGCTCCCGACGTCGGAAAGTTCATGAAGGATACGTCAACTCTCCTTGCTTCGGGTATCATCACCGAGAGAGCGGAGGAGGTCACCGACGCCCTCGAAGCCGCAGGACTCTATATCGTCGAATCTATCGAGGATAACGGATGGTGCGCTCTGGCGGTTAAGAAGCTTATCAAATAAATAAAAAA
>JAZSMP010000036.1:0-4059 GCA_045535915.1 Eubacteriales bacterium | reverse complement strand
TAACTCCGACAAACATTTCTGTTCTCACAAGATCGAGTGTTGCTCAAAAGGTACGTCGCTTTATGCAACTTCTCTCCGCACAACCGGATATTGAAATTATCTGTACCGATGCCCGTGAAAATTTTGATGACAATAAAGTTTATCTCTCTGAGCGGTATGAAGACGAAAGCAACGGAAAAATCCGAGAATTGATTGAGAAAGACAAGAGATTTCTCGACGATATTCAGATCGAAATGTCCACTTCGCGTGAGTTTATGTTTGCTGTCCGTTTAAGGAATGAATCCGAAGATCAGTCATTCGCCAACCTCAACCGTATCGAACAACTCATCAATGAGCAAGGCTTCGGATGCAGAAGAGCTGATCGCGATGATGTAAAAAGAATTTTCACGAGATACTTTGGGATCAATACCGATGAGAAGCAGATAGATGATATGGACGGCGATAGTACGGTTGTGAAATGGGTTATACCTGATTAATAACAACAAATGTTCAGTTTATTCTATTGACTTTGTATTTTCAATAAAGTATAATTAACATATAGAACGCTATATGTTAAGGAGTAAGAAATGAAAACATATTACCAAAACGGAACATGCGCAGATTGCCCTCACTTTATCGAAACCGATACCTCTTTTTGCGTGCAAGAAATGGAAGAACCTTGTACTGAACCATATGTTTATTCCGGAGATCATATTAATTATGATTTGGACGCTGAATTGGCGGCCCTATACGATACGCTTACAGAAATTTATTTTCCAGACACAGATGAATACTATAACAAAATAAATTCTTTGCCAATTTTTATTAAGCTTGCAGGACAAAACTCGGATTTTGCCATATCATCTAATGATTTATCTATATATATGGACCAATATATCTCTTCTATTCCCGACTTATACAAACATATGTATTTGGTGGACTGTCAGTTCTTGGTAGGAACTATTCAGAATTTACTAGGTGCAATGTGTGACAATCTCTGCAATTATTATGTAAATCTGTCTGCAATAAATTTGCCCTTGGGCTTTAATTGTTGTGATGGGGTTATGACTATCTCATCGTATCGTAGCCGACAGGTTTGTGCTACAATAGAAACATATTTTACAAAGGCATATTCTATTTTAGATATTATATGTAAAATTGCTTATGAATTTGAACACCCGATGCAAGATTTTACTGCCTATAAAAAGATGAAATGTGCTGATGTTCTGTGGGGGGCTCGTAAAAAGCTTAAGATTAATAAAGAACCCGGAACCTTATTCGAAGATTGCGAACCAGTACAAATAATTGAAGCAATCCGAAGCGAGGTTGTTCATAACGGAACAGGGGAGCTCAATCCCAAAGTGTTTATTGATGTGAATGATAAAGAGATTGTTGAGCGGTATGTTCTTTTCCCCGACTTTTCACAAGGATGGTTATCGGCGGTGAAAAACCGCAAGCATTTCTTTTCAACAGGCGTAAAAGTAAATGATATGCTGCCTCGAATCCACAAAGAGTTTATGGAAAGATTGCTTGCAACTATAAAGTATCTGAATGCAAATGCAATAGCAAAGCAAAGTGAATAACTATTTGTAAGACCGCATCCTGTAAAAAGGCTGCGGTCTTATTTTTTGAAAGGAAAACCAATGTTCAAAAAGAAAAAACAAATCCCCGTACATATAACCAAACAAGAAGCGATGGTCAAAGACTTCTTTGATATGATTTCGCCAAGCACCATTCGCTTTGAAGCCGACCACTTCATCTGCGGTGACAGTTACCGTTCTGTCTGGGCAATACGCGAGTATCCTCCGCAGACGTCGGATCAGGCTCTGCTTGCTCGTTTCGGAGATAAGGAAAACATAACCTTGCATTTCTACTCCCGCATGGTCGATGCCGCTGAACAGAGAAAGATACTGCAGAATGCAACACGAAAGAACAGAATGATGTCGGCGTCGGAGGATGTTCAGGAATCGGTCAATGCCGAGGGCAACATGGAGGATGTCGTTGCCTTGCTCTCCGAAATGCGTAAGAATAAGGAGCCTTTACTCCATTGCGCAGTCTTCATAGAGCTGTCCGCTTACAGCTTGGATCAGCTCAAAGAACTTCAGACAGAAGTGTCTATGGAGCTCACAAGAGAAAAGATAACAATCGACAGACTCACAGTCCGCCAGAAGGAAGGTTTCTTGGCTGTATTACCATGCGGATACAATAGCTTTGGCATACAGTTTGAAAGAGTCCTCCCCGCATCATCGGTTGCCAATCTATATCCGTTTAGTTACTCCGGTAAAACAGATCCGAACGGATTCTATATAGGCAAAGATAAGTACGGAAGCAATGTTATAGTGGACTTTGACAGACGAAGTGATGACAAAACAAATGCCAATGTCCTCATCCTTGGAAACTCCGGTCAAGGCAAATCGTATCTTATGAAGCTTTTGCTGACCAATCTCCGTGAAGCCGGTAAAAGCATTATCTCACTTGACTCGGAGCAGGAATACGAAGAACTTGCCGAAAACCTCGGCGGTTGTTATATCGATCTCATGAGCGGTAAGTATATTATTAATCCGCTCGAACCGAAAGCATGGAGTGAAAATACTGACGATGACTGCGATGCTCCCGAAGCATTCCGTAAATCAACAAGACTGAGTCAGCATATCTCTTACCTCAAAGATTTCTTTCGCTCCTACAAGGATTTTACCGATGCACATATAGATGCTATCGAAATACTTGTCTCAAGGCTCTATTCAAATTTCGGTATCACTGACACAACGGATTATAGTAAGCTTGATCCGACAGGCTATCCGATTATGTCCGATCTCTATGAGCTTGCCGAAAGCGAATATCTCAAATACGAGCAAGGAAGCAAGTCTCTATTTACCGAAGAACTTCTACGCGAGATCTGCCTCGGGATCAATTCAATGTGTAAGGGCGCGGAAAGCAAGTTCTTCAACGGACACACAAACATCTCCGATGATAAATTCATCGTCTTCGGTGTCAAGGGTCTGATGGACTCAAACAAAAAACTAAAAGATACGATGCTCTTCAACATTCTTTCATACATGAATCATAAGCTCCTCATGAACGGCAATACAGTAGCCGCGATTGATGAGCTTTATTTATTCCTCACTAACCTCACGGCTATAGATTATATCCGAACAGCTTGCAAGAGAGTGCGCAAGAAGGATTCGTCGCTGATCCTCGCCTCACAAAATATTGAGGACTTCCTTTTGCCGGGAATAAGAGAGTACACGAAGCCGCTTTTTGCAATTCCGACTCATCAGTTTTACTTTCATCCCGGAAATATAAACCCTCGAGAGTTTATGGAATCGCTTCAGGTTGAAGAGAGTGAGTTCGAGCTAATAAAGACACCCGATCGAGGTGTCTGCTTATTCAAATGCGGTAATGAGAGATATTTGCTTCAGGTTATAGCACCCGAATACAAGGTTCGACTCTTTGGTAAGGCTGGAGGAAGATGACAGCATATAGATAACCTCACATAACCTCAGATAACCTACATCGATGTAGGTTATCCATTACAACACTATACGAAGGAAGGTGAACATCGCAGTAAGTGTAGCAACAGTTGTCAAGAAAGCAGCCGAGCTTTTATTGACTAACAAGAAAGGAATAAAGTTTGTGGGCTATGTCATCGGCATAGCTTTATTTATTATCCTTCTTCCCGCCATCATGCTGTGGGGCTTCTTCGGTTGGATGTCGGGAGATGGAGTAACTCTGATCGACAGAGACATGGTCATCTCACGCCTTCCGATCGAGCAGCAAGAACAGATTGTATCAATCGACACTGTTTGCGATACGATCGTCACAGGCTTCAAGACACACGATCTTACAATAGCCGATCAACGCAAGGCTCAGGCAATATACATATCAAAGCTGATCGGAATGGAATCAAACGAAGACTTCTATGATGATCTTGCGGATTGCTTTCTATCCGTCAGCGAAGGAATGTCCGTTTATGATCTCATTTCAGAGAGGTTTCTTGTTGCCTTTGATGATAAAGAAATCACGAGTTTTGATGAGATGTACGGAGTAACACCTATCCGTTTATCGGATGAAAATAAAAAC
>JAZSMP010000057.1:0-10895 GCA_045535915.1 Eubacteriales bacterium | reverse complement strand
CAGGCAACTCCACCAACCCCACCCGCTTCCAGCATCCCGTTGCAGGCACCTACAAGAAGTGGTGTAACGAGAACGGCGTAAACTACTTCTCCGTTGCTTCCGGCGGCGGAACAGGCCGTACTCTCCATCCCGATAACATGGCAGCAGGTCCCGCTTCCTACGGTATGACCGATACCATGGGCCGTATGCACTCCGACGCGCAGTTCGCAGGTTCTTCCTCCGTTCCCGCACACGTCGAAATGATGGGCTTGATCGGCGCAGGTAACAACCCCATGGTAGGAATGACCGTTGCGGTTGCAGTTGCTATCGAAGAGGCTATGAAGTAAGATATTTTCTTAAAATACAGGCACACCCGCAAGCTCCAAAAGACTTTGCGGGTGTGTCTGATTATGCGTTAATTTCAAGCCAAGTCATGTTCACCGTGCGACTGTCGGTTTTCCATAGATAAGCATGTGGATTCAGACAGCTATACTCAGACTATCACGCATATTCCTTCCCGGTTTACGGGAAGAGGGTCGGGGTGATGGGTCCCTCTTGAAGGCGCGAAATTTTGCCATTTTGATTGAATCCAAAGAAAGAACTTGTTTTTTTCTCCGCAATATGATATAATAAACATATAAAACCCAACGCGGGAGGCGGCAATATGAAACAAAGAACCAAGAATCCTTTTATAAAAACCTTTCTGCCTGCGGTGGCATTCGGCACGCTGACTGGATTTCTCACCTCTCTGGCGGTAAATCTTTACAAGGTCTGTGCGAAATATGCGATCTCGTGGTCCGAGAAGGGATACCACTTTATCGGTGAAAAACCTTACATAATCCCCATCGTTCTTGCCGCCTTTCTCATCCCTGCATTTCTCTTTGCCTTCATCTACAAACGTATACCTAATCTGCGCGGGGGCGGAATCCCGACCTCGATCGGTATCCTGCGCGGCATTATTGCATTCAAATGGGTGCGTAATCTCGTCGGCATTTTCGGCATGTCGCTCGTCTCGTTTCTGGTCGGCGTACCGCTTGGAAACGAAGGACCTTCGGTTCAGATGGGTGTTGCGATCGGACGCGGAAGTGTCTTTTCCTTCGGACAAAAATATCACGTATGGGACCGTTATTCGATGACGGGCGGCGCCTGCTCGGGATTTGCCACAGCTACGGGCGCACCGATCTCCGGCATTTTGTTCGCGGTTGAGGAAGCACATCAGCGAATCTCTCCAATGATCCTGACTATCGCCGCGAGCTCCGTTATCTCCGCATCGCTCACAACAGAAATTCTCGCGCCCTTGCTTGGGGTCAGCAAAACACTCTTCCCTGCAATGGAGCTCCCCGCACTAACGCTGAAAGACATATGGATCCCGCTTCTCGTGGGCGTTATCATGGGTCTGTTTGCCGTACTTTTCCTCAGTTATTACCGCCTGATCTTCTCGTTTTTCAATAAGACCCTCAAGCGAATCCCGCACGGCTGGAAAATCTTCATCGTATTTTCGCTGACCTTTGCGGCGGGACTCTGCTCATTTTCATTCATTTCAACCGGTCACGAGCTCATCCTTCATCTGCTGAGCGAGAAGACCGCGATCTTCATGCTCCTTCTCCTCTTGATCGTGCGCGCCACTCTCACTCTCTGCGCCAACTCAAACCGCATCACGGGCGGTATTTTCCTCCCGCTTATGGCTATCGGCGCGATCGTTGCGTCGATCTTCGCGAGAATCCTCGGCGAATTCGGGCTTGACAGCTCATATCAGACAGTCATCCTCGTTCTCGGCATCGTCGCTTGCATCGCGGGCATGATGAAAATGCCGCTGACTGCAATCGTTTTTGCCGTTGAGGCGCTTTCATGCTACGACAACGTATTATTCGTCATCGCGGCGGCGGGCGTTGCCTACGTCATAACCGAGATCTTCGGCGCCGAATCGATCAACGACCGCGTGCTTGAAAACCTCGTGCACGAGATCAACGAGGGAAAGAGCACCTCGATCATCGACAAATACGTGCCTGTCGGAAAGGGCGCGTTTGCCGTCGGTATGCACATCCGCGACATTTTCTGGCCAAACGGACTTTTCGTCCTTTCCCACAAGCGCACCCTTCCGCCCGAGGAACGCGACAAACGTGCACCCGGCGCGATACACGAGGGCGATATGCTTCACGTGCGCTGCACCACTTATGATGCCGCACATACCGAAGAAAAGCTCAAGCTGATAATCGGCAACTGGGAAGAAACTGAATAAAAGAGGTAACAATATGCTCGATCTACAGAGTTTCATCAATTCTATCAAGGAACAGAACATAAATATGGACGCCGTTGCCGTCATCAAGAATGATATTCTTCTCGGATTGCACCGTTTTTCCGATGACGTTGTACATAACGTCTTCTCGGTTGCCAAAAGCCATACGGCAACAGCCATCGGTTTTGCCATCGGCGATGGCAAGCTTTCTCTCGCCGACAGACCCGTCGACTTCTTCGCCGACATTCTCCCCGCAGCCATTGATCCGAAATGGAACAAAGTGACACTTCACAACCTCCTTACGATGACCACGGGTCACGGTGCGTCGCACCTCATGGTCGTTGACAGAAAGAAACTGCGCGAGGAAAAGTGCGAAGAGTGGCTCACCTTCGCATTCACCCGTCCGATGCCCTATGAACCGGGCGAGAAATTCGTTTACGGAAATCTTGCGCCCTACGTTGCGGGCAGAATGCTCGAGGCGGCTGTCAGCATGACGATCTGCGACTACCTTTACGAAAAGATGTGGAAGCAGATGGGTGTCCGTAAACCGATGTGGGAGACCGACCCCGCGGGCCACACCTTTGCGGCGAGCGATCTGTATCTTGACATCCTCGACATGGCAAAGCTCGGTCAGCTCTATGCTTCGGGCGGATGCTGGCGCGGCGAGCGTCTTCTCTCCGAAGAATGGATAAATACGGCGGGAAGCAAACATACCGACTCCTGCGTGCTCAATCCCGCAGGCTACGGCATCGACGAGGAAGCAGGCTACGGCTACTATTTCTGGCTCAACCATGAGGCTCCGGGCTCATACCGTTGCTACGGACGCGAAGGTCAATTCGTCATCATCCTTCCCGAAAAGAACGCCGTCATCGCAACTCAGGCAATGCACTCTGACGTTCAGGCAATCCTTAATACCGTCTGGAAACACATTTTGCCGCAGATATAACAAAAATGACCGTTTCGGAAGAGCTCCGAAACGGTCATTTTTTTATTTGAAAATATCGATCGGTACTTTTGAAGTCGTCGGTCCGCAAACCTCAAGGCGGTAGCCGTCAGCGGTCTTGACGAATCTGACAGGGTCGATGGCAACGTGTCGCGGCTGAACTGCAAGAGGTGTGTTATGTACGTGATATACCATCACCATTCCGCCCGCGGGAGTTTCAATGATCGAGCAATGTCCCGTGCCGCGCGTGTCCGCAGTACCGCGAAGGATGGGATTATTTTCGCTCTTGACAAAGCCTTCAAGCGGCTTATCCGAGGTCGCGTAACCTACGGCGTAATCCGCCTGAAAATGACTTCCCGAGTAAACAAGGTAGTAAACGCCCTCTTTTTTCAGCATATAGGGAGCTTCAACGATCTTGCCCATATTCATCGTCATTTCCCAATCCTCTGTGGGTGTGAAGATCAGCTTTTCGGTCTCCCACTTCGGGGTCAGGCAGTCCGACTCCATCTCAACGCCCCAGATGCCGTATGCTCTGCCGTCGCACCAGGAGGTATAATAGAGATAGATCTTTCCGTCCTCATCGACAAAAATATGTCCGTCGATGGTCTTGGTAAGGAAAGGCATATCGCCGGCACAGACAAAGGGACCCTCGGGGCGGTCGGCAACGGCAATTCCGAATCCCGCTTCACCCATCGAAACTGCCATATAGAACTTGCCGCCAATATACTCAACGTCGGGAGCCCACATATATCTCTTGTCGATATTCCAGGAAACCTCGGGCAGCGAAACGCCTACGTATTCCCACTTTGCAAGATCGGCAGAGCGGTAAACGGGGTAGTGATCACCCGTTACGTACATATAATAATACCCATCGTGATAAATAATATCGGGATCTGCGGCATTCGGAATGACGTTGTTGCGGTAGGTCACGCCGGAAGATGCAGTGGATATCTCCTTTTGCTCGATTGCCAAGATCTCCGCGCCATAGCCGCTGATCTCACCGAGCGTAATTTCGCCCGAAAGCTTATCCGCTTTTATCTCAAAAGCCGCCCACGGCTCAAGACCCGACTCGGGATCGTTCAGGTACGCGCGCAGATATTCGCCGTCATAGGAACATGTGGCTTTATATTTCTTGCCCAATTCGGACAGAACCACCTTCTCCGCAAGCACGCTCCTATCTTTGTCCTGCGTATAAAAGCCGACGCTTTTCGCGGTAAACTCAACGGCGTAAGCATCTCCGATCCTGATCTGTACCGTGCTGAGCTTATGCGGAAGCACCAAGTCAAACGAGATCTCGCCGTTTTTCGGCATAGCATCCGCAACCTTATCGAGCTTGGTGGTGTTGCCGATAATGCAAAGATCCGCGGGAATTTCGCCGTTTTCCATAGAATTGATTAAACGGTAGGTTATCGCCTCGTAAAGCTTGTCGTCTTTTGCAGCGATAACGATCTTTTTGTTGATAACGGTAATGATAAAGTCGCTCTCGCCCATCTTCTCAAGCGCATCCGCGCTTTCCGGGCGGTCGGTCGCGCCGATAAGTATCTCACATTCGCGCTCGGCGTCTGAGTCACCCTTCTGAGCCAATCTTATTCCGCTTTCAGATGCGATAGCGTTTGAAACGAGAAGGGAGAGATATTTTTCCTTAAAACCGTCGCTCGGATAAATTATAACGTAATCGGAGGGATTGAAAGTAATCATTTTGGGTGCCTCGCTTTCCTCTGCACTTATTTCTGGTATTTCAGTGGTATCAACGGGAACTTCACCGCCTTGGCACGAGATCAAAACAGCCAGAAGCAGCAAAAAAGATAATGAAGTAAGTATAAATCTTTTCATAGTCAAGCCTCATCAAAAAGTCCGATAAGGTATCTTGATATCTCAACCGAATATTTTTCGTAGCTCTCTCTTGCTACGGGGTCCGGGACCTTCTCGGGCTGCAGCTCGAGGTTGAAATCTCCCTCATATCCCGCGTCCTTGAGTGCCTTCATAACGACCGCCCACGGCACAGTGCCCATATAGGGAGCCTTGTGCATATCCGACGCACGGTTGTTATCATGAACGTGGAGCATCTTGATACGCTTACCCATAGCCGCGATGACCTCGGGGATGTTGTTATCGAAGAATTTATTCTGATGAGCATGTCCGATATCAAGGCAGATTCCGACCTTATAGCCTTCGCCCGCGAGGATATCAACCGCCTCGATGAGCTCGCCAACGGGTCGGCGGCACATGTTTTCGATCGCGATACCGATATTCTTGACGCCCGATTCGGCGAAAAGACGCTTTACGTACTCAACCGTACCCTCGACCGTGCTTACGTGCATAACAGTCCACTCGGCGCCGAGGTATTCGGAAGCCTGAAGAGAACGGACGGTCAGCGGATGGCAGTACGCAAACTTTTCGGACTCGGTATCGGTATAGTCGTAGCGGTAAGGCAAATGGGTCGTTGCTATCTTGAGTCCGACCTCCTTCGCCTTTGCTATGTAAGGATCAAGATTCTTCTCCCAATCCTCGCAGTCGAGGATATCCTCGTGCGGGTAGGGATCGTCGTGGTAGATAACGCGGGTAAATCCGACGTCGATGGCGTCGTATCCGAGCTCCTTGAGCTTTTCGATCTTTCTGATGTTTGCATTTGCGGAAAGTAACATAATCTATTCCTCCAAAATTTATTTCTTTGAAAATCTTCTTGCGTAGCCGCATCTTCGGCAAAGTTCCTCAGCGGCACGGCGGCGTGTAAATCCGTCGTAGATCGCGCGAGCGCGCGGGGTTGCGAGAATGTCGTCGATCCCGCTTTCAAAAAGATTGCCGAGTGTAACGATGCCCTCCGAATCGAGACAGCAGGGCACGACGCTTCCGTCAACGAGCACGCCGAACTGATCGCGCAGGCCGTGGCAGAAGCAGTCACCGTCTTCACCTATCGAGGGCGCGGCGAGATCGGGCCAATCGAATCTATCGCCGAATTCAAGGAAGAGGCGCGAATGCAGGCGCAGACTGTCGCCGCCGCGCATCGGTTTCCATTCCCCGGGGAATTTTTCGTGCAGACGGGCAAGTATCGCGGCGTTTTCCTTTTCATCCTCAGAACCGAGATTCCAGAGGCGCAGAACGGTATATATTCCCTTCTCGGACGCCTTCAGCGCGAAATCAGCGCATCTTTCGAAGTAATTATTATCAGCAAACGCGGGATTTGCGCTCGGTGCGTGAAGCGAGATGCTGATCTTATAGAAGGGGGACGCAAGCAGATCCTCGCCGCATTTTTTGAGCAATGAGCCGTTTGTGGTCAGCATTGGCAAAAATCCCTTTTCGCTTGCCTTTTTTACAAACTCGGGCAAGAGCGGATGGAGAGTCGGCTCGCCCATAAGGTGAAAGAAGAGATACTGCACCTTTCCGCGCAGACGGTCGGTCAGTGTATCAAACTCCTCCGCGCTCATAAATTTCCTTTCCCTCTTCGTCTTGTGGCAGAACGAGCAGGAAAAATTGCAGACGTTTGTTATTTCAAGATAGGCTTTGTTGATCATCAATATCTTTCCCTGAGTTGCGTGCTTGCATGTCCCAGCGGCAAGCCGTCGCGGTAGAGGTGAGAATCGTTCGAGAGAGTCATAACACGGGCGCGGGCGTATCCGTCAAAGGACCAGGTATATCCCTCGTCGAAAAGGATCGCGGTCATTCCCGTATGCTTCATCTCGAAGTGAACAGAATAATAAGGGAACGGAATATCGAGCAGCTCGCTCATGAATATCTTTCCCGCGCCCTCGTGCGCAAAGAGGGCGATCCTCTTGTCCTTGACGTCCTTTGTGACCTTATAAAGTCCACGGTCACGGTCATGTTCAAGTCCGAGAGAGGCAAACCACCTGTCAAGCTCACCGCCAATGCGATTTATCGAATCCTCAAGATGATACTCCTTCAGCTCGGGATGCTCATACCAGCGGTCGCCCATAGATCTTACCTCGCGGGATGCCAGAAGCTGCGAATATTTCGGAGTCGCCCAGCACCATGTTTTTGTCTTTTCGTCTGCGGGAAGCGCCATTTCGCGTAATGCGTGATTTTCATGCATCCAATCGAGCAGGATGGGTTCCTTGCCGATAAGCTCGCAGGTCGGTTCCGCCGTCTGCATGGCACGTGTCGAGGTCGAAGCGTAGATCTCATCAACGCCGAAAAGCGCAAGACGCTTTGCAACAGACTCCGCCTGGCGGTGTCCGAGGGGTGTCAGCTGGTCCGGGCTGTAGATCGGGTCTCCGTGTCTGATGTAAAAAAGTATCATTTCTTTGTCTCCCGTTGTTGTCTTTTATCTCACATATTATATCACAATTCGAGTGGCAAGTCAATCACTTCGACCTCTGCTTCATCAGCCGAGCAGATCGAGATCGAGTACTCTCCACGCTCAAAAGAATAAAATTTTTCATCAAGATCAAAAACATTGAATCCTGAAAAATCGGCATCTATCCCCTTACCCGTGAGCTTAACATAGCTTTCCTTCGCAGTCCAGACCTTAAAAAATCTGACAGCAGGACCGCAGGAGGCATATTCGTTCTCATCGGGATGAAAGAACCTCTTTGCGATCTTCATGCGACGCGCGTCGGCATCCGCTTCGCTCTCGTTTTTGCGTCGGGTGTGCTCCTGAATGTCGAGCCCGACGGGTATATCCGACATGGCACAGGCAAAGTATTTTCCGCTGTGGCTGACTGAAAAATGCACGTACGGAAGCTTCGGAAAATATGGCTTGCCTTTCTCTTCTCTTGCGATCAGCAAAGCCTCGCCGGACGGGCTATCCGTAATACCGATACGCTTGAAATAAGCATCCGCAATGGCTTTCACCTTCTCGTCGCTGCTCATATCCGCACGGTTTTCGGTCAAAAATAAGTATATCCTCGCCATGATCCGTCTCCTTCCGTTTTTCGACCTAATTATACCACAAAAATGCGGTCTTTTCAATATGTTTCAAAAAAATGAGGCTGACCCGCGAAGGTCAGCCCATTTGTCAATATTCAAAAGTCTTTCTTACCGATGCTTTGAGCACCGAACGGAAAATTTTATACTTATTTGCCGCTCTTAAGGTCGTTCTCGTACTTTTCGACCATCTTCTTCATCGTGACACCCGTACGACTTCTACTCCGTGCATTGAGCTTTTTGAGCCATTTTTCGGTGCTTTTGCCCGTAAAAATCTTGATTTCAAACTTCGCTGTATCATCATCTGTTAATGTGACGAAGATTTTGTCAATATACTGAGCCACAAATTCGTTTGATATAACGCCCGTGCTTGCATCCCTAACTGCAGCATCGAGCCTTGTTTTTACCTCTGCGATATGCTTGCGGTATTCCTCTTTGGTAAACAACTGTTCCTCAAGCTCCGCGAGGGTTTTCTGCGCTTCCTCTACCTCTCGGTCGCAGGTTGCGGTCATGGATTTAAAGTTTGACGTTGTGATAGCACCTGTCGTGACAAGCTCCAAGAGCTTGTTTTTCTTTTGGTCGGCAAGCTCTATGATGCGCTGCTGTTCTTCCATCTGTTTGGTGGTTTCATCGTCTGCTTCCATTGATCTGAACATTTCCTCATAGCTTTTCAGCAGAGCTTCAATCTCAACCCTCGTTTCGCTGAACACCTCGAACAATACAGGCTTGATCTCGTCCTCGTATATCGGGAAGGACGGGCAGGCATCCGCGCCGTTGTTGATCTTGTTGGAGCATACCCACTTGGAGTTCACCTTGCCATCTTTGCTCTTGGACTCTCTGCGATAATATGCTGTGCCACAATGAGCGCAGTATAATTTTCCCGTAAGCAGATTGGCGTGGTTGCAGATGCCTTGACGGTTCTTTACGTCCTCACTTCTGCGAGCCAATACCTCGTTTGCCTTATCCCATATTTCTTCGGATACGATGGCAGGAACGATCTCACCCGTTTCGTCCTTGAACATTACCCATTCTTCGGGCGGTAGGAATTTCTGCTTCTTGGTGAACATATCCACGATACGCACTTTATTGCCAACGTAATATCCCTTGTATTTGGGGTTAGATATGATGCCCGACATTGTGGTGTGAGCAATTTTGTTGCCGTTATAATTACGGTAGCCCTGATCGTAGAAAATCTTTTCAAGCTGCTTCATACTGTATTCGCCCGTAGCGTAAAGACGGAACAGATCACGTACCATCGGTGCCTGGCTCTCGTCAATGACAAGGCGCTTATCCTCTTTCTTGTAACCGAAGATGCGGCTGTTGCCAAGTACAACGCTCGATTTTATGGCTTGCTGATGCCCGAATTTGACACGCGAGGACAGCTTGCGAAGCTCGTCCTGTGCAATCGAGGACATGATTGTAAGGCGAAGCTCCGCATCCTCATCGAGGGTATTGATGTTATCGTTTTGGAAGAATACGCCGACACCCATATTCAGAAGCTCTCTTGTGTATTGCAAAGAGTCGAGAGTGTTACGGGCGAATCGGGAGATCTCCTTGGTGATGATGAGGTCGAACATTCCTTCTTTTGCATCTGCAATCATTTCGTTGAAATGTTTTCTTTTCTTCGTGGAGATACCCGAAAGTCCTTCGTCAACGTAGCCGGGCACGTAAGTCCATTTTTCATTTTTCTGTATGAATTCTTCGTAATACGATATTTGGTTGTCGAGCGAATTTATCTGTTCATCTGTATCCGAGGATACGCGGGCATAAAATGTTACTCGCAGAGGAATATCGTATATCGATTTTGTTCGCAATAACGTTCTGATATTTAATATATCCATACTATCATCCTTTCTTAAAGTTCGTTATATCATTATCTATCGACTTTATTATATCACATTCGACCTCATAATGCAATACCCAAATCGGAATTTGCCAAAATCTTTCTTTGGCGTTTATGTATCGGAAGAACCTTGCGGTATCTTCCGAGGTGAGTACGCTCACCTTGCATCCCTTTCGGGAGATCGTCTTGCTTTTCTTGTGGCAATCTTTTCGGTCATTCTCTTATATTCCTTTTCGGAAATCGTGCCGTGTTCAAACAGATAGCGGTTGAAATAATTCAGCCAAATATCCTCTGCCATACGCTTTTCGCGTTCTTCATCGGTTAAAACTTTCCCCATTCAATTACCTCGTTCTTTCAAAATTTTTCAAATATATTTTCCTCCTTCCGAGAGAAAAATATACCAACATTGAAAATGGCCGCACCGTTTCGGTACGCCCTGCGTGCTTACATACTTTGTTCCCATTCATGCTTCTTACGTTCCTTTCTGCTGATGGGCATCGTGGTGCAATCCTGCGGCTGACGGTAGCTCTCGATGCTTGCAAGGCTGCCGACAAGGTCAAGGACGTTTGTTGCGACGGCAAGGAAGTGCTTGTTTGCCATTCGCGTGAGCGCGAGGGCGGCAGATTCGTTACCTGCGTGTGCCGAGCGATTGAGATGTTCAAGAGCCTTTTCTATATCGAACAGATCCGCTTCAAAGAGATAGATCCGAGCCAAGCGGTAGTCGGCGTACATATTTCCGCGTGCCGATGCGATCTCCAAATGCTCAATGGCTTTGGCAATATCTTTCTTCACATGCTTGCCATCCATATAATATTTGCCGAGCGTATAGGCGGCAAACTCGCTACCGTTACGCTCGGCTTTGAATAGATGGTCGAAGCCTTCGTTACGAAATTCTCCGAACAGATCGCTCTCCACATAGAGCTTGCCAAGGAGAGCGTCGGCGTATTTGTTGCCGTTGCCCACAGACCTCGACAACCATTTTTGCGCTTCATACTCGTCCTCGCGGTAGGTGA
>JAZSMP010000384.1:0-3032 GCA_045535915.1 Eubacteriales bacterium | reverse complement strand
CTGAGAAGACCGTATTCAGTAGTGTCTGCAAGGCTGAGCGAAAGAATACTTACGTTGTTATTCTTGAGTACACCGAGAACCTCGGAAAGTCTGCCGGTTCTGTTTTCGATAAATACGGTTAACTGTTTCGCAAACATGATGTTTCCTCCTTAATTTTCGTAAAGCTTACGGTTGTCAATGACGTGTACCGCCTTGCCCTGGCTTCTGACAAGCGACTGCGGCTCGACGATCTTGACCTTGGCACTCAGTCCCAGTGCCTGCTGGATGACGTGTGCGATCTTCTTGGTCAGTGCCTCGATCTTGCGCACCTCGGCGTCTGCTTCAGCCTGGATCTCCTTGACAGTAGCCTCTGCCTCAGCCTTGATCTTTTCGCGCTCTGCCGCCTTTTCCTCTTCCATGGTCTTCTGCGCCTGCTCGGTCTGTGCCTTCAGGAGTGCCTGCTCTGCTACGACCTTATCCTCAACGCTCGATGCAAATGCATCCGAGAAGTCGATGTCCTCAACAGACGTCGAAACGACCTCTATGTTGTAGGCTCCGAGCTGTGAGACGAGCGACTCCGTTATCTGAAGAGAGAGCGCGTCGCGGCTTTCGATAAGATCCTCAGCCGTGTACTTGGCGATAACGCTCTTGACTACCTCCTGAATTCGGGGCGCCATGACTGTGTTGTAGTAATCAACGCCGATCTCCTTGTAGATCTTCTGCGCGTTTGCTTTTTCGATCTGATAGTTCATCGAATAGGAGACAAGTACCTCCTGAATGTCGCTCGAGAAAGCCGAAAGCTCAACGCGCGCGACCTGGGTACGGTTATCCATGCACACGATCTCCTGGAAGGGGAGCTTGAAATGCATTCCCGCCTCAAGAGTCTTATCTTCGACGCGTCCGAACGTGGTAAGGATGCCCGTGTGACCCGTAGGGACGGTTGCGATAGTTCCGCCGAGGATCAGCAGAAGACCGAAGAGCGAGAGCCACTGCTTGCGGCAGGTCTGCCAGCCCTTATTCGAATAACCGAGTACTACAAAAAGTACAACAACTGCAATAATTGAAGCAATGATCCAAAACATTTTAAAATACCTTCCTTTCAATGTGATATGCTTGGTTTATCGCTGTATCTATATTATATCACACGTTCACGTGATTGTCAAGAGGTTTTCGTAAGTTTTTTAGCAATTTTTGTTGATTTACGAGGGATTTAATGGTATAATATATTATGTAATATTATAATATTATGGAAATTTCCGAGCAAAGCGAGGAAATTCACCATAACTCTGCACTCTGCACTTCATCCGACAAGGAGTCATCATGAAAAAGAAACCATCCCAAAAAATCGGCAAACCCGTAGCTTGGCTTTACCATCCCGCCTACTTCCTCGTCACCCTCTTCTTTCGCATCCGTTACCGTATACATATCAACAAAAAGGCGTTTCGCGGAGAGAAGGGCGGTGCGGTCGTTCTTGCAACTCATACCTCGAATTACGACTTCATCCTCGCCGCCATGGCACTCTATCCGCGCCGCGCGACCTTCGTTATGAGCGAGCACTTCTTCGCGAACAAGCTCATCCGTCCCATCCTGCGGCTGATGCACACGATCCCGAAAAAGATGTTCTGCCCCGACACCCGCTCCGTACTCTCGATGATCCGCGCGATCCGCGAGGGCAACGTCCTCGTCCTCTTCCCCGAGGGCAGACTGACCTGCAACGGTGTCTCCTGCCCCATCACACCCGGCACGGCTGAGCTCGTGCGCAATCTCGGCGTACCCGTCTACACCGTCACAGCCGAGGGCGCGGGCAAGACCTTCCCGAAATGGGCAAAAAAGCCGCGAATCGGTCGCATCGACGTCAACGTCTCAAAGCTTTTTGAGGGCTCAGAGCTCAAGGAAATGACTCTGCCCGAGATCGACGCGAAGATCGCGTCCGCTATCTCGCACAACGCCTGGGAATCGCTCCCGAACGTAAAATTCAAGGTCCGCGACGCCGCCGAAGGTCTCGACGGAATCCTATGGAAATGTCCCGAGTGCGGTGCCGAACACAGCCTTATCTGTGAAAATAACGCGATTATCTGCAATAATTGCTCACTTAAAGCCACTATCGACGCCCACGGACAAATCAGCGGCGTCGACGGTATTCGTACAGTTGCCGACTGGTACGACCAAAACGCCTCCACACTCGATCTCTCCTCTCTGCTGACCTGCGAATGCAGCGTCGGCGTGACGAACGGCGACCCGAAGAAGGACGGCGTTATGTGCCGCGACGTCGGTCACGGAGTAATGTCCCTCTCGCGCGACGGCTTCACCTTCGACGGTGAGATAAACGGCGAGGAGACCCACATCGCTCTCCTCGGCAGAGAATGCCCCGGCGCGCTCCCGATCTCGGTCGGCGACCACTTTGACGTCTACTTTGGCGGCAAGCTTCACTTCTTTACCCCAATGCCCGATCCCCGTGACAGCGTGAAGTTTGTTGCATATAAAGACTGTCTCGCTTCGCGAGAATGATAATCTGCTTACGCAGAATGAAAACCCGCTTCGCGGAATGATAATTTGCCTACGGCAAAATGATAATCGGCAAAGCCGAATGAAAGGTATCTTTTTTCGCAAAGCTCAAAAAGCATTTTAATTAAATGAAAATTTCCGCCTTGGCGGAAATTCACCATACCTCTGCCCTTTGCCCTCTGCCCTCTACACTTTAAAAGAAAGGATCGCTCGACATGAAGAAAAAAGTACTGTTCGCCGTTTTGGGCGCGATAATTATTCTGCTGTCCGTTTTTGCCGTAATATTTTTTACAAAAGAAACTTCACGCCTTGCCGATCCCGTTGAGGAGGCGATGAAAACGTTTACGATTTACACGGAAGAGGGATTCAGACTCTATCTTTCGGAGGACGGAAGCTATTATACATTCGGCGGTGTCAGCAATTTTGAGGGCACCGAGCTCGTCATCCCCGCATATTACAACGGCATACCGATAACGAAAATATCCAACGGTGCCCTTACTCCGAACCGCAAAAATCTCAAGTCGGTGTCCATTCCCGATACCGTGACC
>JAZSMP010000098.1:0-1597 GCA_045535915.1 Eubacteriales bacterium | reverse complement strand
GCCTGCGTCATATTCGGAATGACCCGTGATGAAGATCTGTCTGCCGCGGTCGGTAGCGCACGCGTAAAGTCCCGCTACGGGCGAAGTGGAGAGTATTTTCAGTTCGGGGCACGCCTCGACGTCCTCCATGCGCACGGTAGTATGGCGAGAATGAGGGACGAAGAATTTATCATCAAAACCGCGGAAAAGCATCGAGGAACGGCGGTCAACGGTATGCTCAAAAACGCCGAAGAGCTTTGAGTCAAGCGGATATTTCTTGATTCCGTAATGGTAATAAAGTCCCGCCTGTGCGCCCCAGCAGATGTGGAAGGTGGAGGTTACGTTGGTCTTCGACCATTCCATGATCTCGCAGAGCTCGTCCCAGTAGGTGACTTCCTCGAAGGGTAACTGCTCTACGGGTGCACCCGTGATGATCATGCCGTCATACTTTTTATGCTTGACCTCGTCAAATGTCTTGTAGAACGCAAGCATATGCTCGGCAGATGTATGGGTAGCTTTATGAGTTGCGGTCTGGAGCAGCTCGAGTTCGACCTGAAGCGGAGTATTGCCGATCAGACGCGCGATCTGTGTTTCTGTGGTGATCTTCTGCGGCATCAGGTTGAGCATCAGGATATGAAGGGGTCTGATGTCCTGCGTGATCGCGCGGGTCTCGGTCATGACGAAAATGTTCTCGTCAAGCAGAGTCTGTGTCGCGGGAAGAAGATTGGGAATCTTAATAGGCATTCGAGCCTCCTTGTTTAAGCGTTTTTAAGTGCCTGCTCGATATCGGCGATAATGTCGTCGATATGCTCGGTGCCGACGGAAAGTCTTACGAGACCTGCGGGAATACCGGCGGCAACAAGCTGTTCGTCGGTGAGCTGGCGGTGAGTTGTGGACGCGGGATTGAGTACGCTTGTGCGAGAGTCGGCAACGTGAACAACGATAGCGGCGAGCTTAAGGGAATCCATGAATTTAACAGCAGCATCGCGTCCGCCCTTGATAACGAAGGAGATTACGCCCGCGCATCCGAGCGGGAGATACTTCTGCGCAAGCTCATACTGCTTGTCGCCCTTGAGTCCGGGATATGAAACGCTTTCTACTTTCTCGTGCGCGGCAAGATACTCGGAAACCGCCCGAGCGTTCGAGCAATGACGCTCCATACGGAGATGGAGGGTCTCAAGACCGAGGTTGAGAAGGAATGCGCTCATTGCGGTCATGGGGATACCCATATCGCGAACGAGCTGAACGCGCGCCTTGGTTATATATGCAACATCATTGCCAAACTGCTTGACGTATGCGACGCCGTGGTAGGAGGGATCGGGATCGTTGAGCTCGGGCCACTTTTCGGGATCTGCCGACCAATCAAACTTACCGCCGTCAACTACGCATCCGCCGACGACTGTTGCGTGACCGTCCATATACTTCGTTGTAGAGTGGACTACGATATCACATCCGTGCTCGAAGGGACGGCAAAGGATGGGGGTCGGGAAGGTGTTGTCGACAACGAAGGGAATGCCGTTCTTATGAGCGAGGGCAGCAAAGCGGTCGAAGTCGAGGACGTCGAGCGCGGGGTTTGCGATGGTCTCGCCGAAGAGCATACGGGTATCTTCGTCGATGA
>JAZSMP010000104.1:0-18020 GCA_045535915.1 Eubacteriales bacterium | reverse complement strand
GCCTGCGTCATATTCGGAATGACCCGTGATGAAGATCTGTCTGCCGCGGTCGGTAGCGCACGCGTAAAGTCCCGCTACGGGCGAAGTGGAGAGTATTTTCAGTTCGGGGCACGCCTCGACGTCCTCCATGCGCACGGTAGTGTGGCGCGAATGGGGAACGAAGAATTTATCGTCAAAGCCGCGGAAAAGCATCGAAGAACGGCGGTCAACGGTATGCTCGAAAACGCCGAAGAGCTTGGAGTCAAGCGGATACTTCTTGATACCGTAATGGTAGTAAAGTCCCGCCTGCGCTCCCCAGCAGATATGGAAGGTGGAAGTGACGTTCGTCTTCGACCATTCCATGATCTCGCAGAGCTCATCCCAATATGTGACCTCCTCGAAGGGCATCTGTTCTACCGGAGCACCGGTGATTATCATTCCGTCGTATTTTTTATGTCTTACCTCGTCAAATGTCTTATAGAACGCGAGCATGTGCTCGGCTGAGGTATGGGTCGCCTTATGAGTGGCGGTCTGCAGAAGCTCAAGCTCGACCTGCAAAGGGGTATTTCCTATGAGTCTGGCTATCTGAGTTTCGGTTGTGATCTTCTGCGGCATCAGATTGAGCATCAGAATATGAAGCGGTCTGATGTCCTGCGTTATCGCACGGGTCTCGGTCATGACGAAAATGTTCTCGTCAAGCAGAGTCTGTGTCGCGGGAAGAAGGTTGGGTATCTTAATAGGCATTTCTGTCTCCTGAAATATTAAGCGTTAGCAAGTGCCTGCTCGATATCGGCGATGATATCGTCGATATGCTCGGTACCGACGGAAAGTCTTACGAGGCCTGCAGGAATACCTGCAGCGGCAAGCTGTTCGTCTGTGAGCTGACGGTGAGTTGTGGATGCGGGATTGAGTACGCTTGTGCGCGAGTCGGCAACGTGAACAACGATAGCCGCGAGCTTGAGCGAATCCATGAACTTAACAGCCGCATCGCGTCCGCCCTTGATAACGAAGGAGATTACGCCTGCGCATCCGAAGGGCAGATACTTCTGTGCAAGCTCGTACTGCTTGTCGCCCTTGAGCCCTGGATAGGAAACACTCTCGACCTTGTCGTGCGCGGCAAGATACTCGGAGACAGCGAGAGCGTTTGAGCAATGTCTTTCCATACGGAGATGAAGGGTCTCAAGTCCGAGATTGAGAAGGAACGCGCTCATTGCGGTCATGGGGATACCCATATCTCTGACGAGCTGCACGCGTGCCTTGGTGATGTAAGCAACTTCGTTGCCGAACTGCTTTACGTATGCAACGCCGTGGTAGGAAGGATCGGGATCGTTGAGCTCGGGCCACTTTTCGGAATCTGCCGACCAATCAAACTTACCGCCGTCAACTACGCATCCGCCGACGACCGTTGCGTGTCCGTCCATGTATTTGGTAGTCGAATGAATTACGATATCACATCCGTGCTCGAAGGGACGGCAAAGGATGGGAGTCGGGAAGGTGTTGTCAACTACGAAAGGAATACCGTTTCTGTGTGCTATAGCGGCAAAGCGATCAAAATCAAGCACGTCGAGCGCGGGATTCGCGATGGTCTCACCGAAGAGCATACGGGTGTTTTCGTCGATAAGGGCTTCAATTTCATCGTCGCTCATTGCGGAGGTAGCAAAACGAACCTCGATACCGAACCTCTTGAGGGTAACTGCGAAGAGGTTTACGGTTCCGCCGTAGATAGCGGCGAGCGAGACGATGTTCTGTCCCGCCTTGGCGATATTGAGAACAGCGAGAAGGATCGCGGACATACCCGAAGAGGTAAGGATCGCTCCCGTACCGCCTTCGAGATCTGTGATCTTCTTCTCCACCTCTGCAACCGTGGGGTTGGAGATGCGAGAGTACATATGGCCGTCAGCCTTGAGGTCGAAGAGATCGCCGACCTCCTCGGAGGAGCAATACTTATATGTAGTGCTCTGGTATATCGGCAGAACGCGGGGCTCGCCGTTTCCGGGATTATAACCCGACTGAATACATTTTGTTTCGATCTTAAAATCAGACATTTTATCCTCACTTTCGGCGTTAAACGCCAAACATCATAATATATTATATAATTATATCACACCAAATCGGGAATTTCAATAGGTAAATCAAAAAATCCTTCTCCACATAGGGAGAAGGATCTTTGTTTTATTCGATAAAAAGCGGTCTGAGCTGTTCGCGTCTCAATGCGGCAGCAACGGCTTCCTGCATCCTTTCAAAATCCGAAACGAGCGAATGAGGCTTTTTGAGCGGATCGTCCTGCTTCATCGGCAGAAAATAGACGCTCTTTCTCTTTGCCATCGCATTGATGTTCGAAAGATTTGCCGAAAGTCCGTCGTTGGTCGCCAAGGCAATGAGAAGCGGACGGTCACCGCGCAGATGCGCTTTTGCCGCCATAGTGACGGGAGTATCGGTTATACCTGCGGCAAGCTTTGCAAGGGTATTGCCCGTGCAGGGGCAGATGATCAGAAGGTCGAGCTTTTCAGCAGGTCCGAGCGGTTCGGCACCTTCGATCGTATTTATCAACTTTCTATTCGAAATTGCTTCGGTTCGTGCAACGTGGTCGGATGCCTTGCCGAAACGTGTATCTATTTTTGAAGCGTTGAAGCTCATGATCGGGACGATCTCATGACCCGCATCGCGCAGAAGCGTCATTTGTTCAAACGCCGATGAGAAGGTACAAAACGAGCCGCACATTGCAAATCCTATCTTCATGTTATGCCCTCTCTTTCAAAGTACTCCATGAGGGTATCGCATATGATCGTGCCTGCGCTCTCGGGGGCGTATTTACCGGGCAGAGACAGTGCCCATACCGCGCGTATGCCCCTTTCCTTTGCCGCACCGAAATCTATTCCTCCGGGTACAGATGATAGATCTATCAGCAAAATATCAGGTGGCATAAGAGACAACACATCGGCGTCAAAAAGTCGCGCGGGTACGGTGTTGAAAACAACGTCAAAAGCTCCGTTTTTGCAGAGCGGCGAAAGTCCTCCCGACGGAAGCGTGGAATCAATACGAACTGTTTTTGCACCGAAGTTCTGCGCGCTTGCAAGCTGGAGCCGATTTCTTGCTGCAACGGTAACGTTGGCACCCATGCGAAGCAAGAGACCCGCGAGCATCTGTCCTATCCTTCCGTATCCGATAACAGCGGCACGGCAACCCATGACGGTCTTGTCAAGATGCTGCATAGCTATAAAAACCGCCCCCTCGGCCGTCGGCACAGCGTTTCTTATCTGCAAGGTTTCGGAGTCGAAATAATCTATCACTCTCCTCTTCCGCACCTCTGCGGCAAGAAGAAAGCTTTCGTTGAACTTTCCTCCGAATATCGGGACATCGCAGTAATCGAGTATTGTATTGAGTTTCAGCTTTTCTTCGTTTTCCGAATTCAGGGTAGCACCGTCCAGCGTGGCAGGCAACGGCAATATTACCGCAGACGCGGATGCGAGTGCACTCTTCGGATCCCTGCATTTTACCGCGCCGCCGATCCGCGCTTCGCCTCCGATTCCCCAGACCGCAGTTTCAAATCCTCGCTCGGCAAGCTCACGGGCAAGGTATCTCTGTCTGGCATCTCCTCCGAGAATGGCAAGCTTTATATTCTTATTCATATGAAGTTCCTCAAATAAAAGAGTTATACTACATATTATGAAAATGAATGATAAGATGTGAAAAAAGGAGTCCGGAGACTCCTTTATAAATATAATTAAAGTATGATCAATCCCGCTGTGGTGTTGGTAAACTCGGGGCGTTTGCCCTCTACGGAAAAGATAAGCGAGAAATCGGATGCGATGCTGACGACTGTACCGCATCTGCCGTCGGGGAGCATGATACTTTTTCCCGGAGTTGTGCAATACTTGACGTAATCGCGGTAAAGATCCTCCTCTTTTACTTCGGGAAGATGATTGCAAAGTCTATCGGCGATCTCGATCATGAGCTTTTCGGTATCCGTTGGGTCGAGCCCGAGAGTAGTCACTCTTCCGCGGAGCTCGTCGGGCATGTCGGCGTATCCCGTATTGATTCCAAAGCCTATGCGTATCGTGGTAAGCTTACCTTCCTTTACGGTTACAGCGGTAAGGATGCCTCCGTACTTTTTACCGTCGAGAAGCAGATCATTCACCCACTTGATACCGAGGCGCTGGTCAAAATCCGAACAGGCATCGAGAACGGCTTCGGTGATCGTCAGTGTAGCAAAGGGACCGAGCTTTGATGAAAATGCGGGAGCACATACGTCAGCATAATCATCGACAAGAAGGAGAGTTGCGTAGATGCCGTTGTCCTTCGGCGAATAAAAGTTGTGGGTTCCCTGACCTTTACCCGCTGTCTGCTCACGCGCTGTGAAGAGATACGCGCCCGAGGAGAGCTCTTTCATGCGTCTGCCCGCTTCCGAAAAGGTGGAATCTATTATATCAAATCTGTATATTTCCATCGTAAAACTTTATCTTTCTTCTCTGAAATAGGACTGACCGAGAGCAGCGGGAGGCTGCTGATCTCGCTTCTTACGGGAGCTTGTAAATACAAGAACAACTATGGTAACAAGATAAGGGAGCATCTTGAACAGTTCTTTGCTCGCAAGGGAAATTCCGGGAATATACTCTGCAGAAACGTAAAATGCGCCGAATACTATCGAGCAGAATATTCCGAATACCGGCTTCCAAGTTGTGAAAATAACGAGAGCAACACAGAGCCATCCGATGGCATCTATAACGTATTCCCAGTTTCCGTTAAGATAATCCATAACGAACATAAGACCGCCGAGACCCGAAACAGCGCAACCGACGCATGTTGAGATATATCTGTATTTTGTTACGTTAATACCTGCCGCATCCGCTGTTGCCGGGTTTTCGCCTACAGCGCGAAGGTGAAGACCGATCTTGGTTTTGTTAAGCATAAACGAAGTTGCTATCGCTATTGCAAGCGAAAGATATACCATGATTCCGTAAGAAAAGAACAGCTCACCGAACCAGCCCAGATCATCGGCAAAAGGAAGACTTGTACGGAAAAACTTTGCGCCTGCAGTAAACTTGTATCCATCTACCGACGCTATCATGAAATCGGCTATTCCGACTCCGAGAGTAGTCATTGCCAGACCTGTAACGTTCTGATTGGCGTGAAGAGTAACCGTAAGGAATGAAAAGATCAGTCCCATAAGAGCGGCGCCGATAATAGTTGCAAGAATGGGAATAAGCACCGCAAAAACAGATATCTTTTCCATTTGGCGTCTGCCGCCTACGATATCAAATAATATTGCCTCGGCAACACAACCGCATGCAGTACCCACACACATAACTCCGGGAAGTCCAAGGTTGAGATGTCCCGATTTTTCGGTTATTGTTTCTCCGGTTGAGCCGAATAGGAGGACCATTCCGAATTTTATTGCACTTACAAGAAAGGTTATAATAGTCATTGGTTATTTACCTCCTTGTTTTTATCGGTTGCCTTAAAAAAGTCTTTTCTGAAGTTTATTTTATAGTTAATAAAGAACTCACAGCCTATTATGAAAAGAAGCACTACACCGATAAAAATATCTGCCATAGATGTATCCAGACGGTAAGTTTCTCCCATAAAGCTTGTACCCTTCTGCAGGAAGACTACAAGGAAAGACGTAAGTATCATGTATATCGGATTGAATTTACCGAGCCATGAAACAAGAATCGCCGTAAATCCGCGGCCACCCGCAATGGTAGTGGTAACAGAGCAGCTTCCGTTAGCTACGAGAAGGAAACCCATAAGACCGCAAAGGGCACCGGAAATTATCATAGTTCTTATGATTACCTTCGGCACGTTGATTCCTATGTATTTGGCGGTATTTTCGCTCTCTCCGACTACAGAAATCTCATAACCCTGCTTGCTGTAACGAAGATACACATACATAATGATGCATATTGAAACAATAAGTGTTATGTTGAGAAAATACGGACCGTCAAATAATTTGGGTATAGCAAATTGGGGCATGGGCTCGAGATTTCCCTGTGCATTTCCGCAAAGCTTGAGGAAGTATGTAACAAATTGAATTGCTATATAGTTCATCATAAGTGTGAAGAGTGTTTCGTTGGTATTCCACTTAGCCTTAAATATTGCGGGAATGAGTCCCCATATACTACCTATCACTATGCTGGATGCCGCCGTTACAGAAAGAAGAAGCGGACGCGAGAGGCTATCGCCGACAAAAAACATAATCATTGCGGATATAAGCGAGCCCATCATTACCTGACCCTCACCGCCGCAGTTCCAAAATTTCATTTTAAAGGCAGGAGTAAGAGCAAGCGAGATGCCAAGAAGAATGGCGGTATCGCTGAACAGTACCCATATACGAAGTGAATTTCCAAAAGCACCGTCAAACATTGAGGCAATGAGAGTAACGGGGTTCTCCTTTGACAACAGAAACATCACCAAAGCCATTATTATGAAAGATGAAAGAATAGCAACGCTTCTCATCAAAAACGAACGCTTAAAGCTTATATTACTTCGCTTTGTTATATGAATGATCGGTTCTTTTTTAGTCATTGCCGCATTCTCCTTCCATATTATTCTTTGTCATAAGAAGACCTATCTCTTCTTTAGTTGTGTTTCTTGCATCAACAATTCCGGTTATCTGTCCCGAAGCTATGACCATTATTCTGTCGCAAAGCTCGATAAGAACATCGAGATCCTCTCCGACAAACAGAACCGCAACACCAAGCTCCTTCTGCTTATTAAGAAGGTTGTATATACTGTACGAAGCATTTACATCCAGACCTCTTACAGGATAAGCAGCCATAAATACCGAGGGAGCAGCCGCTATCTCACGGCCTACAAGCACCTTCTGTATATTTCCTCCCGAAAGTCTGCGGACTGGAGTATATTCGTCGGGAGTGCTTATATGAAGCTCGTCGATAAGCTCCATAGCCAGATCATGAGGCTTTTTTCTGTCAAGGAAGACAGAGTTTCCACGTTTGTAGCTTCTGAGCATTACATTATCAACTATATCCATATTTCCGACGAGTCCCATTCCGAGACGGTCCTCGGGAACGAAAGACAGTCTGACGCCAAGCTCGCGAATCTCAAGCGGAGTTTTGTCGCGAAGATCCATAACGTCATCTTCATTAAAGAAGACTTTGCCGGAATTTACAAGTTCACGGATAGCGGCGTGAGAAAACCCAGTGAAATCAACGGGTGTTCCGTCTTCGTAATGGAATTTGTTCTCTTCCGCAAGCGCCATTACATCAGCAAGGGATTTGTGATAGAAGGATACAGGCATACCTTTTTTTGGTCGATTGAAAATAATCTCACCCGATTCAAGCGGTATAAGACCTGCGATAGCTTCAAGTAACTCACGCTGACCCGATCCGGCAATTCCTGCAATTCCGAGTATTTCTCCCGAGTGTGCCGTAAAGGAAATGTTATCAAGCACTTTTATTCCGTCGGAATTTTTACTGCATATATTTTTAACGAGAAGCCTATCCTTTGAGTTTTCAGGCTCGGTACGTTCAATATTCAATTCTACTTTTTCGCCCATCATCATTTCAGTGAGCTCTTTTTCGTTGGTCTCTTTGGTATTGACCGTCGCGATATGCTCTCCCTTTCGCATAACGGCAACTCTGTCCGAAAGAGAGAGAACCTCGTGCATCTTATGTGTTATGATAATTATTGACTTTCCGTCATCGCGCATACGGCGAAGAATATCAAAAAGCTTTTCGATCTCCTGAGGGGTAAGAACCGCCGTAGGCTCGTCGAGGATGAGTATATCAGCGCCTCTGTAAAGCACCTTTACAATTTCAACGGTCTGCTTTTCGGAAACGGACATCTCGTATATCTTCTTTTGAGGATTTAAAATAAATCCGTATTTGTCGGTAATTTGGGCGACTCTTTGATCCACCTCGGAAAGCTTGAATTTCTTATCTTCTTTTATACCGAGGACAATATTTTCACTTGCAGAAAAAACATCAACAAGCTTGAAGTGCTGATGTATCATTCCTATCTTATATTTGAAGGCATCTTTAGGGGAAGAAATAACGGCAGGTTTTCCGTCAACGTAAATCTCACCCTCATCGGGATAATATATTCCCGCTATCATATTGACCATAGAGGTCTTACCGCTTCCGTTTTCTCCAAGAATAGCAAGGATCTCCCCGTTATACAGGTTAAGGTCAACGTTTTTATTTGCATATTTATCTCCAAATTTCTTGGATATATTCTTTAATTCAAGAGCAACAGTATTATTCACGTGTTTCCTCCGCGTTAAGATTTATGAAGGTAAAAAGCAATCAGGCGGAGCGGTAAAGCTCCGCCTAAAAGGCAACGGGATAAATCCCGTAAAGAATTAATACTCCTCGTTAAGAAGGGTAATACCGTCGATTCTGATGTCAAAAGAGGGAGCAGAGATCGTCTCGGACTCGTGGAAGTAACCATCGCTGATGAGCGCGTTATCCTCGGTTGTGAGAGTCTTGCCGCCTACAGTGAAATTAGCGGTATTGAATACGTTGAGTGTGCCTGCCTTGAAAGCAGCGATAGCATTGTTGATAGCATCAACGGTGCCCTCTGCAGCTACGTCGAGGTTGATACCTGTAAGAACTACAGAACCCTCTTCGATGCCGCCGCACCAGTTAGCCTCAATGTCAGCACCTGTGCTGAAGCACTTGGTGATGTACATGTAGTAAGGAGCCCAGTTAATAGCAGAAGAAACGATGAATGTCTCGGGACAAGCCTCATATGTGCTTCCGTTGTAGGAAACGTTAGGAACGCCGGCAGCCTCGCAAGCACCGGGAGCGCCCATGGAGTCAGCATGCTGAGAGATAAGAACGCAATTTCTTGCAAGAAGAGCTTCAGCCGCGTTCTTCTCGGATGTTACGTCATACCAAGATCCTGTGAACTGAACGTCCATAGTAACAGAGGGGCAAACAGACTTTGCGCCGAGGTAGAAGGAGGTGTAACCCGAAATAACCTCTGCGTATGTGTAAGCACCAACGTAACCCATCTTAGCTTCCTCAGCTGTGATGGTGCCTGCCTCGATCATCTCGTTGAGCTTGAGACCTGCAGCGATACCGGCGAGGTATCTGCCCTGGTAGATGGAAGCAAATGCGTTGTGGAAGTTTGCAAGGCCCTTATCAGCAGCGGTAACGCCGGTAGCGTGGCAGAACTGAACCTCGGGGAACTCAGCAGCAGCCTGAGCGATATAGGGCTCGTGTCCAAAGGAGTTTGCAAAGACGATATCGCAACCCTGAGTTACGAGGTCTCTTGCCGCTTCATAGCACTTCTCGGTTTCTTCAATATTTCTCTTGATGATAACCTGTTCGTTCTTGAGGCCAAGAGCTTCCTGGTAGCTGAGAACCGCGTTGATGAAGTTGAGGTCATAGGTAGAAGATTCATCGTGCAAACAGATAAATCCAATTTTGAAATCCTCAGGAACTTCAAAATCTGCCTTGAGCTCAGGAATAGCGAGAGGAGATTCGCTCATGCCCTTAAGGTCAGCCGCATCATCGCCGCAAGAAGCGAACGCGAGGGTTGTGGAAAGGAGCATAAGAACCGCGAGAATGATTGACAGTGCTTTTTTCATGGTTTCCTCCATAAAATAATAATGATATTTATTTACAGCACAGAGTGCCGGAAATACTAAAATACGAGTATATTATATCAATTTTTTGTTCAAATGTCAACAGATTTTTTACAATTCCTTGCTCGTTTCGTCAAAAAAACATCAAGTTCGTCACAAGCAGACAAGAATCACGGAGCGGAAAAGGCAGTTCTGTAAAAGCCGCTTCCGGTAAACAGTGCAATATCTTCATAATCGGAACTCTGCAAAAAATCTTTTCCGACTATATATTCAATATGCGATTCATCAAAAATAACGAAAACTCCTACCCTCTTGCAAGCGTCAAGAAATTCAAATGAAGTCTTGACCACGGGTCCGTGAGAACCGAACAGTATGGTGTCGCTTAGGTGCAAACGCCGAATTATTTCGGTTTCATCCGTCTCCCATGCCGATGCCGAAAGGTAGGTCAGCGTCTCCTCACCTTCCGACAAAGATAATGAGATAACGGGATGGCTGGAGCGATCAAGTCTTTTAATCGGAGAAACCGAAAGGATCGTCTCACCAAGCAACACGAAGCTGTCATTCGGCATGATCTCGCAGGATATTCCCGAAGCCGCAAGTGTGTCGGCAAGCTGAAGCATTATCCATGCGTCGGCCTCTGTTTCGGGATAAGGAAGCAGTACACGGCGCACCTTCTCTTCAGCCGTGAATCTTGAAACGGTTGCAAGATGTTTGGTATGGTAGTGAGTCAGCACCAGAGTATCGAGTTCGGTTATACCGTCTGAGTGCATCCGGTTCGTAATTATCCGCAAGCCGTTCAGCGAGCCTACCGAAATATCGATCAATGCAGATTCGTCTTCATGTACCGCAAGGATATATTCGCTTCCGGCTGTGGAAAGCACCGTAACCTCGGTTTGATTCGGAAGTGTTGCAATACCGACGAAAACGAGTATTCCGAGCATCAGCGGATACGATGCCGGCACCAATAAAAGCGGCTTTTTGTTCTTGACTTTTATTATCAGCAGAAAAATGATTATTGCGGTAAATAAGTAGATTAATATTAAGGAAGTTTTTGATATAAGCGAAACAAGTGCGCCGCGTTCGTCTCCGATATCCGAAGCAAGTCCGAGCATAAATCCCGCGCACTTTCTTATAACGAAGAGCAATCCCTCTCGGATATAGGGTACGCCTCCGAACACGAGATACAAAAGCAAAGAGATCATCATAGGCGGCGCCGCAACAGCCGCGATCAGATTCGATCGGAAACCGAGACGCGACATCTCACCGAAGAGATAGGCTGTCGGCAAGAGCGTCAGCGAAAGTGCGCACGCGACGGTGAGAAGAGAGCCGAATACGAACGAAAGAAGCTTCTGGCAAAGTATCAAGAATTTTGACGCCTTCTTTTCTTCTCCGCTCTTTTTTGGGTAAAGGAATGAACGCATGAGTTCGTTGAACAGCGGCATGAACGAAACTATTCCGAGGGTCGCGCAGAAGGAAAGTATGAAGCTCTTTTCGAAAACAGCAGTTGGATTGACTATCAGTATCAAAGCCGCGGCGATGCCGAGAGAGTTTATCGAATCCGAAATATCGCCCGAAGAATATGCGATAAAGACCGCCAGAAGCATTATGACCGCTCTCACGGCACTAATCGGAAATCCGAGCAAGCAGAGATAGGCGATCGAAAAAAGTGCCAGAAGAATATTGCGGAGCGATCGTCTCATGCCGATCTTAACGAGAATGAATCCGACGATTCCGGTAATTATCGAAACGTGAAGTCCGCTGACGGCAAGATAATGCGAAAGTCCCGATCGGGAGAAATCGCGGTACATTTCGGATTTCAGCGCGGATTTATCGCCGAGAAGCATGGCAACGGCAAGTCTGCCTTCATCTCCCTTGATCTCGTTGCGCAGTTTGGTGCAGAGGTATTTATTAAGATCCTCGAAATGATCAAAGACGGTAAGATTATTTTCCGATAAAATTGCGCAGTCGGCGGGATCGGCAGAAATCACCGAAAGGAACACTTTTTCCGAAACAAGCTCAAGAGCTTTGCTTTCCTCAAGCTCTTCGTAATATACGATATCTGCATGGCGCAGGACAAATTCGTATCCCTTTTGCAGATCTGAACTGTATTCACAGGAAAGTTCTGCTTTTTGGTTACATTCAACGCCGTTGACCGAATGAATATCTATTATGTAATTCGTGTAATAATCGGCGCCCGAACGGCGTTCTCTTACCGTCGCGTGGACGTAAGAGTCTTCTCCGCAAAACTCGCGTGCAACGGGTATATAGCTGAATGCCATAATGAGCACACGCAGGAAAACAAGTAAAAATACCGAAAGTACAACGGCGACAGAAAAAAGTCTGTAGGCTGTGATCTTTTTCTTAATGCAAAGAACAATGCATATCGAAATCAAAATCAGAACAGCAACCAGGATAATAATTTTGATCCAAAATATCAAAAAGAAGGCGGCGAGAGTGGCAATGACCGCCAGAACTCCCGCCGCAATTCCCGGTCTTCCACCGAAAATATTCATATATTGATTTATACCTCTTCCGAGCCGTGTTCCTTGAATCCCTGTCCAAAGACAGAAGTTGCGTTAGTGACTATCATAAATGCGCCGTCGTCGATCTGTTTTACGACGTCACGTGCGCGGGGGAGCTGTTTTGCTCTCAGAACCACCATAAGAACATCGAAATTTTTACCCGTGTATGCTCCGTTGCCATGCATATATGTGGCACCGACGTCGACTTCATCCATCAGGCGTTTGGCGATCTCCTTGTTTTCCGGGCTGATGATATAGATCATTCTTGCTCCGTCGCTACCGTATAGAACCTTGTTCATTGTTATGCTCGCTATCATCAGAGAAATTGCAGCATAGATCGTAAGCTCAATATTTTTGAATACGATTCCCGAGGTAAGGCAGACACAACCGTCAACGAATCCGAAAACGATACCCGTGGGAAGATGGCGAAATTTAAGACGGAGCAATTTAACTATAACGTCTGTTCCGCCCGTCGTAGCACCGGTTCGGAAAACGAGTCCCACTCCGGCTCCGACAAGCACGGATCCGCCGACCGATGCAAGAAGCAGATCGTTTGTCAAGGGACCTACGTATTCGCCGAATACGTTGACCGCCAGCGAGGAAAGCAGAACTGCGTACATCGTGGACCCGAGGAATTTAAAGCCGAATTTGATCGTTCCCACAAGAAGGATCGGCACGTTGATAAGTGCGATCACGGTACCGGTGGGGATAAAATCAATAAATTTGGTGATTATGATAGCAATACCCGAAACGCCGCCCGAAGCAATGCTGTTAGGGTCAAGGAAGCACGCGACTCCCACGGCAAAAATAATTGATCCGAGCGAAAGGATCAGAATATCCCATATTAATTTTTTGTATTTTTTACTTAATTTTTCAGCCATACTATAACTCCGTTTTTGATCTTTATATATTTTACCACGAAGTGCGGCAATAATCAACTCAATTTTCAAAAAAACTTTCCAATCTTTCAAAAAAGTCTTGAAGAAGGCAGAAAAATGGTGTATAATGTAACAAAAGGTATGTTTGGAGGTCATTATGGCAACGAAAAAAAGAAGAAAGAAAAAAAGCAATCTCAGTCCGCTTGCGATAATAGTCATTCTTATAATTGCGCTGATAGCATACGTAGTATCCGAATATATGGCAGGAAACGACGAGACGACTGCATCGGACAGCACCTCTTCGCCGACTTCAAGCAATATCACAGTAAGCTCGGGAGTGCTTGGTAATGTGGAATACCACTTCATCGACGTCGGTCAGGGTGATGCGACGCTGATACGGACACCCGAAGGCGACATTCTCATCGACGCGGGCGAAAACAGCGCCGAGGATGAGTTGAAGAGCTATCTCGATCTTTGCGGCGTTGACGATCTTTATTACGCAGTCTTCACGCATCCCGACTCCGACCACATCGGCGGCGCGGATATGGTACTCGCCGAATACGAGGTTCTCAACGTCATCAAGCCCGAGCTCGAAAAAGACACTACAGTTTACAAACGCATGATGGACGGCATAGCAGCCGAGGGATGCAAGGTCTACAATGCTCTTCCCGGCGAGACCTATTCGCTCGGAGAATTCGATATGTTTGTTTTTGGACCCGATCCCAACAACAAGAAACTCGACTCAAACAACTCCTCGATAGTCATCAAAGCAACCTGGGGCAACACCACAGCGATGCTCACGGGTGACGCAGAAGAGCCTGCCGAGGAATCCATCCTCAAGACCTTCTCGGCGGCAGAGCTCGGATCTATGCTGCTCAAGATGGGACACCACGGTTCAAAGACCTCATCAACAGACGCATGGCTCGCAGCAGTCAATCCGAAAATAGCGGTCATCTCCTGCGGACTTGACAATAAATACGGTCATCCGCACGCCGAGGTTCTTGCAAGGATCGCGCCTTACGTTGGCGATCAGATCTACCGCACCGACCTTCTCGGAAGTATCGTGTTTATCACGGACGGAGAGAATTTTACTTATCAGGATTAATACAAAACCGTGCCGAATCAAGCGATCCGGCACGGTTTTATTATAAAAATTTTAGAAGCTTCTCTTCTTGGTTGCAATTACTCCGAGGGAGACGGTTGCGATGAGAGCTGCTACGAGAACGATCGCAGAATCACCGGTAGCGGGAGGAGTTACAGGCTCTGTGGTCTCGGGAGCGGGCTCAGTAACCTCGGGAGTGGTCTCGGGAACGGGAGTCTTGAGAGTTACTACGGGGCGGAGTGCGGGATCGATGGGGGATCCTGCCTTCTCTTCGGAACGGTAGCAAAGTCTTACGAGCTCGTTGTCCTTGGTGGAGGTGTAGGAGTAAACAACGGGAATGGAGGTGAAGGTTCCTTCTTCGCCCTTGACACCGTTTGCGAATACCCAATTCTCACCATCCTTGGTCCAAGTGGAGAAAACGAGCGCGCTGTTGGAGCAGAACGCGGTACCGTTCTTGTTGGTATCGGTGAAGGTTACCTTGCTTCCTGCCTTTGCGACTACGATAACATCGGTGTAGGAGTAAGCAGATCCGCTTGCAACGATGGAGCCGTCAGCCTTAACGTAACCGAAGTTCCAGTTGGTGTCAACCTTTACGCCGTCAACGAAGATCTCCTCAAATTCGGGGGTCATATCAGCCTTCTGCTCGGAGCGGTAGGTAACGCGGATAGCCTGGTTATCCGCGGTGGTTACAAACTCATAGCTTCTGGAAGCTGCTACGCTGTAGCCGGGGATATTGTTGGCTTCGAGGTCGAGCTCGAACTCTTCGCCGTTTTTCTTCCAGAAGGAGAAGACGTAAGCAGCTGCGGAAGCATATCCGGAAGCATCGTCAGCAAAAGAGATGGTGGAGCCTGCGGGGCCCATGTCGATAACGTCGGAGTAAGAATAGCTGCCGCCGTTGGGGTTGAGAACGTTGACGAATCCACCGGTGTTGGCGGAGGAGCCGACGTAACCGAGCTGCCAGTTGGTGTCAACGATCTTTTCCTCGTAAGTCTCTGCAGATGCCGAGAAAGCAGCCATAGAAAGAACCATTACGAGTGCGAGTGCGATAGATAAAAGCTTTTTCATTTTGTGATTTCCTTTCGAAAATATTGATAGTATAAATATACCACAAAAAAGACGGTTTGTCAATATCTTTTTAATAATTAAGATAAATTTTCAATAAAAAGCCGCAGACCCCGTGGAGTCTGCGGTAAATTTTACTGCTGTGAATCAAGATATATTTCAAGCTGAGGAATAAGCGTGATCTCGCCGGTCTCGAGGTTGAGAGCGCACAAACCGTCATTTCCGGGAGTGGTTACTTCAAAATTATTGTTCGGATCAGCGTAGGATACCTTGGCATAAAGATAATTACCGGCAAGCCGAATGGGAGAGAGCATCATATTCTCGCCTTCAAACGCTAACTCTTTATTGTTACCGAGAGCATCGGTAATATAGAGTTGGAAGGTTCCGTCGTACTCAATACTGTTGCTCACTTGCTTTTTAAGCCGTATCAATTCCTCGGGATCGGTTACGTCGGGATACATTTCTTTAATTTTAGTGATTCCTGATTTATAAAGTTCCTTGAATTCATCAATTCTCGAAAAAGTAGTGAACACAAGCTTACCCGAATCCACGAGAATCTCTCTTATCTGACATCCGAAATCTATTTCCGAGATCGTTTCGGTTTCAAGATCGTAAACCCGATAATTATAACCAACCTCTTTATAATCGGGATTTTCTACAAGATACGCGTATTTCCCGCAAAGCTGAATCAAGTCAAAATTAATGTTCTCTTCCTGCTTCATATTATTTCCGGAATAGTCAGAAGACCAAAAGGTTAAGTCAGTCTTTTTATAAAAAATTCTTTTGTTGGTCAAGGCAACCATTTGCATATCTTCGGAAATTTCAAAAAGCCGTGTAGTCTCTTCAGTTTCAGGGTCGTAAACCTGAACGTACTGACGGGTTGGAGGAATGTAATCCTTTGTATCTCCACCAGATTCCTCAAATTCATCTCTTCCGCTGTAGTCAAGCAATTCCAAGGTCGAATATATCTTACCGTTCATAGCGTGATGCATAGACGAATAATTCAGAGTTGTTCCGTCAGCGACGGTGGAATTGATCTGCCTCAGTTCACCCGATTTCAGATTATACAAATAAACTCTTATGATCTCCTCTTGAAGCGGATCGGTGAAGACATAATCGCAAAAACCGTACAGCAGCCAATCCCCGAAAATTTGGAACTTGGTCACCAGCCATGTATTGGGCGCAACAAACTGACATTCATCAGTAGAGTGCATACAGGTAGGATTCTTGCATAGGCTGGATACCGTATTGGTAACCGGATTATATTTTGCAAGCCTGAGTATTGTTCTCCAAGCAGAATCGTCTACCTGTGTCAACGGATTATCTTCCTTATAACAATAAGTTAACTTTTCCACATAATAATACATTCCTTCGTAAACGATGCCGGTATTGTAAGAAGAAACAAGCACTAATTCTCCTTCGGAAAAGTACTCATCCGGCAGCGAATCTGTCGTTTCCGGTTCGGTCGGTTCGGTCGTTTCGGGCAGATGATCATAAATCGAAGAGCAAGAAGGCAGCACAAGCAGAAAGACAAGTATCAATACGATACATCTCAAATAGGGAATATGTTTTTTCATATTTATTCTCCAATCGAAAATTGCTGATGCGATCAATTATCGAGAAGTTCGATATAAATCTCTCCTACTCCATCAGCGGGAACACAATACGGTGAATTCAACGGATCGGAAACATGATATCCGTCCATAACTAAATGAGTTGACTTGAAATGGATCAAAGTATCATCGAGCTCAACATCAATCACTCGCGTACCGAAAATACGTACAACAGTGTTTTCGTCATATCGACCACATTGAACCGCATCTTCGAGGGTTCCGCTTGCGCCAGATTCAAACTCCACGGTTAATGAAACATAAGCAGTTTTGGTAAACAGTTGTGCATTAATAGTATCATAGTAATCATTAACTACATATGTCTTAACACCTAAATCGCAATCTTCAACATAATATGCGGTACAGTATGCTTCGGCATATGAATCAATTTCAACGTTGCCTCTGTGAAAGTTAACGGTAAGACAGTCATCCAATGGATGAAAATAGTAAAAATATCTGGCGCGTTCTTCAATTGCTAGTACATATGTCGAAAAAAAGGAAAAGAGCAGTACCATCGAGAGAAGGAGCGCGGTTAGTTTTTTTGATTGTTTTCATGTTGTACATCCAAAAATTAATATAAATATTTGACTCGGAGCCCTCGGTGTTTCGTCACATCTGCCAACTTATTCCGTGGAAATCCTTGCATGTTTGTATTATATCACAAATTTTTCGATTTGTCAACATGTTATTTTAAAAAAGTTATTCCAAAAACGCTTTTTTTGTGCTATAATATTCACAAAGGAGGGATGACTTTGACTTGGAAAGAATCAATTGATGAAAACGTGCGGCTCGGTATAGTTGAATTACTGATACTTCATATGCTCTCGGAGCGCGATATGTACGGCTACGAGATCAAAGAAGCACTAGCCACCCGCACAAACAACGCCTTTCTAATTAAAGAAGGCTCGCTCTACGGTCCGCTCTACCGTATGCAATCAAGAGGAATAATCACCTCGCGTAAGGAAATGGTTGTAAACAAGCGTTTCCGCATGTACTATATGCTTACAGACCACGGGCGTGAGTATCTTGAATACGGCAAGGAGCAGATGAAGATCGTATTCGCCGGCGTTGAGTCACTGTTAAGTTGGAAAGGAGCAGAAAATGAACAAGACAGAGAAAAAGACAGTTAAAGAATATCTGAGCAAAGTCACAAGCGCATTGACCGGTTGTTCATGGTCGCTCAAGAAAGTATTTGCCGCGGAGCTTAAATCTCAGATCAAAGATCATTTTGAATCGCGGGAAATTACATACGATGCTCTTTGCGCTGATTTCGGTACACCCGAAGAGATCGCTGCAGGCTTTTATGACAGACAGGAA
>JAZSMP010000040.1:0-2706 GCA_045535915.1 Eubacteriales bacterium | reverse complement strand
CTCGGTTTTCAATTTCTTTAGTGCGGTTTCCTTATCAACGTCACCGTTTTCGTATTCAACAACGACACGGTATACTCTGTCGTCCGCAACAGGTCCGATTACAATATCATAATCTCCGGTATATTTTTTCTGCCGATTGGCACAAATAAAATCCAGCCATTTTTCATCCGCAACACTGAATTCAATAACAATCAAATCCGCTTTTGCGGCTTGAAAATCAAATTCATAGGAGTTCACACATTTATGGTTGCTTGCATTTCTGTATGCAACCTTAATCGCCCATTGTTCTGCTTGCCATTTGCTTGTTGTAACATAGAACCCGCCGCCAAAGTCCAAAGGACGTTTAGCATCTCAGATTTTGGTACAATCTACAACTGTATCGCTTCCGTGATAAACGATCATTATGCGCCTCCGATAATATTATTTCATTATAATAATAACACAATTCCAAATAAAAGTCAATAGTTTTTTCCTCAATCCCCTTGCATTTTAACCGTAAATGTGCTATTATTATATTATAAAAATCACAAAGGAGCGATCAAAATGGGACTTGCCGAATCGGGCGAAATGTATCTTGAAACAATATATGTGCTGACCAGAAGATCGACCTCGGTGCGCTCTGTCGACGTCGCCGAAAGCATGGGATATTCAAAGCCGAGCGTCAGCCGCGCCATCGGCATTCTCAAAGCGGGCGAATATATAAACGTCGACCGTTCGGGTTTCATCACCCTGACCGAAAAAGGCATCGCCACAGCCGAAACGCTCTATGAACGCCACACGATACTGACAAATCTGCTCGTCTCTCTCGGAGTCGAAAAAGGAACCGCGGCGGAAGACGCCTGCAAGATCGAGCACGTCATAAGCCACGAGTCATTTGAGGCGATAAAGAAATATATCAAAAATATGCAAGATTAAACAAACATCCCCATCTGAAAACAGACGGGGATGATTCTATTATCTGTAAAACGCATTACCCCCAATAAACTCGCGGACGATGCTTGTCGGCGGTATCTCGTCGTCGACGTCGGCTTCGTGGATGTAATTGAGTATCTTTACCATTGCGCGGACCTGCTCGTAGCAATCCTCCTCGGGTCCCACAGCGCAGAGAAGCGGGTAGATATGCTTTTTCAGCACCGCCAGCTCATAGAGCGTCGAGCTGTTGAAGATAACGTCGGCTTCCTCCTGGAAGGGCAGGATCCATCTTCCCTCACCTCGGCGCACGGAGTCCCACATCGAAAGCGTATTCTGAACCGACGAGCCGCGTGTGTCATAATCGCGCACGGTCCTTCTGAGCAGGCGCAGGTAGCTCGTCGGAATACGGTTGTGGTCGTCGAGGCTCAGAGGCAGCAGGGGACTTATGAATATCTTGAAGATCGCGTTTTTATCGAGCTCATCCGGCAGCAGCACGGGATTGAGCGCGTGGATGCCCTCGACGATCACTACCGAATTTTCGTCAAGCCGCAGCTTCCTTCCTCTCCACTCACGCTTGCCGGTCTTGAAATTGAAGCTCGGAAGCTCGACTTCACCTCCCCGCAAAAGTGCGGTAAGCTGCTCGCCGAAAAGCCCGGAATCTATCGTGTTGATATGTTCGAGGTCGATCTTTCCGTCCTCGCCGGGCTCGATCTTGTCGCGGTCAAAATAGTAATCGTCAAGGCTCATAAGTATGACGTTCTTGCCGTGACCGCGAAGCTGAGTGGCGAGGCGGTTTGCCGATGTCGTTTTGCCCGACGATGAAGGCCCCGCAAGCATCACGGCGCGCGCCCCGCGCTCGCAGATCATATCGGCGACGCGCGAGAAATTTTTCTCGTGCAAAGCTTCGTTTATGCGGATAAGCTCGCGCAGTCTGCCCGAGTCGGTCAGCTCGTTGAGATCGGCAACCGTCTCGCACTTCATAAGCTCGCACCACGTCTTCCCCTCGTCATACACGTTCATAAAATTCGTCATCTCGCGGTAATGAGATATTCTGTCGGGGTCGTTTCTGTCGGGGAAAACGAATATAAATCCGTTCCGAGAGGGAATTATATCCCAGACGCGCAAGTATCCCGTCGAGGGTGCCATTTCGCCGTAGTAGTAATCGTAAAAATCGCCGTAGCAATAAACGTCGAGAGTCGGACTCTTGCGGTAGGAAAGCAGGCGCGATTTATCGTACTGACCGCGGCGTGTGAAGTGATCCATAGCCTCGGAGGTCGAGATCCTCTTGCGGACGAGCGGAATATTCTCATCCACGATCTCCCGCACGCACGCCTTCAGCCTCTCCGTCGAAAAATCCTCCGCGCCCGTGACCTTGATGTACATTCCCGAACCGACCGTACAGTTCATCTTTGCCCTTGCCTTCGGCCACAGACGGCGAAGCGCAAGGAAGATAACGAACTGCGCGGTTCTTCTGTAGCCGTCCTTACCGCTCGGGTCGCCGTAGCGGAGGAGTCCGACTCTGCCGTCCGACGCCATCATCGCCTTTCTGATCGACTCGCGCTCCTGCGCGCCGTCCTTTTCGCGCATAGGGATGTAATTCAGCGTAAAGACCTCTCCCGCGATCTTCGCCGCGATGGGGTCTGTCGAAAGCTTGCCCGTAACAAGTCCGAGCTCGCCGAGGATATCGAGCAGGCTCTGCCCCATCCTCGCCCAATAAACGTATCCGTCAATTATCAATTTCATATTAACTCCGTTCTGTTATCAATGATAACAATATATGATCAAAAAAGGAAA
>JAZSMP010000114.1:0-6033 GCA_045535915.1 Eubacteriales bacterium | reverse complement strand
GAAGATATCGAGGGCAGCATGGCGCACGCGGCTATGCTCGCAAAACAGGGGATCATCGAGCCGGGGGAGGCAGAAGTGCTCATCGAGGGTCTCGGAGGAATTCTTGCAGACCTCAACGAGGGCAAGCTTGAGATCGATCCGAATGCCGAGGACATCCATATGTTCGTCGAAAGCGTGCTGACTGCGCGTCTCGGCGACGTCGGCAAGAAGCTCCACACCGCGAGAAGCCGCAACGATCAGGTCGCGCTTGATTTCCGTATGTATCTGAGAAACGAAACCGGCGTCGTTGTGGAAAAGATCCGTGCGATGGCTTCAACTCTGGCAGATAAAGCAGAAGAGTACGCGACCGCGATCATGCCGGGATATACCCACCTGCAGCGTGCACAGCCGATCAGCTTCGGTCATCATCTGCTTGCTTACGCAATGATGCTTCTGCGCGACGTTGAAAGATTTGAGGATACCCTCAAGCGCATCGACATCTGCCCGATCGGATGCTGTGCACTTGCGGGTACGACGTATGACACCGACAGATATTTCGAGGCTGAAAAGCTCGGTTTCTCGAAGATCGCGCTCAACTCGATCGACGGCGTTTCCGACCGCGATTTCGCGCTTGAATTTCTTGCGAATTGCTCGATCCTGATGACACATCTTTCGCGCTATGCCGAGGAAGTTATCCTCTGGGCGAGCTGGGAGTTCGGATTCGTCGAGCTTTCGGATGCATATACCACAGGCTCGTCGATCATGCCGCAGAAGAAGAACCCCGATATGGCAGAGCTTATCAGGGGCAAGACGGGACGTGTAAACGGCGACCTCATCTCGCTTCTGACCGTTATGAAGGGACTGCCGCTTGCGTATAACAAGGATATGCAGGAGGACAAGGAGACCGTGTTTGACGCGCTCGATACGGTCAAGATGTGCCTCGACGTTGCCATACCCATGACCGCGACCATGAAGGCGCGCACCGAGAAGATGCGTGCCGCCGCAGAGGGCGGATTTATCAACGCGACCGACCTCGCAGATTACCTTGTCGGCAAGGGAATGCCCTTCCGCGCGGCGTATAAGATATCGGGGCAGGTCGTTGCCGAGTGCATAAAGACGGGCAAAGTTCTCGAAGACCTGCCGATCGAGGTTTATAAGTCCTATTCCGATATTATCGGTGATGACGTTTACGATGCTGTCAACCTTGATAATTGCCTTTGCCGCCGCACGAGCGCGGGAGGACCCGCCGCTGAATCTGTGCGGAAACAGATTGAATATGTGAGAAGTCGCGCTTCGCGCGAATGATTATCTGCCTTTGGCAAAATGGTTATCGCCTGCGGCGAATGAAGGAGAAAATCCGCCCAAATCGGGCGGATTTTTGCGATTTATATTGAAAACATAGCAGCGGGAAAGTTTTAGTCCACCTTTTTCAAGAAGTTTATGCTTGCCAAAGGCAAGCTGCGAATCTGTCTCGGCGGCTGAACACCGCCGTTTTCCAAGGAAAAACGCCAGATCCGCACGGGGTCAAGTGGCAAAGCCTCATAAGTGGGAACTTAGAATACTATATCTCTCCCTCCGTCGCTACGCGCCACCTCCCTCCTCAGAGGGAGGCGAGGTTAGCAAGTGCAAACACAGTTTTCTTGATATTGTAACATCAAGAAATGTTAATTCCGCCTCGGCGGAAATTTACCTTTATCAAATATAAACTTTACTCACAGCAATGTTTTTTCTTTGTTTTGTTTTTTGTATCAAATTCAGGAAAACAAAGCAAATAGTAGTCACACTCGTCGCAACAACACTCAAAGCCTTGCTCTCCGTTGCCAAGACAAACGGTGGGCTCTCCGGGCATAAGCTCTATACCGGTAACATCTATTATCTTTTTGGAAATATTCTTGTTCATGTATCCCCCTGCCAGTATATAAAAAAGGTGCGCAACCGAAGCCACGCACCGAAAAACGTAAACTCCGATTGCTGCTGCACAAAACAAGATAAACGGGATAATGGTATCCGACATACTACCTGTTGGAATTTGCGTTTTTACCAAATTTAAAAGTAGTATGCAGAAAAAAGGGTATAATATCCCTATATAAATAGAAAGACCATTAGCCCTAAATGTTTATTATGTTTTGTGTAGCGTACTTATTATATCACAAAATTCACAAAATATCAAGCGATTTGGAGAAAAATATGTTATGACACTTTGTCAGCAGCCTGAAAATCCGCCCAAATCAGGCGGATTTTTTCGATAAAATCAATTTCCGCCTCGGCGGAAATTTACCTTCAACTTCGCCGTCAGGCGAACATTAACTCCCGCGAAGCGGGACATTAACTCGGCTTTAGCCGATCTTAACTCACGCTTTGCGTGACCTTAACTAAAAAATGCAAGCCCTTTTGGGCTTGCATTTTTTATATTCACGACATCAGCTTGACCATAACGGCCTTCTGCGCGTGGAGGCGGTTTTCTGCCTCTTCGAAGATCTCGGCGGCGTGTGCCTCGAAGACCTCCGATGTGATCTCCTCCTCGCGGTGCGCGGGTAGACAATGGAGCACGAGCGCGTCGGGTTTGGCGTAGGTCATAACCGTCGAGTTGATCTGATAGCCCTCGAAAGCCTTGCGGCGGATAGCGGCTTCGCCCTCCTGACCCATCGCCGCCCAAACGTCGGTGTAGAGCGCATCCGCGTCTGCGGCTGCCTCGGGGATCGACTCGGTGCAGAGGAAGCGGCCTGTCGCCTCTGCCCACTTCATGATCTCGGCGTCGGGCTTGTATGCCGCGGGGCAGGCGATAGCTACCTTCATGCCGGCAAGGATACAGCCGACGATGAGGGAGTTTGCCATGTTGTTGCCGTCGCCGATGAAGCAGAGCTTCTTACCCTCGAGATCGCCGCGGAGCTCGCGGATGGTCTGGAGGTCTGCAAGCACCTGGCAGGGATGAGCGTAGTCGGTAAGACCGTTGATGATCGGGATCGAGCCGAACTTTGCCATGTCCTCGACCTCCTTCTGGTCGAAGGTGCGGATCATAATGCCGTCAAGGTAGCGCGAGAGAACACGGATGGTGTCTGCGGTCTCCTCGCCGCGGCCGATCTGAAGGTCGTTCGAGGAGAGGAAGAGACCCTTGCCGCCGAGCTCGTGGATACCCACCTCAAAGGAAACGCGGGTACGTGTCGAGGACTTGCGGAAGATCATACCGAGGGTCTTGCCCTCGAGATAGGGCTTCTTGATGCCGGCTTTACGCTCTGCTTTGAGCTCGTCGGCGAGGTTAAGGATGGAGTAGAGTTCTTCTTTGGTAAGGTCTGAGAGTTTGAGAAGATGTTTCATGGTTTTTGTTCCTTATTATTATTTGATGGATACGTCGCCGTCGGTGCACTTGATGACCATTGCGGGGACGTCACGGTTCCAGTCAGAGTTCTTGGTTACGAGTTCCCACTGTGCGACGGTGCCGTTAAAGTTGATCGATTCAAGAGCCTTACAGCCGCGTAACATTTCACGTCCGATAGTCATAAGGTCGCCCGTGAGGGTGATCTCACTGAGGGCTGTGCAGTTATAGAAGGCTCTGTAGCCGATATTATCGACATTATTTCCGAGAGTTACGGAGACAAGCGCGGGACAATCGGTGAACACGCTTTCTCCTATCTTGTCGACATTGTCAGAAATGATCACAGCAGCGAGTGCGTGACAGCTTGCAAAGGCTCTGTTGCCGATCGAGGTAAAGCTTGTCTGCTCAGCGCCGATTGCTACCGAAGCCTTTTCGAGAAGATCGCAGTATGCGAATGCCTCGTATCCGATATTGAGCACGCTCGAGGGGACAGTGACCTCAACGAGAGCGTCGCAGTTGTTGAAGGCATACTCGCCGATCTTTGTAAGCTTTTCGGGAAGCGAGATCGCGGAAAGAGCTTTGCATTCCTGGAATGCTCTGTCGCCTATCGTAAGGAGAGTTTCGGGAAGCTTTACCGATGCGAGAGCCGTGCACTTCTGGAATGCGTAGCGTCCGATCGATTCAAGCTTTACTCCGAGGTCGATCGCAGTAAGTGAGGCGTCATTTGTAAATGCGTAATCGCCGAGGGTGACGAGATTCTGCCCTATATTGATGCTTGCAAGAGCGTGGCAGTTTGCGAAAGCATAGTTGCCGATAGCAGTTACGCTCTCGGGAAGGGCGACAGAGGTAAGAGCTTTGCAATCATAGAAGCAATAGTCGCCGATAAGGTCAACGCTTGAGCCGATGGTTACGGAGGTAAGCGCCTGGCAGTTTCTGAATACCGCGCCGTCGAGCTTTGATACGCCGTTTCCGATAACGACAGTGGTAAGTGCCGCGCAATCCTTGAAGGCACCGTTGCCGATGACGGTCTTCAAGCCGAGATTGGAATCATCGCCGACGGTAACACTGACAAGGTTCTTACATCCGATAAAAGCGGATGTACCGATATTCTTGATGTTTGCGGGAATGACGAGCTCCTTGAGCGACTGGCACTGCTCGAATGCCTGATTTCCGATCACGGGCGAGCCTGTGCCGAAGTTGATCTCGGAGAGAGCCGTGCAGTAATAGAAAGCTCTGTAATCTATCCGCTCAAGAGATGCGGGGAAGGCGATGGAGGTGAGTCTGGAGCAGTAGCGGAAAGCCTCGTTTGGGATAGTTTTGACATTCTTTCCGAGTGTGACCGAGGTAAGGGACGAGCAGTTCGCGAAGCAGTAGTCGCCGATGGTTCCGACGCTGTCACCGATGACGACGGTCTTAAGCTCCGCGCAATTCTCAAATACGCGGGAGCCGAGCTCGGTAAGGTTTGCCCACTGGCTCGAGTCACCGATGATAACGCTCTCAAGCTTGTTTATGTTGGAAAAAGCATTATACTGGATGGTCCTTACGCTTGCGGGAATGACGAGCTCCTTGATGCCGTTGCAGGCGGTGAAGGCGTTATTTCCGATCTCGTATACGTAAGCGCCGAGCTTGATGGATGTGACCGAGTTGCAGTTCTTGAAGGCGTTGTAGCCGATCGTACTCACGCTGTCGGGGATGACGATGGCGGTCAGAGCCTGGCAGTTGAAGAAGGCGCTGTTGCCGATCTTTGAGATGTTGCTGCCGAAGGTGAGATTGACGAGAGCGGTGCAGTTGTTGAAGGCGTCATCCGGGATCTGCAGAACGTTGTCGCCGATGATGACGTCGGTAAGAGAGGTGCATTTATAGAACATGCTCTCGCCGATAACGGCAGCCAGCTTGGTGTTGTTGTCGCCGACGGTTGCTTTCTTGAGAGCGGTGCACTCTCTGAATATCGCCTCGCCGGCGGTTTTAAGGGTAGATGGTACTGTGATCTCTTCGAGCGCGGAGCATTTTGCAAACGCAAATCTGCCGACGTTGGTTACGCTTCCGAGGGAGACTGTCTTGAGGGCAGTGCACTCGTAAAACGCGTACTCCTCGATACCGGTGAGAGACGCGGCAGCCTTAAATTCGGTCAGGGCGTAGCATTTGTAGAATGCGTAACTGCCGATTCCCCTGAGCGAATCGGGGATATTGATGCTTTCGAGTGCCGAGCACTGATAAAAGGCGTTTTTCTCTATAGCGGTGATCGAATTGCCGAGTTTGACAGATTTCAGCGCAGTACATTTCTGAAATGCGCCGCTGTAGATCCAAGTGACGGTGTCGGGGACGATTACGGAGGTGATTGCGGAGTTGTTCTTGAACGCGCTGCTTGCGATGTTGACGACAAAGTATCCTTCGTACGTGCGGGGAATGATGATATCGGTTGCGGTGCAGTTACCGATTCCCGTAACGGTATAGCCTTTCGCTCTCACGTCAAATTCAAAGGCGAGGTCAAGGTTTGCGTTCTCAAATTCGCCGCAAACCGAGCATTTGCCGCCCGAGAAGGTGTGTGACGAGAGGGGAGCGGTATCACCGATCGAGAGCATCAGCCCGCAGCGCGAGCATGTCTCGGATGCGGTCGAGCCGTGGCTCATACAGGTGGAAGCGGTAGCGGGGATGATGACGGTATCGTGACCGAGAGCCGCAAAAGTCTGCTGCTCCATAAGCATCTCGTTGCAGACCGAGCAATACTGACATTCGGTGTA
>JAZSMP010000062.1:0-5962 GCA_045535915.1 Eubacteriales bacterium | reverse complement strand
GCCCCGAGCAGATCCTTAACGAAGGTCTGCTGGCAGGTATGAACGTTGTCGGCGAAAAGTTCAAGAACAATGAGATCTACGTTCCCGAGGTTCTTGTTGCCGCAAGAGCAATGAATATGGGTGTTCAGATCATCAAGCCCCTTCTCGCCGCAGAGGGCGTCAAGGCAACCGGTAAGGTCTGCATCGGTACCGTTCAGGGCGACCTCCACGATATTGGCAAGAACCTTGTCAAGATGATGATGGAAGGCAAGGGACTTGAGGTCGTTGACCTCGGCACCGACGTTTCTGCCGAGACCTTCGTTCAGACCGCAATCGAGCAGAACTGCCAGGTCATCTGCTGCTCCGCACTTCTCACCACAACCATGAACGTTATGGAAGAGGTTGTTCGCGCGGCTGAGGCTGCGGGAATCCGCGATAAGGTAAAGATCATGATCGGCGGTGCGCCCGTAAGCGAGGAATACTGCAAGAAGATCGGCGCGGACTGCTATACCGTTGACGCCGCAAGCGCAGCAGATGCGGCCGTTGAATTCTGCAAATAATAACCGGGAGAGTCAAAATGACTACACGCGAACGCTGTATGAATATCCTTCATTACAAGGATACGGACAGAATTCCCGCAGTTCATTTCGGATATTGGGGCGAGCTTCTTGCCGAATGGGCAGCAGAGGGTCATATTACTTCCGAAATGGCGAATGCGGCTGTTCGCGATAATTCTCCCGAACAGCGAGTGCTCGATAAGATCATCGGTTGGGATTGCAACTGGTACAACACCGTTGGAACGAACAACGGTCTTTCCCCTCGATTCAAGCGGGAGGTGCTTGAAACTCTTCCCGACGGTTCGCAGAGAGTTCTGACCGGTCACGGTGTCATCGAACGCTACAAGCCTGGAGTCGTCTCAATTCCTTCCGAGGACGATTATCTTCTGAAGGACCGCGAGGCTTTCGAGACTCTTTTCAAGCCGAAAATGGAGTTCTCGCCCGAAAGAGTTAATCTTGAATTCTTCAAGAACTTCAACGAGACCCGCGAGACTGAGTATCCGATCGGACTTCACGTCGGAAGCGTTATGGGTCATATCAGAGACATCACCACGGTAATGGGAATGAGCTACCTTATTTATGACGAGGATGAGGAGCTTTTTGCCGATATCGTTGATACCTATGCTGAAATGCAGTATAAATGCGTGGAAGCGGTGCTTTCGACGGGGGCGCAGTTTGATTTCGCACATTATTGGGAGGATATCTGCTTCAAGAGCGGTCCGCTTCTTTCTCCCGAGCTCTTTGACGAGCTTTGTCGCAAGCACTACAAGAAGAGAAACGATCTGCTACACAAACACGGGATAGATATTATTTCTCTTGACTGCGACGGCGTGACCGAAAAGCTTATTCCAACCTGGCTTGAGACGGGTGTTAACGTCCTTTTCCCGATCGAGATAGGAACCTGGGGCGATCAGTTTGAGCCCGCGCGTAAGAAATACGGCAAAGAGATCCTCGGAGTTGGCGGTATGGATAAGACTGCGTTCAGAAAGGATAAGGCTGCAGTTGACGCAGAGCTTGAGCGTATGAAGCGTCTGTTTGATATGGGCGGATTCATTCCCTGTCCCGATCACAGACTGATGCCCGGCTCGAAGTTCGAGCTTGTTCAGTATTACGCAGAAGAAATTAAGAAAATCAGGATATAATCATGAAAACTTGGATAGAAGAACTTTTCTCTTCAAAGCTAAAGAAGCCTCTGCCCATACTCTCGTTCCCCTCGGTAAGCCTCCTCGGAGTCAGCGTTAAAGAGCTGATCTCGTCAAGCGAGCTCCAGGCGAAGGGTATGAAGGCTGTTGCAGACGCAACTGACGCATCCGCGGCGGTCAGCTTTATGGATCTTTCTGTTGAAGCCGAAGCTTTTGGCGCGACGATTTGCGTTTCGGATGATGAGGTTCCGACAGTAAAGGGCAGACTTATTTCGGATGAGGATGAAGCCGAGGCGCTTGAAATTCCGGAAGTCGGAAGCGCACGTACGGGTATCTATATCGACGCTGTCAAAAAGGCTGTCGGGATGATCACTGACCGTCCCGTTCTTGCGGGTATGATAGGTCCCTTCTCGCTCGCGGCAAGACTACTTGACGTGACCGAGATCATGATGGATTGCTATGACGATCCCGATATGGTGCACATTGTTCTCGATAAGGTGACGACATTCCTTATCGAATACGCAAAGGCGTATAAGGCTACGGGCGCGGGCGGAATTATGATGGCTGAACCTGTTTCGGGTCTGCTTTCTCCCACACTCGAGGAGGAATTCTCCTCGCCTTACGTAAAGAGGATCGTTGATGCCGTACAAGACGACAGCTTCTCTGTCATTTACCATAACTGCGGAGACAACGTACCGCGTATGCTCGATTCGATCCTGTCTACCGGCGCGGCGGCGTACCATTTCGGAAATTCCGTGGATATGGAAACCGATATTATCTCGAAAGTTCCCGTGTCGACTCTTGTTATGGGCAACGTTGATCCCGCGGGGATCCTGCGCATGGGAACACCCGAAAAGGTTCGCGAGGCGACAATTGCGCTGCTTGAAAAATGCGCGAAGTATCCGAATTTCCTGCTTTCGTCGGGATGCGACATACCTCCCATGACTCCGTGGGAGAACATCAAGGCATTTTTTGCCGCTTGGGTTGAGTATTATGGAAAAATTTGATAGTTTGATAGGCGAAGTTCTGGCTCTCGGTGCGTACAAGGCGAACGTGATAAGTGCTGATCTTATTGAAACCGATCGCGCTTTCCGTGCTATGTGCGAGTCGAATGCTTGCGGAGTTTACGGCAAGTGCTATATGTGCCCGCCCGACGTCGGTGATATCGAGACGCTGATGGCGGAGATCGGAACTTATAAATACGCTCTCGTGTACCAGACGGTATCCGAGCTTGAGGATAGCTACGATTTTGAGGGTATGGTTGAGGCAAAAAAGTCTTTTTACCCGATCTCGCAGAAGCTTCGCGGAATATTCCGTGATCTCAAGATAGAAAAAGTCCTGCACCTCGGTGCGGGCGGATGCGGAGTTTGTAAGGTTTGCGCAAAACGGACGAACGAGCCCTGCCGTTATCCCGACAAAGCAATGCCCTCGCTTGAAGCATACGGCGTAAACGTTTCGCGCCTTGCAGCATCTGCGGGAATGAAGTACATCAACGGACAGAATACCGTTACCTATTTCGGCGCTGTGCTCTTTACAGATGAATGATATGATTAAGATTATTGTTAACGGTGAGTCCCGATCTCTTCCTTCGGGGCTCACCCTTTCAGAAATTACGGGCGGTGAAGCGCCCTGCGGCGGCCACGGAAAATGCGGTAAATGTAAGGTCAAAGCACGCGGCAATCTTTCCGCGCCGAGCGAAGCCGAGCTCAGACTCCTGACCGAGGATGAGCTTCGCCGCGGCATCCGTCTTGCTTGTAAGACTATTGCCGAGGGCGATTGCGAAGTCGAAACGCTCACTTCTTCTGACGATGCTCAGATAGTCACGGGCGGCGCATCGGTCGGATTCGAACTGAAGCCGACTTTCAGGAAGTACGGCGCCGCGATAGACATCGGAACGACAACTCTTGCGGCGCGTGTCTATGACACGGGCGGAGCACTTCTTGCCGAGCACTCGCGGCTGAATCCTCAGTCCGAATGGGGTGCAGACGTCATTTCGAGGATAGAAGCCTCAATGGGCGGTAAATCCTGCGAGCTTGCGCAGTCGATTCTTTCTGCTTTGGACGAAATGATTCTTTCGCTCTCATCGTCGGCGAAGATCGACCCGCAAGAAATAGACGATGTCGTTATAACTGGAAACACCGTCATGCTTTCTCTCCTGACATGCGAGGACACAGAACCATTTTCGCACGCTCCCTTCGAGGCGAAAAGACTCTTCGGCGAGACTCTTTCGGCAAAGACACTCGGACTTGATTCGCTTGAATCAGAAGCTTCAGTTTATCTGCCCCCCTGCATTTCGGCATTTGTCGGTGCGGATACCGTTTGCGCGCTTCTTGCGACCGATCTTTGCGGGTCGGACTGCGCAATGCTTGCCGATATCGGAACAAACGGCGAGATGGCGTTATCCTTTAACGGATCTCTCACAGTTTGCTCGACAGCCGCGGGCCCTGCTTTTGAAGGAGTCGGAATTTCGATGGGAATGCGAGGTGCGGTCGGCGCGATCGACAAGGTTAGCCTCGCGGGCGATGAGCTTGAAGTTCACGTTATCGGTGAAGGAGAGGCTGTCGGCATCTGCGGAAGCGGACTCGTTGACGCCGCGGCGGCGATGCTTGAAGCCGAAATTATTGACGAGACCGGTGCGCTTGATGACGATCCGTTTGTTCTCAAATCTCCCGTTTCTCTCAGCGGTAAGGATATCAGAATGCTCCAGCTTGCCAAAAGCGCGATTTGTGCGGGACTTATGACCCTTGCCGAAAACGCGGGACTCGAGCCCGATGATATCCCGAAACTGTATATTGCAGGCGGATTCGGCAATTATCTCAATAAAGAAAGTGCCGCAAGGATAGGCATGCTGCCGAGAAGCCTTGCCGAAAATTCGGAGACAGTCGGAAATGCCGCACTCGGCGGTGCTTCGATGATGCTTTTGAACTCTGATATGAGTGATCAAGCGAAGGAAATGGCGCAAAATGCCCGAACCCTCGACCTTTCAAAGGACAAAGGATTCTCCGAAAAGTTCATGATGGGTATGATGTTTGAAGAAGTATAGCCGCAGAGCTTATGGGTTCGGTTCTCTTCGGCTATAACAAAAGCACGGCGATGAGCCGTGCTTTTATAATGTTGATAAGAACATAAAAGTAACAGCGTAACTCTGCAAAGTAACACGCTAAAGTGTTGATTATTTATCTGAAATATGATAAAATATAGTCAGTAATAATGGAGGTGCTTCTATGGAATTTTCGGAAAAGCTGAAAGAACTGCGCGGTAAGAAATGTATTTCGCAAGCAAAACTTGCAGCGGACATACATATCTCAAGATCTGCCGTTGCAAAATGGGAGAATGGCTTGGGATTGCCAAATGACGAATCTTTGAAAATGTTAGCGGATTATTTCGGAGTTACAATTGATGAACTGATTCCAAACAAGAGTAGCGAGGAAATACTTGTGTCAAAGAACAAAACGATTGACCAACAGAAAAAAGTTATTATAGGTTTTGCGGCAGGTTGCGCTATCGGTTTGTTTATATTGGGGTTCGTATTTATTGAGCCGCTGAGAGACGTACTTGAGCCGTTAGGTCTCGGCGCAATATTAACCGCACTCGGCATATTCAATATGCGCGGAAATATAGGCTCGATTCATTGGTATAACCGACGCAAGGTTACAAAAGAAAATCAAAAAGCTTATTGTTTGATTGTAGGTTTGGGAACTCTCATGGTTGGCTTGGGTCTTATTGCAGCCGCAATCGTTCAAGCTCTTATCGGAATAGAAGAAAGCTCATTTGTGATGGCAGGGTCAATAATAATTGGACTGGGTATTATTTTATACGCACAATTCAAATATAACAGAGGATTATTTTGAAAAAGAACAAGGTGCGGATGAAAAAGAGCCGTACGAGAGATCGAAATATTTGCCTCGCTGTCAGCAATGATCCTTCGATGTGATAATTTTTTATAAATGGTGTTTTAATATTGGTCGGTTTGTTTGCCTACGCGAGTCAAATGCAAATTGCTTGTGATGCTTATGTTCTGTCGAAATGTGTGTTGGTAATATAAAAAATCGCTTGACTTAGTTATTTTCAATTTGCAGATTTCGCTCCTGCGAAACGGGTCACTAAAAAGAAAAGCACGACGCGAAGCGCCTTGCTTTTCTTTTTGGTGACCCGTACGAGAATCGAACTCGTGTTACCGCCGTGAAAGGGCGGTGTCTTAGCCGCTTGACCAACGGGCCTGGTAGCGGAAGTCGGACTTGAACCAACGACCATTCGGGTATGAACCGAGCGCTCTAGCCAACT
>JAZSMP010000154.1:0-6478 GCA_045535915.1 Eubacteriales bacterium | reverse complement strand
AACAATTTCCGTAACGAATTCGGATGCTTCGGGGAGCTTATTGTAGCAGGTCTGCGGGGTTACGGTAGCAGTGGGCGCTTTGGTATCCTTGATCTCGAGAACGATATCAAAAGTTCCGCCGTTATACGATATCTGGAGCATATAAATTCCCGCGGAATCGGGACTTATCGAGTTGATGTCCGAAAGATATTCGCCCTCGCCGCTCTTGCCGGTAAAAACATCAGCAGCGGGAAGCGGATCGCCGAGCTCGGAAACGTAATGGGTGTAGAGCAATCCTGAAGCGGAGACGACCGAAAGAGTAAAAGTATATTCATTGGTATTTCCGCCGCCGTCGGTAAGAATAACGGTAACCTTTTGCGAGCCGATAACAGAAGTATCGGGCTCATTCTTAAAGCTAACGTTGACTGTAGTTGCATCCTTTATATCGGATACGCAATCCTTCGCGGAAAGTTCGCTGCCTTGACGGACCGAAATATTTCTGACACTTCCTTCGGGAGCTTTGGTATCGATTACAACAAGTTTGGTCGAGCACTCGTTGCCGTCGACTATAAGATCAATCTTATATTCACCGACAGCGTTGAGATCGTAGAACACTCCGTCGGCAAAGACAACTTCATGTTTTTTATCAACCAGAAAATCAGACGCTTCTATCGAATTTCTGCCCGCCTCGACTGTGACGCTTCTTGCGACATATTCGGGGCGCGAAAGCATATTCATCGCAAGCATCGCTATTATGATGCATAGCATAACGATCAGCGCGATTATGGCGTAAAGGATCGGCTTTGAGTTCTTCTGAGGAGCGGGCTGCGGTACTCTTCTCGGAGCATCCTCCGCATATTTACTTCTGTATTCTTTATAGTCCATGTTTTTTCCTTATAATTAAATTAATTCCACTATATTATACCACCGAAAGACATTCATTGAGTTACCAAATGATAAATAAAAAATAAACAATAAAAGCGATCGGCAAAAAAGCCGATCGCTTTTATTGTTTAACCCATCTTCTCGCCGAGCTGTGCGCCGCCGAGGATATGGAAGTGCAGATGCTTTACCGATTGGCATGCATCGGCACCGCAGTTTGTGGTCACACGGTAACCGCCGCCCAGAGATTCGTTTGTGGCGATCTCGGGGATAGCCTCAAAGATCTTTGAAACGTATACGCTGTTTTCCGAGTTAATTTCATCGGCAGATGAAATGTGCACCTTCGGCACCACAAGAATATGTACGGGAGCCTGAGGATTTATATCGCGGAAAGCATAGACGTATTCGTCTTCATAAACCTTTGACGACGGAATGTTACCCTTGATGATATCACAGAAAAGGCAATCCATTGCGCTTTTAGTCGATCCACCAAACGCTGCCCTTGAAGAGGATGCAGAGAAGGTCTACAAGCCACATGAAGGGGATACCAACAAAAATAAGAACGATTGCGAGAACGATGCCCACAATATTCTGCTTCTGAAGGCTGCGGCAGAGACGGTAAATAACCCAGATGATTGCGATTGCAGGGATGCAGAGAATGAGTTTGACTATCTTAGGAAGATTGTCAATTGCTTTGATGAGAGAATCCATTTCAATTACCTCTTTCGTTTATTTAGATAATTAAAGTATATCACAATATTGTGAAAATGTCAACAGTTTATAGAATTTTTTGAAAAGAAAAAACAGGCAGATCGGATGACCTGCCTGTATCTTCATTGAGAAAAGCTTATTTATACTTTCTCTTTCTTGCTGCTTCAGACTTCTTCTTGCGCTTTACGCTGGGCTTTTCATAGTGCTCTCTCTTACGGAGCTCTGCGAGTACACCGGAGCGTGCACACTGCTTCTTGAAGCGACGAAGAGCGTTATCAAGAGATTCGCCTTCTCTGAGCTTAACTTCTGCCATATTTATTTCCCTCCCCTCGCTAACAAAGAAATTAACGGAACTATTATACTACAATTTGGGGCAATTGTCAATAGATTTTTTTAATTTTCTTTCATTCTTTTTCTGTTTTTGCCCCAAATTATGCATATAATTCTTATTTTACAACGATATTTACGATCTTATTGGGTACTGCGATCTCTTTGATGATGGTCTTTCCCACGATTGCAGAGGCGATTCTTTCGTCAGCCTTTGCGAGTGCGATAGCCTCGTCCTTGGGGCAATTGAGAGGGAGAACTACTGTTGCGCGGACCTTACCGTTGATCTGAACGGCAACCTCGATTGATGCGTCAACGGTCTTTGCCTCATCGTACTCGGGCCACTTTGCAAGAGACAGCAGGGTCTTTCCGCCGAGGATCTCGTTGATCTCTTCACAGAGATGAGGAGCGAAGGGACAAAGAATCGTTGCAAAGGTAAGCAACTCGTCGCGGGTGATACTGCCACAGTCGTAGATCTTGTTGAGAAGCTCCATCATAGCCGCGATAGCGGTATTGAACTTCATAGCCTCGATATCCTCGGTGACCTTCTTGACAGTCTTATGGAAAGGAACCTCGAGAGCTGCGGTCACGCCGTTGCCCTTTGCCATGTCGCAGAGGTCTGCAACTCTGTCAAGGAATCGCTTGCATCCGCGGACGCTGCTCTCATTCCAGGGAGCTGCTGCGCCGTAATCGCCCATAAAGAGAACGTAAGTACGGAGAACGTCTGCGCCGTAGGTGTCGATAACGTCGTTGGGGTCAACACCGTTGCCTCGGGATTTACTCATCTTCTCACCGTCTGCACCGAGGATGAGTCCCTGTGCGGTTCTCTTGGCGTAGGGTTCTTCGGTGGGAACGCTTCCTATATCGTAAAGGAAGTGGTGCCAGAATCTCGAATAGATCATATGACGGGTCACGTGCTCCATACCGCCGTTGTACCAGTCAACGGGGAGCCAGTAATCGAGCTTTGCGGGATCCGCGAGAGTTTCCGCATTGTGCGGATCGATATAGCGGAGGTAGTACCAGGAGGAGCCTGCCCACTGAGGCATGGTATCTGTTTCGCGCTTTGCAGCTGCACCGCACTTGGGACAAGTGCAGTTTACGAACTCATCGATTCTCGCGAGAGGCGATTCGCCGCCCACACCGGGGGCAAATTCTTCCATAGGAGGCAGGCGGAGAGGAAGCTCCTCGTATGGTACGGGGACCATTCCGCAATGCGGACAATGAATGATCGGGATGGGCTCGCCCCAGTATCTCTGGCGATTGAATGCCCAGTCCTTCATCTTATACTGTACGCCGCCTTCGCCGACACCGAGCTTACGGAGTTCCTCTGTCGCGCGCTTGATGGCTTCAGACTTGACGGAAATTCCGTTGAGGAAGCCCGAGTTGATCATCTCGCCGTCGCCGGCATATGCTTCCTTCTCGATATCGCCGCCCTTGATGACTTCAACGATATCAATGCCGAACTTGCGTGCGAACTCCCAGTCGCGGCTGTCATGCGCGGGAACTGCCATAATAGCACCCGTGCCGTAGCCCATCATTACGTAGTCAGCTATATAAATAGGAATATTCTTTCCGGTAATGGGATTAATACCCGAAATGCCGTCGAGGCATACGCCGGTCTTATCCTTGACGAGCTGTGTGCGTTCGAATTCGGTCTTCTTTGCACATTCCTCGCGGTATGCGAGAACTGCGTCCATATTAGCGATCTTATCTGCATATTTGTCGATAAGAGGATGCTCGGGCGCGATTACCATGAAGGTAACGCCGAAGATGGTATCGGGTCTTGTGGTATATACGCGGAGCTTTTCGTCAACCTCTGCGATCGAGAAATTGATGAACGCACCTTCGGAACGACCGATCCAGTTGACCTGCTGCTGCTTGATGTTGGGCAGGTAGTCAACGTCATTAAGACCGTTCAGAAGCTTATCTGCATACTCGGTAATGCGGAGGTACCAGACGTCCTTTGACTTCTGGATGATATCCGAATGACAGATATCGCATTTACCGCCCTGCGAGTCCTCGTTAGAAAGAACGACCTTGCAGTTGGGGCAGTAATTTACGAGCGCGGTATCGCGGAATGCGAGGCCGTTTTCGAACATCTTGAGGAAGATCCACTGAGTCCAGCGGTAATAGTCCTCGTCTGTGGTATCAACAACGCGGTCCCAGTCGAGAGCGAAACCGACTCGGCGAAGCTGACCCGTGAACTTCGCAATATTGTTATCGGTCACGATTCTGGGATGAACGCCGGTCTTTACCGCGGTATTCTCGGTGGGAAGACCGAATGCGTCAAAGCCCATCGGGAAAAGGACGTTGTAGCCGTCCATGCGTCTCTTTCTGGAAACGACCTCAAGGCCGGAATACGCCTTGATGTGTCCTACGTGCATACCCGATCCGCTCGGATAGGGAAATTCGACGAGAGCATAGAACTTCGGCTTTTCACTTCCCTTCTCGCCGGGATCTGCGGCATGGAACGCCTTTTCTTCATCCCAACGGATCTGCCATTTCTTTTCAAATTCTTTGAAATTATTTCTCATAATATGTGCTCCTTAGGTAGGAAATTAGTCTTCTACTTTGATCTGTTCGGTATCCGAATAGAGCTTGTCGAGGTTATAGAATTCGCGCATCTCGCGGCTGAAGATATGAACGATAACTCTGCCGTAGTCCATTACCATCCAGGAGTTATCCGAGCCTCTGCCTTCAACGCGGTCTGCCTTGATCCCGATCTTTTCAAGCTGATACTCTACCTCATCGGTAAGAGCCTTTACGTGGGTGTTGGACTGTGCGGTGCAAAGAACGAAATAATCGGTAAGGTCGATCTTGTCGCCGACGCGCATTACTGCGAGGTCTTCGCCGTTCTTGTGGTCGAGAACCTTATAGAATGCCTTTGCAAGCGAGAGAGAATCGAAGAATCCCTGCTCGTCCTTTTCAACGGTTACGGAGAACTGAGTGTTTTCCATGTTTGTTTTCCTTTCTATAATTAAGAAATTAGTTTTGTGTTTATCCCTCAACGGGTCTCGGAGGGAGCATTGAATATTTGTAAATACGCAGGAAGTCATCATCCTCTTCCTTGCAAAGGATCAATGAGGGATCGAAAAGACTTTCCGCGATATTGTTATCGTATACGTTAAAATAAGTGTTCACCGCTTCGAGTACGCCGTCTCTTGACAGTACGTAATACCAAGCCTCGGGATCTGTCTTGTGCAACTGGAAGCCGGGAGCCGTCAGCATCGTAAGCCGTCTTTCCTTCGCCGCAAAGAATTTGCCTGCGAAGTAAGCGGCATCGTCAAGCGTCATATCGGTCTCAAGCATCGGAAGAATACCGCGAGCAAGAGTAACCGCTTGGGCTAAGTTCATCTCGTTCATGACCTTTTTGAAAAGCGAGGACATGAACTGCTTCTGCGCATCGACGCGTCCGAGGTCGCCGTCTGCGTAATCAGAACGGAAGCGGATAAAATCGGTCGCATTTTTGCCGTCGAGGACCTGCAGACCTGCCTTGAGGTCGATATAAAGGTCCTGGAAGGGGTCGCTGTATTTCATATCGAAGGGTACGTCTATCTCAACTCCGCCGACAGAATCAACGATCACTTCAAGTGCTTCAAGGTCGATCAGAGCAGTAAAATCTATATTGACGCATAGGGTAACTTCGATAATATCACGCATTGTGTAAACGTCTCGATCGAGGACTATCGAGTTTATCTTATCCTCTTTGCCTTCCCATTCGATATATGTGTCGCGCGGGATCTGCATGACCGCTATCGAACCGCTCGGTATATCAAAGGAGATGAGCATTATCGCGTCACCTCTGCCCGATGCCTTGTCAACTCCGACAGCGAGAAAGAGGTATTTATCCTTTTCTCTGACATAATCGGGGAAAGTTTCGGCATCTGTCGCGGGAGGTTCTGTGTTATCCGACTGTGAAATTTCGGGAGACGGAGAAAGAGGAATATTATCCGAGAAGGGTACGCCAGTGTCAATGTCAGGACGGTAAAGCGCCGCTTTTAGCGCGAGAAGCGAACAAAGGATCAGCGAGAGTGAGAGGATGATTATAAACCCGATAACGTAGATCTTTTCAAGCTTCATCACGCAAGCCTCGCTTTCAGATCTTCGCGCGCCGAGAGAGTCAGTGGGTGAACGCACCTTCCCTTGCTTTCAAGATATGAAAGTGTATTGTCTATAGACTTAAGCGCGGCGCGGTCGAGATGGAGCACTCTTTCATCTTCGCTCATGCTTACCGGATTCGCTCCGAAGAACTCCTCGCGGAGAGCAACGCAGGAAGGATAAGTCCTCGTCTCGTCGATATAATCGGCAATGAAGATGATCTTTTCGATAAGACTCATTCCCTCTCTGCCGGTCGTATGATAACGAACGGCGCCGATCAGCCTTTCGTCGGCAAACTCGGGAAATCTTTCGGGAATGATCAGCGCACCCGTAAGAGCATGTATCGTCGGCATCGAATCAAGGTCCTCGGGAAGCGGTCTTGCCGAATATTCCGCGAGGATCGTAAGTTGTTCTTCGTCCGTCAGCTCTTTTGTGATGTCATGAAGAAGTGCGGCGGCGCGTAGCAGGTTCAGCGTCTCAC
>JAZSMP010000219.1:0-7604 GCA_045535915.1 Eubacteriales bacterium | reverse complement strand
AACTTTTTCCACACCGTCTACGGCAAACGCCGCGGTGAGGTCAAACCGCCTTACGAATTCAAGCCGATCGACAAAATGCTCCGCCTCATCCGAGACGCGGGCGGTTTTGCCGTCGTCGCACACCCGCACAAGCAGTTGCATGTGATTCCCGAGTTGATCTCGATGGGTCTTTCGGGACTTGAGGTATGGCATCATCTGCTGACCCCCGAGGAAAGACTCGAGGCGCTGAAGATCGCAAAAGAGCATAAGCTCTTCATTTCCGGCGGCAGCGACCACGACGGACTCTGCGGCGGCTATTACTCGAGCTTCGAGAACCCCGAGGAGAGCGAATTCTACGTCCCCGAATGCTCCTGCGGCACAGGTGAGATCTTCTTCCGCGAGATCAAAACAAGAACCCTCAACCCCGACCGCGAGAAGGTGATCGAGGAGTGTATGGAAAACGATAAATGAATATTAAAACCACGGCCAACCGTGGTTTTATATATTTAACAGCAACACCCACGCAAGCGAATAATAGCTGATGACCGCGCAGAGGTCGCTGACGGTCGTGATCAAAGGCCCCGAGGCAACGGCGGGATCGACTCCGAGTCTGCAAAGGAGCATCGGTATCGCCGCGCCCGTGAAGCCCGAGATCATCATCGACGCCGTCATAGCCGCGCCAACGCATCCCGCCGCGGTCGCCGCGAATTCCCAAGGATATTTTCCGATCACCGATAGGTAGATGCAAACAATAAAAAACGAAGCGGAACCGATCGCAAGTCCCGTCAGAAGCGCGATTCCCGTCTCCCTGATAACGATTCTCTTCCGCTCTCGGCGGGGCATTTTTTCGTTTTTGACGAGTGCGCGCAACGTCAGCGCGAGCGACTGAGTCCCCGCGTTTCCCGACATACCGAGAACGAGCGGCTGAAACGCCACGAGCATCGGCAGCTCGTCCACAACGCCCTCGAAATATCCCGATATCCCCGACACAGCAAGTCCGAGAATAAGCAGCATCCCGAGCCACGGCAGCCTTCTCGCCGCCTCTCGAACCCTGCCTTCCAATCGAACATCCCTCCTTTTTTGTATTATTATTCCGCTTTTTTCTCAATTCTATTGACAAAGACGAAAAATAAAGCTATAATTGGATCATAAAATCTTCCCAATAAGGAGTAATGCAATGAAACCCATTCTTTATAACTACGACATTTACCCCAAGGTATTCCTCGGCAACCGCGAGCAGAAGATCACGATCCAGCCCCTCGGTCTGCACGCCGAATTCGAGCAGGATCATATCTACACGCTCCGTATATTCAAAGTAAATCAGTCCAATCCCTCGGTTTATCCCGAAAGAAGCGGCAGAAGTGAGCTGACCGTCGAGCCCGATTGCGACGGATGCCTCAGATTCACCACCTTCTTCGAGGGTGAAGGCGAGCATTTCGTCAACGTCTACGAAGACCCCGCCGCAAAGCCGAAATTCACCCTCTCCGTCTACAGTCTCGATGAGGACATGGCGGGCAGACTTCCCTTCCGCGGCGATCTGCACATGCACACCTGCCGCTCTGACGGCAAGGAGGGCCCCGCGACGGTTGCCGCCAACTACCGCGCGAAGGGCTACGACTTCACCGTCATCTCCGACCACTACCGCTATTATCCCTCCCTCGAAGCTATCGAGGCTTACGGCGACCTTTGCGACCTCGCCATCATTCAGGGCGAGGAGATTCACCTTCCTCTCAACAACGTGCATTACGTCAATTTCGGCGGAACTTACAGCATAAACGCACTCGTCACACCCTCGAAGAACGAGGAAAAGGCAGGTTCATCGCTCAGATACCGTTCGATCGACGGAAACGCACCCGAGACAATGACGGTTGACGAGTTCAAAGAAATGATCCGAGAGCGCGCAAAGAACGTCCCCCGTGAGCACGAAGCCGAGAGACTCAGCTACGCCGTCCTCGAATGGACACACGAGCAGGTGCAGGCGGCGGGCGGTCTCGGCATCTTCCCGCACCCCTATTGGCTCTGCCAGATGATGCAGCTCGCGGAGGATTACACCGAATTTGTCTACAAAAACAAGCCCTTCGACGCCTTTGAAGTACTCGGCGGCGAGAATATCTTCTCGCACAACGGCTTCCAGACCGCGTTCTACTACACCATGCGCGAGCAGGGTTATGATCATCCCATCGTCGGCAGCACCGACAGCCACGGCTCGACCGAGCACAACCGCAACGGCGACATCTGTTCGACGATCGTTTTCGCCAAGCAGAACGAGCGAGCCGCCCTCATCGACGCGATCAAGGAAAAATACTCTCTCGCAGTCGATACTATCAGCAAGGAATACCGCCTCGTCGGCGACTTCCGACTGATCAAATACGGCTCCTTCCTGATGGAGAACTACTTCCCGCTCCACGACCTCGCGTGCGAGGCGGAAGGCTACTACATGAACCGTTACATCGCCGGCGACGGACGTGCCCGCACCATCCTTGAGGCAATGAAAGGACAGGTCGGTGAGATGATGGAGAAGTATTTCGCACTTTAACAGCTTGAAAGTTTTTGAAGATCCTTAAGAAACTTTTTTCAAAAAGTTTCTTAAGTCGCCCTCCGCAGAGGGCGAAACATCCCCCTGCGCTTCAAACAGACGACGCCCCGTCGGCTGTTTGGACAAAAACGCACCGTCCCGAGAATGGGACGGTGCGCTTTTGTCATATTTCATAAATGAAAAAAGCTTGACTATCTAACTTAAAACGATTTATTCTTCCCTAATAAATATTCTCCTTACCAACTCCGAAGAGCGGGAAACAACGATCATCGTGATTTTTACCTTTCCCCTATCGGTACATACCCTATCTCTTTTTTGACGTTCGTATAAGCAGGGCGGATGATCTTGCCCGCGTTCTGTATCTCCTCGAGCCTGTGTGCGCTCCAGCCCGCTATCCTTGAGATGGCAAAGATCGGGGTAAACAGCTCCTCGGGCAGACCGAGCATTCTATACACCATTCCCGAATAAAAGTCCACGTTTGCACTGACTCCCTTATACATTCGTCGCTTTTCGGCTATGATCTCGGGCGCGAGGCGGGCGACTGTCTCGTAAAGAGCGAAATCCTCCTCCAGTCCCTTCTCAGCCGAGAGCTTTTGCGCGTATTTATGAAGTATCTCGGCTCTTGGGTCGGAAAGTGAATATACAGCATGTCCCATGCCGTAGATCAGTCCCGAACGGTCAAAAGCTTGCTTATCGAGAAGCTTGACAAGATGATCCTTCAGCGCTCCCTCGTCGCGGTAATCGACATTCGCCTTGATATCGTCAAACATCTGAACGACCTTGATATTCGCGCCTCCGTGGCGGGGACCTTTGAGCGAACCGAGCGCCGCAGATATCGCTGAATATGTATCCGTACCCGAGGAAGTCACAACATGCGTTGTAAAGGTCGAATTGTTACCTCCGCCGTGCTCGGCGTGCAAAACGAGCGCAAGATCAAGAAGCTTGGCTTCAAGCGGAGTGTATTCACCGTCCTCACGGAGGATATAGAGAAGATTTTCAGCCGTCGAAAGCTCCTTTTTAGGATAGTGTATGAACAGACTGCTGTCGTTGTGATAATGCATAAAGGAATGGTAGCCGTAGACAGCAAGAAGCGGAAATTCTGCTATGAGCTGCAAACACTGCCTGAGCACGTTGGGCGTTGAAATATCATCGGGATTTTCATCATAGGCATAAAGTGCCAACACGCTGCGCGAAAGCATATTCATCATATCCTTGCCGGGAGCCTTAAGGATCATATCGGATACGAAGAATTGCGGCAGATCACGGTATGCGGAAAGCTGCGCATTAAAATCCGCAAGTTCCTTGTGGTTTGGAAGCTTCGATGTCAAAAGTAAAAAGACCGTCTCCTCAAATCCCATGCGGCCCTTATCAAGGAATCCGGATACAATATCCTTGAGATCGATGCCCCGGTAATAAAGTTCTCCGCGGCAGGGGATCTCGTTTCCGTCCGCATTCTTCTCCTTTGCTTTGATACGGGAGACCTCGGTAAGCCCTGCAACCACACCGTTGCCATTTATATCACGCAAACCTCGCTTAACGTCATAAATCCCGTACATTTCGGGCTTGATCCCGTTATTCCTGTCGGAAAGATCCGCCAGTTCTTTGATATAATCTGTTATTCCGGAACAGTTTTTCATTTATTCCACCTTTATCATCCTATAGCCAATACCGATATGTGTTTGTATGAACTGTGTCGATCCCTCGGCTCTCTCAAGCTTTTTCCGAAGAGTAGCCATAAATACGCGCAATGACGCGACATCCTTCTCCCAAGTGCTTCCCCATACCTTTTGCGTAATATAAGTATGTGTCAGTACCTTGCCGATATTCTTCGACAAAAGGCACAAGAGCTTATATTCTATCGGCGTCAGATGCATCTCCTCTCCGCGTATGTAAGCGCAACCGGCGGCATAATCGATCTTAAGCTCACCATTCACAAAAACTGTTCCCGACGATTGATTTCCGCTCGAATTCAGCCTTCTTTGGCTTACCCTGATCCTCGCAAGTAACTCTTCTACCGAAAACGGCTTTGTAAGATAATCATCGGCACCCGCATCAAGAGCGTCGATCTTGTCCTTGTCCTCACTTCGTGCGCTGATAACAATTATCGGCATTTCCGACCAGCCTCTGACTTTACCGATGACCTCCATACCGTCAATATCGTAAAGACCGAGATCAAGCAGGAGTATATCCGGATTATGTGTTGACGCCTCAAGAAGCGCGTCATTGCCGTTATGTGCTGTAATATATCTGTAACCGTGGGCTTTAAGTGTTGTTGTTATCAGATTTCTGACGGGAGGATCATCCTCCACAACAAGTATAAGCGGTTTATTCATTGATCTCTATCTCCTTTGTCTGTAAAGTAAAGCAGAAAGACGCGCCTCTCGGGTAATTATCTTCGACCCATATTCTTCCGCCGTGCGCCTCTACTATAGAACGGCATAGCGCAAGTCCGAGTCCGAGGCTTCGTCTGCTGTCCGATCTGCTGTTATCACCTACATAAAACAGATCAAAAATTTGTTCCTTCATTTTATCGGGGATACCGTATCCGTTGTCGCTGACAGATACGAGAACCTTGCCGTTATCTTGCTTTGCGGATATTTCTATAGTTGAGCCGCAGTCGGTATATTTGATCGCATTGTCCACAAGATTGACGATCACCTGAACTATCAGCCTTGCATCCATATTTGCAAGCATCAGCTCATTTTCAAGCAAAACCCTTATTCTATGCTCGCTTTTTCTTTTATTGACGTGCTTCAGAGCTTCATCTATAACATCGGACATAAGTTCCGCGGTCTTGTTGATCTTCGCTCTTCCCTCACCCATACGGGTAATTGACAGAAGATTCTCAACAAGCGAGATCAGCCAGACCGAATCATCAAGAATATCCGAATATATCTGTCTTCTTGTGGCTTCATCAAAAAAGCTGTCATTTGACAAAAGATTACCCGCATTTCCCGAGATCGATGTCAAAGGCGTGCGCAGATCGTGCGATATTGCACGCAAAAGATCGGCGCGCAAACGCTCGTTTTCTGCCCGTACTGCCGCCTCCTCCTTTTCACGGATATTTTTCTCGTTTTCAAGCGCGAGCGCGCATTCGCCGATAATGGACACCATTATACTCTGCTCAAACGGATCTGTTTTTTTCCCGGGAACAATACCGATAACGCCGTAAACCTCATCTTTTATTCCAATGGGGAAATACATACACTCCGCACTGTAGAGCGATCCCGGCGCACCCGTTTGAATATTATTTTCATAAGCTCTGAAGGCGGCAGCCCTTTCGTCATCATTAATATATTCCTCAATACGCTCCTCCTCGTCTCCGAAGATCAGAGCTTCTCCGAAAGTGCCGTTCCAGGTCGGGTAAAGAATGACCCCACGGGAGGTAAGTTTCCTCACCTGCTTTGCTGCGACAACAAGTATCTCGTCAGCGGTCTTTGACTTTGCAAGCATTTGATCGGTATCAAGTAATATCTGCGTTCTGTACGCTACCTGCGCTGAAAGCTTTGCCTGCTTTTTCATTCGTGCGGCTATGCTTCCGGTTATAAGCGATGCCATAAGCATAACGATGAACGTAAGCGGATAACCCTTGTCATAAGCAAGAAAAGTAAATTTCGGCTGTGTAAAAAAGAAGTTGAAGAGCAGTACACCCGCTGCGGAAGTCAGCGCCCAGCAGATCTTGCTGTCGATCAACACAGACGTCACAAGTACAGCCAGAATATATATTGTTACAACGTTAGCCTCGGTAAATCCAAGATAATGAAATCCAAATCCTATTGCCGATGCCGCACCAAGTATCAAAGCACTGATTGCAAGCTCTTTTATCAAGCTTATAAGGCTCTTTCGGCTGAAAATATGCTTCTTCCTTCGCTTTCCCTCGATACTGCTGTCCGGAATAATATGTATATCCAACTCGGGAGCAAGCCGAATGATCTTTTCGGTCAACGGCAGCTTTTTTATCAATCCTCCGCGTGATACCGTGCTCCTGCCCAAAACCACCTTGGTCACCCCCGATATCCTTGCAAACTCTGTAATTTGCAAGGCGATATCGTCTCCGCAGACCGTTGTCACAACCGCCCCGCATTCCTTGGCGTATTCGATATTTTCCGCAAGCCTCCGCTTATCCGCTTCAACCATCAGCTCTTCTTCCGGCGTTTCAACATACAGCGCAGTAAAATCCGCTCTGAAAGCCTTTGCCATCATAGCAGCCGTTCCTATGATCTTTGCGTTCGACGGCGACGACGACAGGCAAACGAGTATATGATCATGAATATTATCCTTCGTTATCTTCCTGTACCTCATCTGTCTCCTCTTTTTTCTGTGCCTCTCGATTCTCCTCAATAAAACGGTCAATCTTTGCCATAAACAGGTATCCCATTACGATAATCGCGAACGAAGCACAAGTCAATAAAATATATCCGAACACCTTAAACATCCAATATCCCTCCCTTTTCAATTTATATTATACATTAAGAGCTTTTAAGGGTATATTAGAATTAAAGCAACCGGTATTAAGATAGTATTAAGAAAAGCGACAGCTCCGTTCGCATAACGGCGGAGCTGTCGCTTTTGATCACTCTTCCTTCTTGAAATTCTCCTTACCAACTCCGCAGAGCGGGCAGGTAAAGTCTTCCGGCAGGTCTTCGAATTTTGTGCCGGGGGCGATGCCGTTATCGGGGTCGCCGGCGGACTCGTCATACTCGTAACCGCAGATCTCACATACGTATTTCACGCCATCATTCTCACTTTCGGTTTTATTGTACTCGCCCGCGAGCTCGAGAGCAAGACGCTTGATCTCTTCTCGGTTCGCGTCGGTCAGAGCCGAACGGATGGTGACGGTGGTATCGGTTAAGGTGATGTCCTTGCACTCGGCAAGCATCGCCTTCATCTTTTTAGCCGCCAGAGGCGCCCAGCTTCCGTTTTCTATTATACCCACTCTGCGCTTCTGGTATCCATGCTCAACGAGCGCGTGGATAAAGGTGTTCATGTATGGAAAAATGTCGCCCTGATATGTCGTCGTTGCAAGAACGAGCTTGCCGTATCTGAATGCGTCCTCAAGAGCCTCTGCCATATCGTCGCGCGCAAGATC
>JAZSMP010000003.1:0-2788 GCA_045535915.1 Eubacteriales bacterium | reverse complement strand
TTTTTCGCTATAGCGAAAAATTACCGAAACTCTGCACTCTGCATTCTGAACTCTGCACTTCTTTTGTCCATCACATCGCTTCGACTAAAAAATATATAAAATAAAAAAGTTAATAATTTTGTCAAAAAATTTCGCAAATGGGTTGACAAAAGGCGCGGAGGGTGGTAAAATAAAGCATCTTCAAAAACCGTTCTCTGTCAACCCGCCGTCAGCGCGACACTTTATCCTTTCAGCTTTGGTGCAAAACGGCCTCCCGCCGGCTGAGAATGTTAGTGCCACACATTCCGCCGTAAAAAATATGATGGACAAACTCCTTGTCAACTCCCTTCTGACCGAAGAAGAAATTGCAGAACTTAAGGGAAGGGAGACTCCGGGGCATCCCTGGATCTTTGCAATCGTTGGCGATATTTCGATCCTTTCGAACTATTGCCGAAGTGTGTTGCTTGTAAGCGACATCGAAGTCACCACGCATGAGTTCAATACTCATCATGCCGGAAAAACTGTCCGTATTGCGGATATTGAGAAGACTCATACCCGCCGTATGTACGGAAACGCAATGCTCTGTCTCGAACTTAAAAACGGTCTTGAAGAAAAAATATTCCGCTACACCTTCAGCGTAAACACGCTTTGCGAGGGTGCTTCAACCTTTATCAACTCGGTCGTCAAGGGCGAGGATATCGGCGAAGCCACCGAATGCATGAAGGCGATCTATGAGAAGCAGCTTTCGGTCTGCCCGAAGTGCGGACGTACGCTGGCGTCTCCCGGTGCGGAATGCCTCAACTGTGCGAGCAAGAGTAAGCTCATTACAAAACTCGGTAAGTACATAATTCCCGAGTGGAAGAAGCTTGTCATTTCGGTTATCCTTTCCGTCTCCTCGACTGCTCTTGCCCTGCTTCCGCCGCTTCTTACGCGTTCGTTGGTTGACGAGATATTGCCCAACAATGATGCCGCAATGTTAATGCAGGTAGTTATTGCATTGATATCGCTGCAGATCGTAAGCCATCTCATAAGCGGTACGCGCGGATACGTCCTTCGTCTTGTCGGCGACAGGATAGTATCGAATCTCCGTAACGACGTTTACGAAAAGGCACAATACTTACCGATGCGATTCTACGACAAGACCTCGACGGGTGCGGTCATCAACCGAATCTCGGGTGACAGCTCGACGATCCAGTCCTTTATGCTCCGTATCACGCAGGAGGTCGTCGTTCAGTTTTTCAAGATGGTCGGTGTCGTCGTTGTTATGCTTTGTATGAATCCCAAGCTGACTCTGCTTTCCCTTGTACCCGTTCCGATCGTAGTTATCGGTTCGCGTATATTCGGCAAGAAGATCCGTCCCTTCTATCTCCGCATCTGGCGCCGTTGGACTGCGGTATCTTCGATACTTACCGATACGATCCCCGGCATCCGCGTCGTGAAGTCTTTTACAAATGAAAAGAACACCACTGCACGATTCAAGGAGAAGAACGAGGAGTGGTATAAGACCGATACTTCCGCCGCAAAGATACTCAACGCATTTCCCGCGATAGTCGGTACCTTCATAGGTCTCGGTTCGGTAGTTATCTGGGCTTTCGGAGGAAATATGGTCATTCAGGCGCAGACGTCCGGCGTCGAGACCGGTCTTTCGGTAGGCGTTCTTGTTGCATTCATTTCCTATGCATCGATGTTCTACGAGCCCGTAAACTTCTTTGCAAACCTCAACGACTCCTTCCAGCACTTCCTCGCGTCGGCTGAAAGAATCCTTGATATCCTTGACGCCGAGCCCGAGCACAACTTCGGCGAAGGCAAGAACATGGTCGAATTCAAGGGTAAGATCGAGTTCAAGAACGTAAACTTCTCCTTCGACCGTACCAAAAAGACGCTTAAGAATATCAATCTCCTGATCGAGCCCGGTGATATTGTCGGTATCGTCGGTACCACGGGTTCGGGTAAATCGACGCTTATCAACCTCCTGCTCCGTTATTACGACCACTATGACGGACAGATCCTTGTTGACGACGTTGATATCCGCGATATAGATATGTCTCATTTCCGTTCGCAGATCGGCTTCGTTCAGCAGGAGCCCCTGATGTTCCACGACACCATTTTCAACAATATCGCGTACGGCTGTCCCGACTGCCCTGTTGAAAAGGTTCTCGAGGCGGCGGACATTGCAAATGCGCATGAGTTCATCGTCCGTCAGCCCGACGGTTACGATGCAGTCCTCGGTGAGCGCGGTGTCGGTCTTTCGGGCGGCGAGAGACAGAGAGTTTCTATTGCCCGCGCGATGTTGAAGAATCCCTCGATCCTCGTATTCGACGAAGCGACCGCTTCTGTTGACTCGGAGACCGAGCATCTGATCCAGGAGGCTATAGAGCGCCTCATTTCGGGCAGAACGACCATCATGATCGCGCACAGACTCTCAACGCTTTCTAAGGCTAACAAGATCGTCGTTGTAGACAAGGGCGAGATCATTGAGTGCGGCTCACCTGACGAGCTTCTTGCGCTCAAGGGCAAGTATTACCGTCTTGTCGAGATCCAGTCGATGTCCGAAAAGGTCAAGGAAGCCAAGAAGGCTGATAACTTTGAATAAGGAGGGATGAGCAATGGCACTTAAATATCTTGATAAAACAGCAAAGATCGAGATGACAGATGTTTACTACGTCCAGCTCACTCTCGAGGACGGCACCGTTTACGAGAACGTTGAGCTCCGCCGTCTCTTCCCGATCTCGGATAAGTTCAACTATATTTCGCTTCTCGATAAGGACGAGCACGAGATCGCTATGATCCGCTCGCTCGACGATATCAC
>JAZSMP010000213.1:0-6611 GCA_045535915.1 Eubacteriales bacterium | reverse complement strand
GCTCGGAATTTTTCCCAGACCACTGACAAACCTCTCCTCTAAAAAATGATATGTCAAAGTGCACAAAAAACAGTCAAACAGCTATGTTCGCACTTGCTGAATGGGGTGCAGGGGCGAAGCCCCTGCAAAAGAAACGTTGTCATCCTGAGGCGGCGACCGCAGTCCGCCATGCCGCCGAAGGATCTCGTGCCGCGCCCATTTACAAGCGCGGCGCGGTGCCTGTACGGAGAAGTTTGATGTGTATAATCGGATAATTATAGTCAAACGTAGTTGTTCGCACTTTTGAAAGGCAAAATAATACAAAATCACTGTGTAATTTTGAAGCTACACAGTGATTTTCCATATTCATATACATTTAGTTGGGTCGGTGCTGTGCAAACCACTTCGCCAGCACCGCGACGCCCGAGGAACAACTCGGGCGTCACGAGATTCTTCGGGTGCCAAGCGGTCTGCGGACGCGCCTCAGGATGACATCGTTACATTTGCAGGGGCTTCGCCCCTGCACCCCGCTTTGCAAGTGCGAACACAGCTGTTTGACTGTTTTTTGTGCACTTTGACATATCGTTTTTTAGAGTAGAGGTTTGTCAGCAGCCTGGGAGTTGATTTGTCAACTCTTTTTTGTTTTGACTTTTTTAAGTTTTCGTACTGCAATCACAATAAGTCTGACCGCGCCGCAGAGCGCGAGAATGTACATAATTATTCCGAGGCACAAAAAGCCGATATTTGCTGACTTGAGATCGTCGATTACCCCATCAAAATCAAGAATACTTTCTTCGTTCACGTCAAGTGAGAGAATTGTATCCGAGTTCGGATGAATCAGCATATTGAGTTTTGCGCCTTTTTCAAGGGCATCAAGATAATCGAGGATATCATAGGTGACGCAATCCGCGTCGATACTGTATATTTCGCCATTGGAACAATGGATGCTTACTGCGTGAGAATCGGGGCGGACGAGCCTTTGTGTATGATATGAATATTCAGATTCTACAGTAATTGCCTCTTCGCGTTCTATCGGCGCCTTCCAATACTGCTGACCGAAGGTGAACACCGTGCCGAGTATCGCTCCGACAATGAGGAATAGGATTGCTTGTCCGAGTGTCATTTTCTTCCTGAACAGCTTTTTGAAAAATTTATTCTTCTTCATTTCAGTTACCGTTTTTATTATAATTATATCATAAAGGCTGCTATTTTGCAAGCAAAAAATTTTGTGCGGCATTGCGCGCATAGCGCGCGGGGTGACAGAGCGCAATACTTCCCTACATTCGGGAAGTATTGACTCTGCCCAAACAGGAGAAGCGGAGCTTCCCCTGTTTGAAGCGTGGAAGCGAAAGCTGAAGCTTTCGCATTAGTACGAGGCTCTGCCTTGAGAATCCGCAAACTTTGAAAAGTTTGATCAAACTTTTGACCTTTTTATAAAAATGGAAATTTCCTCGCTTGCGAGGAAATTCACCCTAACTCTGCATTCTGCACTCTTAACTCTGCACTCAAAAACGGCAGTCCATCAACCGAACTGCCGTTTTTGTGCTTATTTAGTTCAGAACTACCTTCTTGAACGCCTTCTTGCCTCTGCGGACAACGATGCCGTTCTTAAGTGTATCTGCAGTATAAACTGCCTTGATGTCGGTGACCTTCTCGCCCTCAACGGTAACTCCGCCCTGGTCAACCGCACGGCGTGCCTCGGACTTCGAGGGTACGAGTCCTGCCTTGACGAGGATGGTGAGAATGTCGATCGCGCCGTCGATGAGATCGGATTCAGCAAGTTCAGCCGTGGGAATATCTGCATCAGCGCCTGCGCCGAAGAGAGCCTTCGCGCTTGCCTGTGCCTTGTTTGCTTCCTCTTCGCCGTGAACGAGCTTTGTAAGCTCGTATGCGAGGATCTCCTTCGCGGTATTGAGCTGACTGCCCTCCCAGCTGTCCATAGCCTCGATCTGCTCCATCGGCAGGAAGGTGAGCATACGGATGCACTTGAGTACGTCGGCGTCCTCAACGTTCCTCCAGTACTGGTAGAAATCGTAGGGAGTGGTCTTGTTCGGGTCGAGCCAGACTGCGCCCGATGCGGTCTTACCCATCTTCTTGCCCTCGGAGTTGAGGAGAAGAGTGATGGTCATTGCGTGAGCATCCTTACCGAGCTTACGTCTTATAAGCTCTGTGCCGCCGAGCATGTTCGACCACTGGTCGTTGCCGCCGACCTGCATGTTGCAGCCGTACTTCTGTTAGAGATAGTAGAAGTCGTAGGACTGCATGATCATATAGTTGAATTCAAGGAAGGAGAGCCCCTTCTCCATTCTCTGCTTGTAGCACTCGGCTCTGAGCATATTGTTGACCGAGAAGCAAGCGCCGACCTCGCGGAGCACGTCAACGTAGTTGAGGTCGAGAAGCCAGTCTGCATTGTTGACCATGATAGCCTTGCCTTCGCCGAACTCGATGAATCGCTCCATCTGCTTCTTGAAACAGTCGCAGTTGTGCTGAATGGTCTCGCGGGTCATCATCGAGCGCATGTCGGTACGTCCCGAGGGATCGCCGATCATAGCAGTGCCGCCGCCGATGAGAACGACGGGCTTGTTGCCTGCCATCTGAAGTCTCTTCATAAGGCAGAGAGCCATGAAGTGGCCGACGTGGAGGGAATCTGCCGTGGGGTCAAAGCCGATGTAAAAGGTGGCTTTGCCGTTATTGATCATGTCACTGATATGCGCCTCGTCCGTGACCTGAGCTACAAGACCGCGCGCGATAAGTTCTTCATAAAGTGTCATTTTTCTTTATCCTTTGCGAAATTGAGATTTTTTAATATACTTAATTATTATAAACGATAATGAAGCATTTGTCAATTACTTTTTTGCTTTTTAATTGAAAATAGCCAAAATAAATGCTGTACCGCGGGGCGGTACAGCATTTTGGTGTATATTCGGTTATCAGCCGAGCTTGTCAATATCCTTGTTTACAGCGTCGATCATCCTTTCGAAGAGTTTGCCGTTCGCCTTCTTGGCGGAGTCCCAGGAACCTGCAGTGTTGTTGTTGACTGCATTGCGGAAGATGCTGTAGGAGAGGTTGTTGACCTGAGTGGTGAGAAGTCTGCCAAGGTCAATAACAACCGATTTACGGATGATATCGTACATCATAGAGTCATCGCCTGCATCTGCATATCTGAGCTTCATGGATTCCTCAAAGAGTGCGGGGGTTACGAGGAGATAGCTCTGGTATGCGAGGAGCTCGAGAGTTGCTGCTGCTGCCTCAGCTGCGGGAGCTGCAACAGAGAGTACGTAGGTGGTGAAGGGGAATGCCATACAGGTTCTGTAGTCTTCCTGATCAAGGTCGTACTTCGGAATGGGAAGAATACCGAAGGAGAAGTCTACGTCCTTGAGGTGTCTCGATGCAAGATGTACACGGTCGATGGTGAAGAGTGCCTGATTCTGCGAGAAGATTGTGGAGCTGTTGAGAATCCAAGCTTCTCCGGAGTCGTGGAGGAATGCACAAGCCTTGGTTACAAGGTCGGTAGCCTTCTGAGAGTAGAAGTCCTCGGAAAGGATAAGGGAACCGCTTTCATCGGTAACGACCGTAGAGAGCTCGGATCCGGTATAGAAGGCGTCGAAGTGAATGTTGGTGGTAACGAAACCGAAACGGTCGCCCTGGCTTGCCTGGTCGTCGCCGTTCTGCTCCAGAAATACGTTGGTGCAGTATTCGATGAGCTTATCAAGAGTCCACTGCTGATCGTAAGCGAGGTCGTAAAGTACGTTGTGGTCTCCATGAAGGTCGATGAACATATCCTTGTTGAAGAAGGCGGCGTACATCATATAAAGGTAGTTGGTCGAGATATCGCCGGATGCGAAGTAGATAGAATCCTTGATGGTTGCCTTGGAAATAAGGGTCTCGGGCCACCAGGGCTTGTCAAACTCAATGATCTCGTACTGGGTAAGGTCCTGAGCAAGAGCCTTTGTCATAAGGGTCGCGCCGGTCATAGAGTAGCCCGCGAAAATATCGTGAGCGTCTGAACCCGACTGGGTGCTGTTGGTACAGGTGCTGATGAATGCAGCCTGGTTGTTGTAGTTACCGGGAGTGCCAACGTATTCGAGAGTGACACCGAACTGATCCTGAACACGCTCGTTTCTGGTGTAGATGGCGTCGTTTACCGATTCGCCGTTGGTGTCTTCAACGAAGAACTCGGGGTTCTCGACGTCCTGCCAGTAAAGGATCTTTACGGTCTCGCCCTCAAACTTGAGGTCTGCGGGAATGTTGGAAACGATTTCTGTCTCTGCTTCTGTGGGGTCGGTCTGCTGATTGCCTGCTTCGGGAGCAGTGGTGATTGCATTGCCCTTTGTATCTTCGGGGTCGTTGGTGTTAGCACACGACACAGCCGCAGGGACAAGCATAATGATCGCCAGAATGGCGGTAAGAATGCGAATTGAAAGCTTCATTTCATAATCCTCCATTATTAATATAGTTACTAATATTATACACCAAAATGCAACATTTGTCAATTGCTTTTTTGCAATTTGAACGAAAAACAGGGAAAATAAATGCTGTACCGCGGTGCGGTACAGCATTTTGTATGTATCAGGGCATTAACCGAGCTTGTCAATATCCTTGTTTACAGCTTCAATTCTCTTTTCGAAGAGTCTGCCGTTTGCCTTCTTTGCAGAGTCCCAAGAACCTGCAGCGTTAGCGTTGACAGCATCGCGGAAGATGTTGTAGGAGTAGTTGTTGACCTGAGTGGTGAGAAGTCTGCCAAGGTCGATGACAACGCACTTGCGGATGATGTCGTACATCATAGAGTCATCGCCTGCGTCTGCATATCTGAGCTTCATGGATTCCTCGAAGAGTGCGGGAGTTACAAGAAGGTAACCCTGGTATGCAAGGAGCTCGAGAGTTGCCGCTGCTGCTTCAGCTGCGGGAGCCGCAACAGAGAGTACGTAGGTCGTGTAGGGGAATGCCATACAAGTTCTGTAGTCTTCCTGATCGAGATCGTACTTCGGAATGGGAAGAATACCGAAGGAGAAGTCTACGTCCTTAAGTGCTCTCGATGCGAGACGTACGCGGTCGATGGTGAAGAGAGCCTGATCCTGGGAGAAGATCTCCTCGTTCTTGAGGATCCAGCTTTCGCCCGAATCGTGGAGGAACGCGCAAACCTTGTTTACAAGGTCGGTAGCCTTCTGAGAGTAGAAGTCCTCGGAAAGGATAAGCTTGCCGTCCTCGCCGGTGATGACGGTGGAGAGCTCGGAGCCGGTGTAGAAGGAGTCAAAATGAATGTTGATGGTAGTGAAACCGAAACGGTCGCCCTGATTCTTTGCGTTGTCGCCATTGGTATCAAGGTATACGCCGGTGGAGTATTCGATTAGCTTGTCGAGTGTCCACTGCTGATCGTAAACGAGATCGTAAAGAACGTTGTGGTCGCCGTGGATATCGGTGAACATATCCTTGTTGAAGAAGGCACCGTACATCATATAAAGGTAGTTGGTGGATATGTCACCCGATGCAAAGTAGATACCGTCGTTGATAGTAGCCTTGGAAATAAGTGTCTCGGGCCACCAGGGCTTATCGAACTCGATGATCTCGTATTGGGTAAGGTCCTGAGCAAGACCCTGGGTCATAAGGGTAGCACCGGTCATAGAGTAGCCCGCGAAAACGTTAATGCTGTCAGCTCCGGACTGAGCGCTGGTGAGACATTCGGAGATGGACTGTGTCTGCTTGCTGTAGTTACCGAGAGTATCGGTGAACTCAAGGGTGATGTCGAACTGTGCCTGAACGCGCTCGTTTCTGGTGTAAAGAGCGTCGTTTACCGATTCGCCGTTGGAGTCTTCAACGTAGAATTCGGGATGCTCAACGTCCCAGCAAAGGAACTTTATGGTCTCGCCTGTGAACTTCAGGTCAGCGGGTATGTTGGATGCCGCATAGTCTGTTACTTCCTCGTTCGCCTGATTCGAACCTTGATTGCCTGCATCGGGAGCGGTGGTGATTGCGTTGTCCCCGGTATCTTCGGGGTCGTTGGTGTTAGCACATGACACAGCCGCGGGGACGAGCATAATGATCGCCAGAATGGCGGTAAGAATGCGAATTGAAAGTTTCATTCAGTGATCCTCCAAATTTGTTATTTATTGTATTAATTATAAATTAAAAAACAAGTTTTGTCAACCGTTCTGATAAAAATAAAGCAAATTTGATGCCGAAATATTCTCAAAAAAAGGAATTCATATAATTTCTCTTGCGGTGAACAATATTAGCAGAGAACGCAAGTCGGCGGCGCGGAGAAAACGCGGCAACCGAATCTCATGGGCAAGACCGGCGTGCGGGCTCAATTGATATAGATTCGCATTCGCACGCACGTCGGCAGCAAGCGCAGCCGCAAGAGAAACGCGCGCGATTGCACCCCAAGAAAAGAAGTTAATGCTATAAGCATAAGGAGAATTTCAAAATGTCTAACAAGAATTCCAAGCAGTATCTTGAGCAGTTCAAGAACGAGGCAGCTAACGAGGTTGGCGTAACTCTTAACCAGGGCTACAACGGTGATATCACTGCACGTCAGGCAGGCTCCATCGGCGGTCAGATGGTAAAGAAGATGGTCGAAAAGTACGAGAACGACCTTAAGAGCGGCAAATAAGTATAAAATTTTCCGTTCGGTG
>JAZSMP010000096.1:0-9001 GCA_045535915.1 Eubacteriales bacterium | reverse complement strand
CGATCTTTCCGAGAACGTAACCGTTATCGCGGGCTCGCTCCACCGCCGAGTACCGAACGGCCTTGAGCTCATCACCTACGCCGGCGAGGGCAAGAACGCGGAAGTTGCCGAGGGTACCGTAAGGCTTTCGGCTATGTCCTTTGCAGGCAGTGACGTCAAGAGTGTGTCTCTTCCGAAGGAGCTTAACGCAATCGGCCATAAGGCATTCTTCGCTTGCGAAAACCTCTCTCTCGTAACCTTCAAGAGCTATAATGCTCCGATCCTTGAGGAAGAATTCGATTACAACTACTATTCTTCATTCGAAAATATCCCCGCCACCGGCGAATATGATTTCGTTGATCAGAACGGTAATGAATTTACTCTTTCCGGTCTCGGAATCGTTGACCACTTTATGTGGAACGCCGCTGACGCTCCCTACGTTGTCTACTACGGCGCAAACTTCATCGACTACATCGGCCACATCGAAAACCCGATCACGATGGTCTACCCCGCAAACGGTAAGAATTACGATTCCTTCGTACTCGGTCAGTATTTCGACACCGTCGTACTCGGTGCGGCTGCTGCCGACGATATCACTCTCGCGGCGATCGCCCTGATCGAAAGCCTCCCCGAGACGGTATCCCTTGACGACCGTGCGCTCGTTGAAGAGGCTCGCGCCGCTTACGACGCGATCTCGACCATCGAGCAGCGCGCACTCGTAACCAACTACTCGAAGCTCACAGAGGCTGAGGACAGAATCGAAAAGCTTCTCACTCTTGAGAATCCCGAGGACACCACTCCTCCCGATGACGGCGGAGAAGAAGGCGGCCTCGATCTCACAACTATTATCCTGATCGTACTCACCTCTATCCTTGCGGCTGTTGTCGTCACCATCATCATCATCGACAGCGTCCACGCAAGACGTGACAAGGCTGAGAAGAAGAAAGAATCTGCAGAGGAAGGAGAAGCAAAAGACGAAAATGACAAAAATGACTAAATTCAAGCTTATATCACTTCTCGCGGCGGCTACAGCAGTCCTCTGCATCCTTACGGGCTGTTCCCAATGGGAACTGCCCTATGAGGAGCTCGACCGCGAGGGCTACACCGTAAGCGTACGCTTCGACCCCTGCGGCGGCGCCTTTGCGAACACCGAAAACGTGCAGGTCATCGACGTTTTCAGCCTCGCTGATGCAAAGAGCGACTCGGCAGGAAACAAGCTGATCAAGCTTATCACCCCCGATGACAGCCGCCGCGGAGACCGCGCATTCAGCGTTTCCAAGAACGGATGCTTCTTTGCGGGCTGGTACCGCGAATGCACTCCCCGCACGGACGAGGCGGGTAATCCCCTCGACTCTTACGGCGTGCCCACCTCGGTCTCGGGACTCGAGCAGGGCTATACCTACTCGGGGCTCTGGAACTTCGAGAGCGACCTCATGAAAGTTCCCGATGGAAATCACAGCTCCGAGGCTCCCTTCATGACCCTCTATGCGGCATGGATCCCCTACTTCAACTTTGAGTTCTACGTAAAGAACGCCTCCGGCGCATACGAGCTCTACGATTCCGAAAACCTCATCTCCCTCGATCTGCCCGAATGGAACACCGAGACCGGCAAGCTCGACATGAAGGACTTCCCCGCAATCGACGGCAAGACCTTCCGCGGCGCTTATCTCGACGAGGCTATGACACAGCCCGTCACCGGCACTCTCACGGGCGAGATCGACTATGAGCACGGCGTCAGCGCGACAGAAAAGATAGTTCTCTACACAGAATTTGCAGACGGAGAATGGTACCGCATCACAAACGCAAAGCAGTTTGCGGCAACCAAGCTTTCGGGTTGCTACTACATTGAAGCCGACCTTGATTTCACCGGAGTAAACTGGTCCGCGGCTCTCGCGGGCGGTGCCTTCACCGGTAAGATCTACGGAAACGGCCACAAATTCTCTAACATCAGCTTCATTCAGGCAGATAACTCCAAGACGAACGGCGGTCTCTTCGGCTCGATCTCTGCGGGCGCCGTGATCAAGGACATCGCGTTTGAAAACATCAGCTACACTCTCGGCGCGGGATCGCGTATGCAGTCCCCCGTCTTCGGACTCCTCTGCGGTACTCTCTCGGATGACGCCACCCTCGAAAACGTAAGCGTTTCGGGCTCAAACTTCGTCATCTCGGGCGACATCTACCCGCAGGAATACACACTGGGAACGCTCGTCGGAAACGGCGGCAATCGCGGCATTGATATCTCGGGCATCACCGTCTCTCTTGCTGAGGGCGCAGACACCAAGATATCCATCGCCAAGGATGAAACAACCGGCGAGATCACTCTCACCTTCATCAACTGATAAAAATTTTAGAAATATATTTTGGAGGAAAACAAAATGTCAAAGAGAATTCTCTCATTGATGCTTGCCGCCGTAATGCTCTTCGGCGTGCTTGCTTCAACCACCGCTTGCGGAAAGAAGACCGAAGCTCCCGATGCCCTCGTTATCATGACCGAGGACCTCGACGGTCTCTTCAATCCCTTCTTCTCGACCACCGGCGCCGATGCCAACATCGTCGGCATGACCCAGATCGGTATGCTCGGCTCTAACTACGAGAACGGCGACGTCAAGGTCGCATTCGGTAAGGACCACGCAGTTGCAGTTCTTGATTACGTTCAGACCTACGACGCCGCAACCGACAAGACCACCTACACCTTCGTCCTCAAGAACGATATCGTTTACTCAGACGGTCACCCGCTGACCATGGAGGACGTCCTCTTCAACCTCTACGTTTACCTCGATCCCGTTTACACCGGTTCTTCCACCATGTACTCGACCGATATCGTAGGTCTTCAGGACTACCGCACACAGACCATCGGTTCAGACTCCACAAACGTTGACGACACCATCACAAGTGCCGCTAATGACCGTGCTCAGAACCGTCTCAACGAGCTCATCAACCTCTTCCGCTCCGTCGGCAAGACCCAGACCGCGGGAAGCTACAGCGCTGACTACGATAAGATGGTTGCCGCTATAAACAGCCACTCCCTCTCCTCGGGCTACGTTAACGCTATCTCCAACAACCCCTCCGAGGTTACCAACGCAAACCTTCTTGATGACTACAACGAAGCTCTTCGCCTCTTCAAGGAAGAGCTCGGCACCGACTATATCTCCGCTAAGGAAGCATACCTTGAGGAGCCCTACAAGTCCACAGGCGAGTTCGACGAGGTTACCTCCTTCATGTACGCAGAAGGCTACGTAACCGTTGAATACGCAAAGGATCCCGCAACCAACAAGGATATCAAGTCCCAGATCGAAAAGGTCACCCGTCTTTACAACTCCGACGTAGTTAAGGATATGCAGAGCGCGATCGACTACGTTTACAACTCGAAGATCGAGCAGGAGCTCGACATCATCCTCTCCTACTGGGCAACCGCAAACGAGCTCCGCACCAACTACGCCGCAAAGGCAAAGGAAGTCATTCTCCGTGCCAACATGAAGGACGGTGAGCTCACCGTTCCCAATATCGCGGGTATCGTCTCCCTCGGCCACACCACCGATACCCAGACCGTTACCGCTCAGAACGGCACCTACACCGTTGCTCACCAGCACGACTCTGACGGCAAGCCCGTAAATGCTGAAGAATACGACGTTCTCCAGATCACCATAAGCGGCACCGACCCCAAGGCTATCTGGAACTTCGCATTCTCGGTAGCTCCCCAGCACTACTATGCAGAGGGCTACACCGTTGATATCGCACAGAACAACTTCGGCGTTGATTACGCTTCCTTCGGTTATATGAAGGACGTTATCCAGTCCCCCAGAAACATCAAGCTCCCTATGGGCGCAGGTGCGTACAAGGTCAGCGATAAAGACAACAGCGACACTCCCGATGAGGGCGACTTCTTCAAGGACAACGTCGTTCACTTCAAGGCCAACAACTCCTTCCTTATGGGCGCGCCCAAGATCGAGAAGGTTCGTTACCAGGTAGTTTCCGCCTCCAACGCTATCTCCGCACTCGAAGCAGGCTCGGTACACTTCGTAACTCCTCAGTTCACTCAGGCTAACATCGACCTCATCAACGGTATGGCGTCCAAGGGTATCGAGAAGACCTACACCGATCAGCTCGGTTACGGTTATATCGGTATCAACGCGGGCAAGGTTCCGAACATCTACGTCCGCAAGGCTATCATGTCCGCAATGAACACCTCCCTCGCCCTCTCATACTACTCGACCGGTATGGCAGAGACCATCTACTGGCCTATGTCCACAGTTTCCTGGGCATTCCCCAAGGACGCAAGCGGCAACAATAGCCGTGATAACCTCCACGACTACCCCGCAATCTCCTTCGACCGCGAGAAGGCAAAAGAATCTGTTCTCGAATATATGGAGCTCGCAGGCGTTTCCGCAGGCGATCCCGCACTCTCGATCAAGTTCACCATTGCAGGCTCGAACCTCACCGATCACCCCACCTACCAGACCTTCCAGTCCGCGGCTGACCTTCTCAACGAATGCGGATGGAATATTGAAGTAGTTCCGGATACTCAGGCACTCACAAAGCTCTCCACCGGCTCGCTCGCAGTCTGGGCAGCAGCTTGGGGAACCACCGTTGACCCCGATATGTATCAGGTCTACCACAAGAACTCCACAGCAACCAGCACACTCGCGTGGGGTTACCGCGAGATCCTCGCATCCCCCGCATCCTATCCCGAGGAGACTCAGATCCTTTCGAAGCTCAGCGACGTCATCGACGACGCCCGTGAGATTGAGGACCGCGCCGAGCGTTCCGCTCTCTACAAGACCGCTATGGGTTACGTCCTCGACCTTGCGATCGAGCTTCCCGTATATCAGCGTAAGGTTCTCTACGCTTACAACGCAAACGTTATCAGCAAGGATTCTCTCCCCGCAGAGATCAACCCCTACACCTCTCCCCTTGATAAGATCTGGGAAATCGACTTTGCTAAATAATAAGGCAGAAAAATGTTTAAGTATATTGTAAAAAGACTCGCGCTTGCCATCCTGATCCTGCTTGGCGTCTCGCTGATCATCTACGTATTGATCCGCTGTATGCCCGTCAGCTTCATTGAAGGCAAGATCGCGGAGATGAACCAGGGCGGTGCCACCATCCCCGAGGAGACTGTCGAGAATATGAAAAAGCTCTACGGCCTTGAGGATGACAGCTTTATGGGTATTCTTAAAGGATACTTCAATTGGCTCGGCAAGCTCGTCAAGTTCGATTTCGGCACAAGCTTCAAGTACGGCGCGCCCGTTATCGACGTTATCGTCGACCATATGGGCGTATCCTTCGCCGTAGCCTTGATCGCGACGGTCTTTGAGTTTATGATAGCCATCCCCCTTGGTATCACGGCGGCAACGCATCAGTATTCTGTGCGCGACTACGTTGTTACCGTTGCGGTAATGATAGGCATCTCGCTTCCCTCCTTCTTCTTCGGACAGGTGCTCAAGGACTTCCTCGCAAACAAGCTCGCCCTCTTCCCGCCCTCGGGACTCGTTGACGCAACCGCGTCGAACACAGGACTCGCCCTCCTCGGCGACTACTTTATGCATATGTTCATTCCGATACTGACCGTCGTTATCCTTTCTATCGGCGGACGAATGAGAATGACCAGAACGAATATGCTTGAAGTTCTCAACTCCGATTACATCCGAACCGCGCGCGCAAAGGGCTTAAAAGAAAGCGTCGTTATCAACAAGCACGCCTTCCGCAATACTCTGATTCCCCTTGTAACCTCGCTTGCGGGACTTCTCCCCTCGCTCTTTTCGGGAGCTATCATAACCGAGCAGGTCTTTGACCTGCCCGGTATCGGTAACGTAGCGTTCAAGGCAATGATGCAGGCGGACATCCCCTTCATTATGGGGTACAATATGTTCCTCGCGCTCCTCTCTGTTATGGGCGTGCTCCTTGCCGACCTTATGTACGTTATCGTTGACCCGCGCGTCAAGCTCACCAAGTAAAGGAGGTAATTATAATGTCACAGGAAAACGAAAAAGTAATTACCCCCGCGACCGAGAACGAGCCTCTTGATAAAAACATCAAGCTGATGTCGCCCGGAATGATGGTGGCGCGCCGTTTCTTCCGCTCCAAGCTTTCAATGGTCGGACTTCTTATGATCGTCGGACTCTTCCTCTTCTGCTGGCTCGGACCCGTCGTTTACCCCGTTTGGGGCGAAACGCAGCAGGACTTCTCGGGTAAGACCGAATACACCTACACCCTTGTTACATACGAGGAAAACGGCGAGACTCACTCCTTCTATCAGATCGTCGAGACCGGCAAGGAGATCAACGCCCTCGCCGCTCCCTCGTCCGAGCACATCCTCGGCACCGACAAGGACGGCCGCGACGTCTTCACCCGTCTTATGTACGGCGGACGCATCTCGCTCGCGGTATCCTTCATCGCGGTATTCGCGATCAACATCCTCGGCGTAGTGCTGGGCGGCATCGCAGGCTATTTCGGCGGAGTCATCGACGACGTCATCATGCGTATCTGCGATATCCTTATGTGCCTGCCCGGCTTCCCGATTCTTCTGATCATCTCCACTCTTCTCGACTCGGCAAACGTCGCCGCAAACCATCGAATCTACTTCCTTATGGCGTTCCTGACCCTCTTCTCGTGGCCCGGAACCGCCCGCCTCGTCCGCGGACAGATCCTCTCTCTGCGCGAGCAGGAATATATGGTAGCGGCTGAGGCTATGGGCTATTCGACCTCGCGTAAGATCTTCAAGCATCTTATCCCGAACGTAATGCCCCAGCTGATCGTTTCGATGACCCTCTCCCTCGGTAGCATGATCCTCTACGAGGCATCGCTCTCCTACCTCAACATGGGCGTTCGCGCGCCCTACGCGGCTTGGGGAACGATGATCAACATCGTAGCCGAGGACTCGAACATTCTCCAGAACTTCTTCAACGTCTGGGGACCTCCCGGTCTCTGCATCATCATCGCCGTTCTCGGCTTCAACTTTGTCGGTGACGGTCTGCGCGATGCGCTCGACCCCAAGCAAAGGAGGTAAGAATCTATGGCTATTAATAATAAAGGAAAGAAAAACGCATCCGGACACTATCTTTCGCGAAAGGAAGTCCGCGCCATCGCCAAGGCAAACGCCAAGGTTATGCGCGAGCTTGAGGCGAAGAAGTTCCGCAAATGCGACGAATCCGAATACCTCACCGAGATGAAGGATCCGCAGAATATCCTCGAGATCGACTCCCTTCACTCCTACTTCTTCACCGATCAGGGCGTTGTCAAGGCCGTAAACGGCGTATCCTTCGAGATCCCCGCGGGCTCGACAGTCGGCGTTGTCGGCGAATCGGGATGCGGCAAGTCGGTCACAAGCATGTCGGTTATGCGCCTCCTGCAGGGACCCACGGGACAGATCGTTGAAGGCTCCATCCGCTTCCGCTCGAATGACGGTAAGGTCTACGATATCGCAGAAATGCCGATGTCAGAGATCCACCGCATCCGCGGCAATCAGATCTCGATGATCTTCCAGGAGCCGATGACCTCCCTCAACCCCGTTTTCACCATCGGCGAACAGCTCGACGAGGTAACCCTCATCCATATCCCCGGCGCAACCAAGGAATCTGCAAAGGCAAAGTCGCTCGAAATGCTCGAGCTCGTCGGCATCGCGGCTCCCGAGCGCGTGTATAAATCCTTCCCCCACGAGCTTTCGGGCGGTATGCGTCAGAGAGTTATGATCTCTATGGCTCTCGCCTGCAATCCCCGTCTCATCATCGCCGACGAGCCCACAACGGCTCTCGACGTTACCATTCAGGCGCAGATCCTCGATCTTCTCCGCGATCTTAAGACCAAGATCAACGGCTCGATAATGCTCATCACACACGACCTCGGCGTTATCGCGGAAATGGCTGACTACGTCGTCGTTATGTATGCGGGCAAGGTCATTGAACGCGGCACGGTATCCGAGATCTTCCACGATCCCCGCCACCCCTACACGATCGGTCTGCAGAAGTCGAAGCCGACTATGAATTCGGATTCCGACACACTCTTCAACATCCCCGGCAACGTCCCCAACCCCGTCAATATGCCCTCGCATTGCTACTTCAAGGAAAGATGCGACCGCTGCACGGCAAAATGCTCGGGCGACTACCCCGGCATGATCCGGGTAAGTCCCACACACTACGTTGCCTGCCACCTCTACGGAAAGGAGGAAGAATAAATGTCTGACGAAAACAAGAATATCCTCCCTCCCGACCCCGAGGCGATACTCGAAGTCCGCAATCTTGAAAAGCGCTTCGTGCTTGAAAAGACGCTTATGGGCAAACCCACCAAGGAACTCGTTGCCGTAAACGACATCTCTTTCAAGCTGAAAGCAGGCGAAACGCTCGGCATCGTAGGCGAATCGGGCTGCGGCAAGACCACTCTCGGACGCACCATCCTCCGCCTCCATCCCTCAAACGGCGGCGAGATCTACTTCAAAGGTCAGAATATTGCCGAGTTAAAGGGAAAAGAGCTCCGCGATCTGCGCACAAAGATGCAGATCATCTTCCAGGACCCCTATTCCTCGCTTCCTCCCCGCGCGACTGTCGGCGATATCCTCTCCGAGCCCGTGCTCGTTCACGGCATCGTCCCCAAGTCCGAGGTCAAGGAATACGTCCTCGATCTTATGGAAAAATGCGGTCTGCGCGACTACTACTACGAACGTTATCCCCACGAGTTCTCGGGCGGTCAGCGTCAGAGAATCTGCATCGCGCGCGCACTTTCGGTCAAGCCCGAGCTCGTCATCTGCGACGAGCCTGTTTCGGCGCTCGACGTTTCGATCCAGGCGCAGATCATCAATCTGCTCAAGGATCTTCAGCGCTCGATGAACCTGACCTACCTCTTCATCTCGCACGATCTCTCGGTCGTCAAGTTCATCTCGGACAAGGTCGGAGTTATGTACCTCGGCAAGATGATGGAGTTCGGCGCAAAACGGGATATCTTCGATAATCCTCTGCACCCCTACACGCAGGCGCTCTTCTCGGCTATCCCCAATCCCGATCCCGACGGCAAAATGAACCGCATCCACCTT
>JAZSMP010000193.1:0-8997 GCA_045535915.1 Eubacteriales bacterium | reverse complement strand
GTGCCGTCCTTCAGGATGCGCGCCACGACAACCGCGAGGCGCATCTGCTTTGCGGATACTATGACACGACCGACCCGCACGACGTCATCTTTATCGGCGACTGCGAGATCTACGAGGGCTTTGTCCCCGCGACTCTATTTGAGGAGTACGGCATCACCTCCTATGTCCGCGGCTCGTCACAGCAGACGGTATGGCAGTCCTATCACATCCTTGAGGAAACTCTCGAAAAGGAAACGCCGAAGGCGGTCGTTTTCAACGTCCTTGCGCTTCATTACGGAGAAACTCCGAGTGAGTCTATCAGCCGTATGTCGCTTGAGGATATGGAGTGGTCGAAGCACAAGCTGGATGCTATCAAGGCTTCGATGACGGAGGACGAATCGCTCCTCTCGTATTTCCTTCCCATTCTGCGTTACCACGGCAGATGGAGTGAGCTTGACTCGGACGATTTTAAGCACGCCTTCAATAAGCACCAAGATATCACGCACCAGGGCTACCTTATGCAGACTCATATTGACCCCGTCGATACCTCGGATACGAGAAAGCCGGATGATCTTCTGAATACCGTGCTTCCGAAGCGCGCGATGGAGTATCTCGATAAAATGGCTGCGCTCTGCGAGGAAAAGGGAGTTGAGCTGATCCTCGTCAAGGCGCCGACAAACTCGATCAGATACTATTGGTATCCCGAATGGGACGCGCAGATGGCCGATTACGCTGAAAAGAACGGTCTTGTTTACTATTCGATGATCGGAAAGGACGATGAGATCGGACTTGATTGGTCGACCGACACCTATGATAAGGGTCTCCACCTCAACGTCTACGGCGCGGAGAAGGTGACCTCCTATTTCGGCAAGATACTTGCTGAAAACCACGGACTTACCGATCACAGAGACGACGCGGAGCTTTCCGCGCTCTGGGGCGCGCGTATCGACGCATATTATAAAGAAAAATCAGGAGAAAAGTAATGAAAAAATTTATCTCTTTGGCACTTGTGCTTATGACCCTCGTCTGCCTTGTCGGATGCAATGGCGGCTCGGAAATTTCAAGCTACGTATTCAAGTCGGGAGAGGTTGAGATTAAGGTAGGCGGAGAGGCGAACGCGGTCGTATCTGCTCTCGGCGAGGCTCAGAACCTTGTTGAAACTCCCTCCTGCGGCGGCGGTGCCGAGCCCGACCGTGAGTATACCTACGCGGGATTCAAGTTCAATACCGTCAATGAAAACGGCGTCAACAAGATCGTCAAGATCGTTCTGACAGATGACAGCGTATCGACCCCCGAGGGCATCACGATCGGCGACGGACGCGAGGCTGTTATTGAGACCTACGGTGATGATTTCACCGAAAACGCCTCGGGCGCACTTATCTACACCGACGGCGAGATTCAGCTCATGTTCGGTATCTCGGACGGATGCGTCAGCGCGATCCATTACGTTGAAGAATAAAAAATCAAGGCAGATGCAAGTGCATCTGCCTTGATTTTTTATTCCGGCTGTTCATACAGATCGTATCGGGTGGAATCGACCGCGCTGCGCCAAATCAGCTTGCCGTCCTTCGAGTATGCGGAATATACCGTTTCGGTGTAATACCAAAATGAACTTATATATATCGGCATATTCTCATAAATACCCGTGGCGTGCGTGGATATGATGAGAACGAAGTCGTCATATTCAATAATACTGCTGACGCCTCCCGCGTCAAAATCGGGGTCAAACTCGGTAATGTCGTGGATAGTTTTGCCGCCGATCGTGCCGAGAGTTTTGTCGGGAATATCCTTGTATTCGGTTGCGGTCTTTTCGATTATCTCAAGATCGCGGTCAAGCTCAAATATCCAGAAGCCGTCGGCGGGGTAGTCACCGTCCGAGGATTGAGCGCGGATATATAGACGAAGAATGCCGTCAGAGTATTCCGCGCCGGCACGTGAGAGCGAGTCATAATCGCTGCCGACGATCCTTTTGGTCTTAATGATATTGCAATTTCGGTCAAGCTTGAATATGACGATATCGGTAGAGCCGTGTAACCCCACAGTCTTGTATGCGGTATCTTCACATTCGGCGACCAAAAGATATCCGTCATCTGTTTCCAAAAATGAGGAAAGATAGAGATAAAGCTGATCGTCAGACTGTGTCTGAGCGATGATATCTCCGCTTGCGTTGAATCTTGTGAAGACGGTAGCCGTACTGACGCTTTTATCCCCGTTTGCTCCGTTCCCACCTTGGGAAATGTTGTGATCGGAAAAACAGGAAACGGAAATATAGCAGTCGCCCGAAACGGGATAGAGCTCTGTCGAGCGGGTGCCGTTTTCATTGTCGAATGAAAAGCTTGCAAGCTTTTTTCCGTAGATGTCGTATGTCTGGAAATCGGTCGAGTTATCGCCGACTTGCATTTTTATTACCTTTTCGCCCGAAATATCTCCCGAGCCGAAAATATCATCCGAAATGATGCCGGCAAAAGATGCGGGAACCTTTCCGACATGCTCTATATGGCTGAGTTCGCTTGAAACCGATGACGGTGTGCTTTGAGATGACGAAATATCGCCGAACATATTTCCGTCCCCGATACCAACGCATCCGCAGATCGATACGGCTGTCATCAGCGCGAGAATGATACATAGCGGTCTTTTCATGATCCGTGACCTCCTTGCTTAGGAAAATATTATTTATACCAATCGGGTGTTCTGCCGAAAGACGTCAGAAGCTCGTCTGTAAGCAGGACTTCAAGCTCATCCACCGCGGAAAAACAGATATCAGCGTACTCCGTGATCCTATCATCCGTTCTCGGCTTGATCTGATCGCCGCCCGGAAGCAGTACCTTGAAGTTATATCCAAAAACTTCTGTATCGGAAAAGAGGAAGGGGGTAAACGGAGGAACTACAAAGCGAACGACGAAAGTGTGGTTGTTTCGATTGGTTTTTCTGTATTCATATTCACCGCTCCCGTATGAGAAGAATTTATATCCATGCTTTTTGGCGGGCGCGGCAACAGCCTTTTTCGGTGAAATACCCTTTGTAGGCGTGATGTCGTCAACGGCTGATTCAAAGGTGCGCTCGCGCGCGGGTGTTGTACGCTCAAAATCCTTGAAGCGTTCCGAGAACATGTCGCGGCTGAATCTTGCTCTGATCTTGTTTGCTTCGGAGGCGCAATGCTCGCGTTCTTCCTTTTCGCCAACGCATTGCAATTCTCTGTGATATGGCTTGCCGAGACGGGAAATAACCGCCTCAAATGCGGGCGGCAGGGGCAGAAGCTCTTTGTCGTCTCCGAATCGCTCAATGCAGAAGATCACGAAATTATACTTGTTTCCGTAATCAAATTGCTTTTTGAATTGCACATAGTTGCCGTAATAGCGCGCGTCGAAGATGTCACGTGTGTTTTTATCAACTTCAATGAGGTTTACGCCCTCGCCCGCGCCGCGTCCGTACCAGTCGATGTTGTCAAGAGTGACGGTCATGAAGCCGAAATTGTAGGTATGAGGTACCTTTTGCAGGATTGAGAGAAATGCGTTTTTGTCCTCATCAGCGATGTATTTTGTGCTGTTATGCGATATACTGGAAAAAGCATCATCGCGGCAATAATGAGTAAGTGAGGGGAACTTGCTTTTGATCTTTTCGACAGCGGTATTTCCGTGTGTAAAGCAGAATCCCAGATCAGGATAGGAAAAGCCGTTTTCCGCAAGAATAGAGGTCAGAAAACCGTAGTTTTCCTTGAATTTTATTTTGTTCAAATTAAAGGCGACAGTTTCAAAAACTCTCATCTCAAAACCCTTTCCTTTCATATAAGCATTAACAATTATAGTATACCATAAAGGAGCCTTTTTGTCAATAATATTGATTTTTCTTCCTCATTGTGATATAATAGACCTAACACACTAAGGGGTAGCAAAATGAAAAAAGTATTGACATTTTTTATTGTATTATCAATGATCTTTCAGCTTGGTTGTTCTGTAGCTTCTGATGACGGTGAGATCTCGAGCAATGAGTTGACCGATGCGCCCGAGGTCCGTGTGGAGATATCGAAGGATTATGTTCTTATCTTTTCGAGTAATGACGCAAGCTATGATGCGGCATACGGGTTCAGCAAGCTTTATGCTGATGTCACGGGCACCACGCTCAAGATGAAGAAGGATACTATGGTCGAAAAATCGGAATCCGCAAAGGAGATCGTTTTCGGAAAGACCGACAGGGAAGACGTTTACCCCATAGACTACGCATCTCTCGTCTCGGATGCTTTCGTGCTTGCACTTTCGGATGAAAGACTCTTTATCTGCGCGGGCACCGACGCAGGTTACGATGCGGCTTTTGCGGCATTCTTCAAGGAAACTCTCGGAATCGAGGATATAAATAATATGGAAAAACAGGAAAATACAGTTCTCTCGCTACCTGAAAATTTTGAGCTGATCGCAGAGCCTTCCGTGAAGCTTGAATCGGATAAGACTGCGTCAGGTTTATCCTACAGAGTCGAGGGCGCAGAGAGCGGTGCGCATAACTATTACAGCTTCGGGGAGTCGTTGACATATTATTTCGATACTCCAGTTGGAAAGGAATTCAATTCCTATTCCGTAGCCTATTCGACCGATGCATATCTGAGGGGCGAGATCACGTATGTCTATGGCGGATCGGCATATACCGAGGAATTTTTCCTTGAACCGGGTGAGAAAATGAACTTTACCTCGCTCTTTGATAATGCGCTCAAGGGCAAGACTGCGGATTCGGTTTCGTCGGTAAAATTCACTCTGCTGAATGGCAAAAGCGCAAGTCTGCTTCTTGAGGATATTGCCGTATCGTCGCGCGAAATGCCGACCTCCGACGTCGCGTATATCTCGGACGGAAAATACAAGCTCGGCGTAAAACTGACCTGGGGCGGAGGTGTTTCCTATCTCGAGGACCTCGCCGACGGCGACGATTCTATCACCAATCTGCTCAACGATCACGATACGGGCAGACTCATTCAGCAATCCTATTACGGAACCGACAGCGATCCCTACAAGCCCGCGAAATACGGAGAGAATATGTGGTGCTACAATCCCGTTCAGGGCGGAGATCAGTACGGCAACCGCTCGAAGCTTGTTGATTTTAAGATCGCCGAGGACGGTAAGAGTATCTGGGTCAAGTGCCAACCCCTCGACTGGGCGCAGAAAAACGCCCGTACGCCATCATATATGGAGAATACCTTACACCATTGCCGAGGGTCATATCGCGGTCGATAACCGATTTATAGACTTCTCGGGCTATACTCACCGCAATGCCCATCAGGAGCTTCCGGCATTCTATACGATAAGCTATCTTTCAGATTTTGTTTTCTATAACGGAGACAAGGCATGGAGCGGCGACGAGCTGACGGTGAAGAAGGATCTGCCTTTCTGGGCGGGCAATTCGGATGCGTATTTCAATATGAAATCCAAGGAGACCTGGTGCGCGTGGGTCGCTCCCACGGGCTACGGCGTTGGCGTTTATACTCCGATAGTCGAGATCCTCCTTGCGGGCAGACACGAATACAACGGCTCGAAGGACGCGCACAACAACGCCACAAACTACGTCGCACCGCTTATAACATATAAGCTCAAGGCTTTCGAGGCGTTTGAGTATTCCTACTATATCACAACGGGCAGCGTAGAGGCGATAAGAAGCACGTTTGAAAAGATCAAATAATAACGATTGTTGGTGTCTGTGATAGAGCATATGCCCTTACCAACAGGAAAAGGACAGAGAATTTTTCGTTCTCTGTCCTATTTTCTTGACAATTACTGACTTGATTAAAGATACCAAAGCAATAATATTTTTGCCAAATTCTCAAGCTTTATTGACAAATAGGCAGAAATGTGGTAAAATATACTTGTCACACGAATTGAATATTTTTGACCAATAACGGGGAAATACTTTTTTGGTAAAAAGTGTTTTCTCTCTTTTCTCATTCCGTTATTGGTGAGCAATTCGTGTGACAACAATTGAGGGGGAAGCATTTTTTCGGTGCGTTCCTTTTGGGGCGCACTTTTTATATGCTGATAATGTGAAAGTATGAGTAAAGATATTTCCAAAAAGGTGATAGATATTACCGGCGTAGAAATCACGCCCGGAGAGCCTCCCATTTGTCTTGGCAACGGTGAGCAAGGCTTTGAGTGTTGTTGCGACGAGTGCGACTACTATTTGCTTTGTTTCCCTGAATTTGAACCAAAAAGCAAAAGAATTATATTCGCCAAGGCAACTCGCGAAGCGAATATCACTGAAAAGCAATAAAACTCGCCGTAGGCGAATACAACTACGCACCTGCTTTATGGCAGGTGCGCGTGTCGGAGCTGTTGTTTTACTGATTTTCCTCAGTCTCTTTCTGCTTCTTTTCAAATTCGATCTTAGATGCGTAGATCAGATTATTCAAAACAGCCGATTCGTTTTCTATCTCCGCATTGTTGGCGAGCTCGTCGCGGTGGAGCCGTGCCATCCATACGGCGGAGACGATGACGTATCCGTTGAGCGCGAGAGTGCCGATAATAGAGGCGAATGAAAATCCCGTCATAAAGGCGGAGGCATCGAGATTGGTAAATATACCAAAAAGGCTGATGCTTGCGTATACTATTGCGCCGGTGTAGGGGGCGGGCTTTTGGATGTTGTATTCGTTTATCGAATCCTCGAAGCTCTTGAGGTATATTCTTCTTCTGCGGTGGATGATGCATCCCCATATGCAAGATGCCATAACAATGAGGAAGGCAATTGCCATCACTCCGAAGACCAATCCTGCTTTGTTTAAGAGAATGTCTGTGACCATTTCGAGTTCTTCGCCCGAAAGTACTTCATTCATAAGCGGCTCGATCTCAACCCAAGCTTCAGCCATAATTACATTTGCGACGCCGATCACGGCAAAGCAGGCAAGAGAGCCGAGACCGAGAGCGCAGGCGGCGATGAGCAGAAGGATCCACTGTACCGAATCGAAAAACGCGACGCGGCCGAGGTGATCTCCCGCAAGGATGGGATTGGTTTCCCTCCCAGCCTGCCAGCAGAAGACGGCGGCGATGATGAAAAAGATTACTGTAAAGTCAAAATTGAAGGAGACGTGCCCTGCTCCAGCGGTGAAACCGAAGCAGGTTAAAGTTTTGGCGGCGGCGGTTACCGTCATAAGTATCGTCATAGCCTGAAACAACTTCGAGCGGAAACTGTCGTGCACTATCGTTTTTGTTTTGGCTTTGAGAGCGTCAACGCGCTCTTTTTGAGCAGACGCCGCGCACCAGTCTCCGCAAACGGGGCAAACGAGAGTGCCGTCTGCTATGGTTGAATTACATCTTGGACAGATCATGGTTTTGTTCCTTTCTTATAGTGTGATTTTCGCTTCTCCTTCACCGTACTCGATGCGGTCGCCTCTGCAATTTAGGCTGTCGACATAGTCGAGGTAGGCTTTGGCGCTTTCAAATTGAGGCTCGTATTCCTCGATGATCTTTTTGGCTCTTGCCGCGCCGTCCCCGAGAAGGAGCGAGAGCATGGAAAGCTGGAGCTTTGCGCTTGCGACGCAAGCGGCTTCGGGATCGACGATGTAGAAATCGTTGCCGTGCGATGTTCCCGCGGCACCGCCCGCATAGGGGTGGATTACGGGCATTATGCATGAAAGGTCTCCCATATCCGTGCTGCCCGAGCCGAAGCTGTGCCCTTCCGTCATCGGATATTCGGGAATTGCTTTTTCTGCCGCCTCAAGGGTCAGAGCAATCATGCCCTTATCGTTGTTGAGGGGCGCGTAGCCGGGGATATCAGTGATTTCGATATTGGTTCCGAGCGAGAGTGCACCGCCGATCAGCGCGCGGTTGACCTTCTTGTTTGCGCTGACTATGGCATCAAAGGTCTTGCCGCGGACGTAGCTTTCGAGTGTTACGGTCTCGGGAATGGCGTTTACCATCTGTCCGCCGTTCGTGATGATGGGGTGGACGCGGATTATATCGGGTTCACGGAAGGTTTCGCGGATGGCGTTGACTGCATTGAGACCGCAATTTGCGGCGTAGAGCGCGTTAAGACCGAGTTGGGGCGAACCGCCCGCGTGTGCCGCTTTGCCTTTGTACGTGATCTTTTTTGCCAGACATCCGACCGAACCGGGTGCGGTACGGAAGCCGCCCGAGGTGTGGATCATAAAAGCGAGGTCGACGCCGTCAAAGAGCCCGCGCGAGAGGAATTCGCTTTTACCGCCCATATACTTGATTATGCCGCGGTCACGGAGATCTGAACGGTATTCGATCTCAAGCAATTCTTCGGCGGGTACGGCGCAGAGGCGTATTCTTCCCGAAAGCCCGTCAAGCGCGCCTTCCTCTTTGAGCGCGGCGGCAACTCCGATCAGAGCGGCACATTGCGCGTTGTGCCCGCAAGAATGAACTGCGCCCGTTTCCTTGTTGGATTCGGGGTGCGCGGGACAGATGATCGAGTCGAGCTCGCCGAGGATGAGCACCTCGGGACCCGGTCTGCCGGTGTCAAGGACGGTGACAAATCCCGTGATCCCCTCGGGGCAGACGAGATCGTAGCCGAGTTGACAGAAAATTTTCTTCATATAAGCCGTAGTGGCGTACTCTTTATATCCCGTTTCGGGATGTTCCCAGATGTATCGCTCAGCCGCGAGGATCAGATCGCGGTGCTTTTCGACTGCGGAGTTGTAATCGTACATAATACCACCTCGTATTTGTTGATATAATTATGATAACATAAAAGTTTTGATTTGTCAATGGAAAAATCAAAAGCACCCACCAAGGAGTGCTTTGATTCGAATTATTTTTCTCCGGCGGAAAGAAAAACCTTGAGCTTTTCACTTTTTGGATTGCCGAAAACTTCATTGGGAGTGCCTTCTTCCTCGATGACTCCGTCGGCAATGAAGATGACGCGGTCGGAAACGTTGCGTGCAAATTCCATTTCGTGTGTGACGATTATCATTGTACGTTCAGAGTCCTTGAGCGATCTGATTACACGCAATACCTCGCCCGTAAGCTCGGGGTCAAGGGATGAAGTCGGCTCGTCGAAACAGAGAATATCGGGGGAGAGCATAAGTGC
>JAZSMP010000388.1:0-4100 GCA_045535915.1 Eubacteriales bacterium | reverse complement strand
TTTCGAGCATATGTTATATAAAGAGGTGATAACGTGCTTGATTTTATAAATTCCAACATAATCGGGAGTATTCTGCCGATATTTCTGATCGGAGCGGGGCTCTTCTTCATTATATATATGAAAGGCTTGCCGATTATTCGTCCGCGGGCGGTGATTGCGCCGTTTTTGCGAAAAGAAATCAAAAAAGACGGAATATCTCCTCGGTCGGCGCTTTGGCTTGCACTCGGAGGAGTACTTGGAGTCGGCAATATCGTCGGAGTTTCCGCATCAATATTTTTCGGCGGCGCGGGCTCGGTATTCTGGATGTGTGTCTCCGCTATGCTTGCCGCGATTCTGAAATATGCAGAAACGCTTCTCGCACTCTCGCGAAGAAAGAAAGGGCTGACCTCAACGACATCGGAATACATAAAGGACGTACTTGCAGAAAAAAAGCATCCGAAGCTCGGTGCGGCGATGAGCGTAATCTTTGCAATTCTCTGCCTTGTCAATTCGCTATCTCTGGGATGCTTCATTCAGGTCAACGCAATGGTCGGCGTATGCGAAAACATACTCGGAATAAATAGTCTGATAACCGGTACTGTTTGCGCTGCACTGATAATTGCTGTTTCGTCCGGAGGACTCAAAAGAATATCTTCCGCAACTAATAAAATAGTCCCTTTTATGAGTATTCTCTTCTTTCTGATGTCAATTGCCGCCCTTGTTATACGAGCCGAAAAAATTCCCGCGGCACTGGCGGATATATTAAAGTCGGCATTTGAATCTGATAAATCCGCCATACTCGGCGGTATCGGCGGCTTTTTCATCTCGAAAAGCGTGCGAATAGGCGTCATGCGCGGTCTTATCAGCAATGAGGCGGGTGCGGGCACGTCTCCGATGGCGCATTCTACCTCGTCAACCGATTCGCCCGCCGAACAAGGATTTCTCGGTATTCTCGAAGTATTTATCGACACGGTATTTCTCTGCACCCTGACCGCACTCGTGATACTCGTAAGTTACCCCGAAGTCGAGCATTTCGCCGATAATTCGGTGATGATGACTGTCGGCGCTTACTCTGCGGCACTCGGAAGCACGGCGGAGGCAGTAATGTGCCTTCTCGTTATGCTTTTCGGGCTTGCCACCGTCTTCTGCCAATGCTTTTACGGCAAAGCGTGTCTCTCGTACCTGACGAAGAGCAAAGCCGCAGAAGCGATCCTGACGCTTATATACGGCGCGGCGGCGCTTGCCGCTTCGCAAACACCGCCGGGTGAAGTATGGGGGATAGCCGATCTTTCGATCGGGATTATGACTTTGATAAACATATCCGTCCTCATCCTTGAAAGGAAACGAATAAGGAAAGAAACATTTGATTATTTCAACAAGGATAAATAGTATTCCTCGACCTCGCGCGCCATACGCTCTGAGGTATATTGGGCCAGGTATTTTTCCTTTGCGGCAACGGAAAACGAATGAAATTTTTCTCTGTCACGGGCAAGACTTCCGATAGCCTTTGCAAAATCTGCGGGATCTTCTCTTTTACATACAATTCCGCAACCTTCGGCAATACGCTTATTTCCTTCAAGATCGGATACCACGGGAACAACTCCGAGGCTCATACCCTCGATCAGCGCGAGATTCGAGGTTTCTGTACCGACCGAGCAATTTACGTTGACGTCGCAGATGTTCATAAGCGGAGCAATATCATTCACAAAACCGCAAACGTGCACTTTTGAGGAAAGTTCCTCTTGCTCGACGATCTTATCAATATACCAACGATTGCTCCCCTCACCGACTATGAGAAAAGCCGCATTAACCCCGCTGTGAGCGTGGCAGTATCTTTGAATCTTCATAAAGGTATCGTGGTCTTTTACTCTTTCAAGACGCGCAAATATGCCCACGACGAACTTCGATCGATCAATGCCCAACTCTCTTTTGAGTTCGTTTTTCTCATCTTCGGAAATTTCTCGAAGCGCGGGGGCGCCGTTATAGATCACCTTGATCTTTTCACGCGGCAGAGCCTCTGCGGCAAGCGCGTCCGCAGCGCTGTCATCCGTGGCGATCGCACCGTGAAGCGACTTTTTCCATTCTCTTGCAAGGATCTGCTTCATCGGGAATTTCATAAGTTTAGGCGACGGCATATCAGAGCAATGCTTTGTGAGGATTATCCTCGGCACCTTCGCGTCAACTCCCGCGAATCTGCCCGTTCTCGACGAATGGGTATGAAGAATATCGGGCGAGAGTTTTTTGATCTTCTCTGTCAGAAAGCCTTGAAATTCGGGAGTGCTTGAACGGTCGGCAATACCGTATGCGGTGACTACGGGTATTCCGAGTGCTTCGATCTCTGGGATCAGCGCGGCGTCCTCGGGGAGAATGACGCTGTATTCGAAGCGATCGCGGTCCGCCGCTTCGAGAAAGTATCGGAGAAGCCTTCCGGCTCCTCCGATATTCGAATCGGTGAGAATATGCGTAACCTTGATCTTAGCTGAGGACTGCATAGGTCTTTACACTTCCTTCGAGCACAGGCTCGGAACACATTACTGCATGGATATCTCCGCTGCAGGAGACAAATGAAATATCGATCTTTCCTTCAACAGCCTTCTTCAGAGCCTCTCCGTCCTCAAAGTTATGGCAGAACTTCTTCGCTACGTTTCCGATAACGTCATCCGCGGGAAGAACATCTTTTTCCTCTGCTTTCTCCCAGAAGAGTCTTGCGGGAGCGGCGTATTTGGTCTCAAGTGCGTCTATAACGTCGGCAACGACTGCACCCGCTGTGGGAAGCTGACCCGCGCCCTTGCCGTAGAACATGGCATCACCGAGCATATTGCCGCGAACGAGGATGCTGTTGAAAACGTCGTTGACGTGTGCCATCGGGCAGGAGGATTCAACAAATTCGGGAGAAACGGTAGCATAGATGCGTCCGTCCTCGAGCTTGCCCGCGCGTCCGATCAGCTTGACCGAACAACCAAAAGACTCGGCAACCTCAATATCGGTGAGAGATACGTCGGTAATACCCTTCGCTTTCAGCATATCCATAGGAATAAGCTTGCCGTAGGAAAGAGCGGCAAGGATGGCGATCTTGCGGAGCGCGTCGGTGCCCTCAACGTCAGCGGCGGGATTCGCCTCGGCATAACCGAGCTTCTGCGCATCCTTGAGAACGTCGGCATAGGAACAGCCTTCGTTGGTCATACGGGTGAGAATGTAGTTTGTGGTTCCGTTGAGGATTCCGCAAATGCCCTCGATCTCATTCGAAGCAAGGTCATTGATAAGAGGACGGATGATCGGGATACCGCCGCCGACACTTGCCTCAAAGAGGTAGCGCACACCCTTTTCTCTTGCGAGTGCGAGAAGCTCGTCGCCGCAGTCGGCAACGACAGCCTTATTGGCGGTAACAACGCTCTTGCCCGCTTCAAGTGCGGCACGTGTAAAGTCGGATGCGGGATGGATTCCGCCCATAACCTCAACGACGACCTTTACTTCGGGGTCGTTCAGGATTACGTTGATATCGGTAACTACGCGGTCTGCGTAGGGAGTGCCCGAGAGATCGCGGATCTCGAGAATATATTTGAGGTATACCTCCTCGCCGAGGCGGGAAGCAATAAGCTTTTTGTTTTCTTCGATAACTTTGGCAACGCCGCTTCCGATAACGCCGTAGCCCATAAGTGCAATGTTAAGCATTTCATTTGCTCCTTTATTTTTGTTATTACCAATAATGATATCATATTTTTTCAAAAAAATCAATAAAAACTCTTGAAAAAGTTCTTTTTTTATGATAATATTTATATAAAGCTTTGAATTTAAGGAGAATTATCCATGCCATCAACTATCGGAAGCAAGCGCACGGTCAAAATATTCGTGCTCTACCTTCTTGAAAATATAAATTATCCGCTTGAATACTGCACGATAAACGACATCGTAATGCAGACCGATTATGTCATGTTCCTCGACTTTGCCGAGAGCTTCAACGAGATGCTCGACGATGGTCTCATCGAAACTTTCGAGGAAGGCGGCAACGCATTTTATCAGGTCAGCGACAAGGGCAGAGTCGTTGCGCAGGCACTGAAAAGCGATGTTCTTTCCTCCGTTCTCGACTCGGCTATGACCGCGGCGCTCCGCTACCTCGACTT
>JAZSMP010000081.1:0-12904 GCA_045535915.1 Eubacteriales bacterium | reverse complement strand
GATGAAGCTTCCGTTTGCCGCGTTCTTAACGGTCTCGATTACGTTGTTCGAGGAATCCTTGAGAACGAAGCTGAATTCGCCAGCCGCCAGAGGACGTCCGTTCAGAACCTTGGTTCCGCCGATGACTGCCTCGGTGTCGGTGGTAGCGTAGCTGTTTACGAACTTGATGCTATCCGCGCCGGTAACGGTAGCGACGAGCTGACCCTTGCCGTTGTCGGTAACTGTAACGGTAACGGTGAACTTAGCGGTATCGTAGGTTACGCCGCCCGCAAATCCGATGACCTCGCTTACGGTGTAGGTATAGGTACCTACTGCGGTGTAATTGAGAGTCGAGAAGCTGAACTTGTTGCCGGTGTTCTTAACGGTTTCGATGATAGTGCCTGTAGCTTTATCAACGAGGTTGAAGCTGAACATACCGTCGGTGAGAGTCTTGTTGTATTCCTTTTCACCGCCGATGGTAGCACTTGTGGGAGAAGTCTTGTATACGTTGGTGAATACGATGCTGTCTGCACCTTCAACGGTCTCAATAAGCTGACCCATTCCGTTATCGGTAACGGTGATCTTGATGAGATAGGTTGCGTTGTCGTAGGTGATGCCGTCGATCTTCTGACCGCCGTTCTTTTCCTTTACAAGATAGAAGTATTCGCCTGCGGTGCTGAAGCTGAGATCAGCAAAGCTGAATTCGCCGTTTGCCGCATTGGTTACGGTCTCGATAAGGGTTCCGGTTGCTCCGGTGGAATCGGAGGAATAGAGCTCGAAGCTGAACTTGCCTGCTTCAAGTGTCTTACCGGTGAGGACCTTGTCGCCAACGATGGTGACCTTGCCCGAATCGTTTACGGTATAGAGGTTATAGAAGCCGATCTCGGTTACGGCTGTTCCTGCCCCGTTGTAGTATTCTACAGCTGAAACGAGAGCGCCGTTAAGATTATCGGTTACTGTGATCTTTACGCGGTATGTTGCGGAGTCATATACGATTCCGTTGATGGTCTTACCGCCGTGAAGCTCGCGGACGAGGTAGTAGTATTCGCCTGCCTTGTCAAAGGAGAGAGTGGAAAATGCGAATTTGGCGTCAGCCGCGTTGGTTACGGTCTCGAGGAGTGCGCCTTCCGCCCAAGCGGAATCAGATGCGTAGAGCATGAAGGTGAAGGTGCCTGCCGCGAAGCTCTTGTCGGTAAGAGTACCGCCGATATTGCTCTGGTAAGTCTTGTTACCCGTGATAGTACCGTCAACGGGAGCGGGAACGTATACGTTTCTGAATACGATCTCACTTGCAACACCGTTTCCGAGTACGTGAAGCTCGGTGGAGCTGATAACGAGTGCGCCCTTGAGATCATCGGTTACAACGATCTTGAGGAGATACTTGGAGGTATCGTACTTGACGCCCGCTACACTTCCGCTGTTTTCTGCGATCAGGTAGTAGTAAGTACCTGCCTTATCAAAGTTCAGAGCCTTGAAGGAGAAGGAGCCGTCAGCCGCATTCTTTACGGTTTCGAGAGCTGCTCCCGCGGTTCCGTTTGCATCGGAGGGAGAGAGCGTGAAGGAGAATTCGTCTGCGAGAAGAGGTCTGCCGGAGAGTTCCTTCTTGCCGCTTACGGTGTGGCTTACCGAGGTTGCGGTGTAGGTGTTGGTGAAGATAACGCTTTCAGCTCCCGATACGGATGCTACGAGCTTACCCATTCCGTTATCTGTTACGGTTACGGTGATGAGATAGGTCTTTGCGTCGTACTTGATACCTTCGATGGTCGAGCCGCCGTTTGTTTCCTTAACGAGGTAGTAGTAGGTACCAACGTTTTCGTAAGAAAGAGCGGTGAAGGAGAAGGAGCCGTCAGCTGCGTTCTTTACGGTTTCGATGAGAGCTCCCTGAGTGCCGGAAGCATCGGAGGAGTAGAGTTCAAAGCTGAATTTTTCTGCCTCGAGAGCGAGACCGCTCAGAACCTTGTTACCTGCGATAACAACTTTATCGCTTTCGGTAAAGATGTAGTAATTGGAGAATGTGATGGATTCCTTGGTTACGCCTGCGCCGTCGTAGATGTTGGTAACGGCAACGAGGCTGCCAAGATCGTTATCGGTAACGGTGATCTTTACGCGGTATACGGTGGAATCGTAAGCAATACCGCTCATGATATCGCCGCCGTGGAGCTCACGGACAAGGTAGTAGTAAACGCCCGCCTTATCGAAGGTGAGAGTGGAGAATGCGAATTTAGCATCTGCGGTGTTGGTTACCGACTCGATCATCGAGCCTTCTGTCCATGTGCTGTCGGAATTGAAGAGTCTGAAGGTGAATGTTCCTGCAGGGAAGCTCTTGTCGGTAAGAGTGCCGCCGATGTAGCTCTGGTATGTCTTGTTACCAGCGATATCAGCATCGGTGGGAGCGGGGACGTATACGTTTCTGAATACGATCTCAGTTGCCACTCCGCCTCCGATGATGTGGATTTCTTCGGAATCGATAACGAGTGCACCTTCAAGATTATCTTTAACGACGATCTTGACGAGGTACTTTGTGGTATCGTATTTTACTCCGAGAGCGATATTATCATGAACCTCGGAAACAAGGTAGAAGTAAGTACCGGGAGCGGTGAACTTGATAGCATCGAATTTGAAGCTTCCGTCAGCGAAGTTCTTTGCTGTGAGAATAACAGCGGATGCGGAAACGTTTCCGTTTTCATCGGAGGGAGCAAGGGTGAATGTGAACTCGTCATTGAGAAGCTCACGTCCCTCGAGGATCTTCTGACCGCTGATAACGTGGTCAATATCGGTTGCGGAGTAGGTATTTGTGAATACGATTTCGTTTTCTGCGGTGTTTTCAACAATGTAGCTTGCGCTGAGTGTTCCGGCGTTGTCAACAACGGTTACTGCAACGCGGCGTACGCTCTTATCGGTGATGACGCCCTTGCCGTCAGTAGAAGTTTCTGCAACGACATAGTAGAAGGTACCGATCTTATCGAAGGTAAGAGCCTTGTTGAAGGTTACGATTCCTGCGGCATCGTTGGTTCCGGTTGCAACAACGGTGCCGTCCGCATTTCGGATCTCGAAGCTGAATTCGCCCGCCTTGAGAGGACGTCCGTTCAGAACCTTTCTTACATCAAGCTCAAGCGATGCGTCAGCGGGATCGTAAACGTTTGTGAATTCAACTGCAACAGAGTTTGTTGTGTTAGCTGTGGAATCGCCTACGTTAAGAACTGCGTTCAGCTGTCCGAGAGAGGTGTCAAGAGTTACGGTTGCGGTGATCTTGATCTCTGCTGCTGAATATGTCCAGCCTGCGGGGACGCTGGCGGGAACAACTTCCTTAAGAGTGTAGGTGTGAGTTCCGATATGAGTATCGTTGAAGGTGAGGTTAAGTCTGGTGAAGCCTCTGTCCGTGGTGGGAAGAGAGGTAGCTACGAGAGTGGATCCCTCGTAAAGCTCAAAGGAGAAGCCTGCGAGATTTGCAAGTGGGCTTCCGCTTGCGTTGGTTACGAGCTTGGTGATGTCGATGGATGCGGTGATCTCGCTGACATTATAGGTGTTTGTAAAGTCAGCGTTTACGATCCACATTCCGCCGTCAAAGGAAACGTGAACGGTTTCTCTTTCGGGACGTACTTCATCGATCTCAAGCTTGCCGTCCATATCCTTATCTGCAACGACTACGAGGAATGCGTGAACGGTACGGTCGTAGTTTATGCCTGTGATGCTTCCATTGGCTTCCGTGATGCGGTAGTAATAGCTTCCCGCCTTATCATAGGTAGCGTTTGCAAATGCGTTGTCAAAGCTGAAATTCTTATCCGAATCGGTTCCCTTTACGGTATCGGTTGCGATATCGGTCCAGGTGGTGGTATCCGGATTGAACTTCTGGAGGGTGAATGTGAACTCATCGTCCGCTCTCCAGTCTCTTCCGTTGAGTGTCTTGGTTCCGCCAACAGAAATGTTTACGGGATCGACTTTAGTGGGAGCGTATGCGTTACGTACTATAACGGATACGACGTTATTCTTGACGATATCCACGATACCGTCGCCTGCAACACCGTTATCGAAGTATGCGGGAGTGAAGCCTGCGCCGGGATTTTCTTCAACCACGGTAGCGGTAGTTCCCTCGGGGAGACCGTAAACGGTGAGCTCCTCGTTGTTCTTGAGAGTTACGGTGAAGGTTCCGTCCGATCCAACGGTAATGGATGTGAGCGAAGCATCGGTGGAATGCTTTGCCTCAAAGGTCTTGCCCGAAAGGTCGAGACCCGAGAGGGTTACCTTGAAAGTAAAGGTCTTGGTGTCGGGGATCACGTGGTCTGCACCGAGGTCGTGGGATACCGATTTTGCAACGGTAAGATTACCGGTTCCTCTTGCGGTATTTACGAAGGATGCGGAACTGATCGACTTGTTTACGATAACGAGATCTGCTTCCTTAGCGGAGGTGTTGCCGTTTACCGAAGCTATCTTGTAGTAGAGAGTTTCGGTTTCCGCTACGTTGAAGATATCGTTTGCGGTCATGCCGGAGAGATAGATCTTTTCTCCTGCCTTGAGTGAAACGGTAGCCTTGCCGTCAGTGAAGGTCACGGTGGATTCGGTTACGTTCTTTTCTGCATCAACGTGATAGGTTTTGTAAGTATTGTTATCTGTTACGTCGGTTTTGTTGGTTACGGTGAAGACGAAGGAGGTGTCCGCGCTCGCATTGGTATTGACCTCTTCAACGGTCTTTTCGATCTTGATGCCGGTTGCGGGAGTGAGGGTGATACGTCCGTTGTTACCGTGGGTCGCTCCTACGTAATAGTTGTACTGTGCGTCAACGAAGGGAGCGAAGGAGTAGTTGATAGTGTTGGTCTCGTTGCTGTCCTTGGTTACGTAGAACTCTTCAACGAGGGTATGAACAGTTCCTGCGGGGATATACCATGTCTGCTCACCCATGGTCTGCTTTGCCTTTCCGAGAGAGATATCAGAGATCTTCTCGTAGGTCATCGTTGTCTTGTAAGTACCGCCTTCAAGAGTGTATGTCTTAGTTCCGCGGTAGAATGTTCTGCCAACCGAAGGAGCTGTATTGCTTTCGTAAAGCGTACCGTTTGTATCTGTATATACTAAGGAGTCTTTGGTGTAGTAATACTTGTCATTCTGGGTCGAAGGCTTGAAGTAAGAGTATGCGTTGTTGGTTCCGTATGCAATGCTGAGATCGTGGTTCCACATGTTGGTGAAGAACTCATAATCGCCGTCCGCATTGATATGGTTAGCAACGTACTCGGGATCTGTAGCAAGGCTCTTTACCGTGATCTCGTTGATCTCACTGTCAAGAGCTGTCTCGTAAATGAGACGGATGGGAGCGGTTGCGCCGGTTACGGTGAGACCGACAAGCTCATCGTGTTCGTCAAGAGATACGTTGTAGGTTACGGTGGGGATAAGAGCTGCGGGGATCGCGAATGCGACTGTCTGGTCGCCGGTTGCGATTTCGGTCTGTACGCGGATGGTGGCATACATCATATCGCTTTCTCTTACGCCGTGGCTTTCATCGGTCTCGCCGAGGAAGCCGTAAGAGCGGTTGATATATACGGGACGGGTGGCGGCGGTAAGAGAGGGATCGGCGGGGTCGGGCATAGTCGTAATGCCCTCATGCCAGAAGCCGAGGAAGTCGCCTGCTGCGTTTGCATACCAACCGATGTAGTTGCTGAAATCGCCGGTCGAGCTGTTGTAGCTGATCTGACCGTGCTGGTAAGCGAGAGAAATAAGGGTTCTTGCTTGCTCTGCCGAGATGTCGAGACGGTCCTTGACGGAATTGAAGAATTCCTGTCCGAGAGCGGTGGGGGCGGTTGCGGTACCGAGGTCGGAGGAGTTAGCATCAAAGTGGCTTGCAAAGGAGGAACCTGTGTGAAGCGAGCCGTTGAAGTGGAGACCCTTGATATCGGTAACGTTCATATATTTACCGAGCTTGTCAACGAAGGTAACGTAACCCGAAAGATGCTCGGTGGTCTCAACAAGAGTGGGGAAGTAGCTTGACTGAAGCTCGATCTTGCTTACGATGTCCTCGAAAGCCTTGATAAGAGCATCCTCGGGATTGCCCGAAGAAGTGTCAACGGGGAAATATTCGTCAACGTAGTACTGATTGATCGGTGTCGAAGACTTTGTAACCTGGTAATTGGTAGTAACCTGCTGATAGTTGGGTCTGAACATTGAACCGATGTTCTGCCAAGATGTGGTAGAATGAACGGTAAGCTTTTCGCCTGCGGGAAGAGCGTTATAGGAATTCCAGAAGGAATTGATCGCGGAAGTGGAGGATGCAGGATCGAGAACGCTTGTGGCGATATCGTTGTTTCCGACGCCGAGTCCGAGAGTGTAGAAGAGGACGTCTTTGCCGTATGCGTCTTTGATCTGCTCTTTTGCATATGCGAGGGTAAGCTGGGTTACGAATCCGACGTAAGCGTGGGAATCGCTTCCGTTACCGAGGTCGTGAGTGCCGGGATTGGTAAAATCGGTGTCGCCGAGAGTGGGAGCACCGTCCGACATGAGAACCATTACGGGGATCCTCTGAAGATCGCCGAGAACGGGGTCGTTGACAACTGTATTGCCTGCCTGATCTGCGAATTCTTCAACAGCGCTGAGCACGCCCTTCTGGATGTAGGTCGCGCCGGTTACGTTCTTGCTTCCCGAAACCCTATTACCGTTTTCATCGCGGACGCTTGAAGAAACCGAAATGCTCTTGTTTCCGCCCGAGGTATGGTTAAGATATACACCGGGATTCGAGGTAGTGTATCTGCCGAGAGGAAGCACCACAGTCGAAGCCGAGCTGTTGTTGCCGCTCGTCGAACCCGAATATAGCGCAACGCCTATGCGGTTGTACTTATTATCGGTAAGGAGCTTGTCGATACTCGCATTTGCCGCATCGACCATTTCGTCCGAAAGTCCGTTGGTGTCCATAGAACCCGAAACGTCAAGGATGAGCATTGTGTCGGTGGGGACGTAGCTCATACCCTCAACCGTAAGGTTGGAGGCGATTGCAGAAAGCGCAACGAGGAAGCCCTCGCTGTTATTCATGCTGATGCCAGGGAATGCGGATGCATCGGTGAAGACGGATTTATCCGTCCAGATAGCTCCGGCATTTACGGTGGACATAACGGAGGGACCGAAGTAATTCTTCCAATCGTCCATAGTGGAGGGATCGGATACTCTGTCTGTATTCGTGCCGCCGAGAACCGACGAAGCAATTGCGGTGTTAACAGAGAAGGGAACAAGTCCTATTACCATCAGCACGGCAAGTATCATGCTGAGGGCTCTTTTTCCGTAGTTCTTGTTGATCATTGTATTTGCTCCTTTTTGTTAATTCTGATTTATAAGTTGTTTAGAGGGGTGCATGCAAATTCCCAAAAGCTCATCGCACTTTATGAAGTGCTTGCATTGACTGCAGTCCTTATCGGTGCTTTTTGAACTTTCAAAGTCCCCGCATGCTTCCTGCATCATGGTGGCGAAGGGAAATCCGTCATCCGTATAGACGGGAGATTTAAGAAAGTCAGGGTATAAGACGTAAGGTTCGCTGTAAAACCGATCCGAATCCTCGTAATAACCGTAGAAAAGGTCAAACTTTGTCCCTTTTATATATAAGGTCTTGTAAAGCTCGCCTTCGGCAGGCTTTTTTCGCGGAGGAGGATTTGATGATGTATATATTGTGCTAAACATAGTGGGGCTCCTTTCCGTGTGAAATCAACATCGATATTATATCACAAAAGAACTTTATTGTGTACTACCCGCCCGGAAGAAAATCGTACATATTTTTGTAATCTTTAATCAAAAGAAGAGGACAAAAAATAAGCCGGCGCTCCAAAAGAAGGCCGGCAAAATGAAAAAATATGTACTTTTTGAGTTTTTAAAGTATAGCGGCAAAGTCTTTTCTGTCCATTCCGCTTTTTTCCGATACAATTTTGATGGTTTGCTTGACGCTCGATAATGAGATATGCAAGCGTTCGGATATTTCGGAATACTGCATTCCGAATGCGGCAAGTCTTGCGACCTCGCGCTCTCTGGGAGTCAGGGTGGTAAGAATGGTTCTGGAACGAACCTTTCCGCCGAGCGACGACCATCCCGCATTATACATAAGGTAGAGAGAACGCACTTTTTTCCAAATCTCAGGATCTATAGCCGATAGGCGCTGCTCGAGAAGCGGATAGAGCGTTCTTCCGTATTGGGCGATGATCCCGTAGAGTTTATCGGGAAGTGCCAGACAGATAGCTTTATCTATGTGTCTTATAGCTTGCTCGCGGTTTCCGAGGACATGGTATACGGTTGCGCATGTCATTCTCAGATAGATCTCTGCAAGTACCGAATTATCTGCCATTGCCTGAGATATCATCGGCTCGAACGTATATGGCAGCATTGCCATCAAAGCCAGGCCTTCGACGCCCTCAAGTTTTATCTGCTTGGTTGCTACAGCGTATGCAGAGGCATAGAGATATTTGGCGTAAAAAACCTTTGCGGCGGGCAGAGAATCCTTATGCAAGGGCTCAAAACAGCCTACTTTAAACCATTCTGGGAAGGAATTTACCTCGTAAAGCATACTGTCGACCGCAGTTATGGAAAAAGAAATGATATCTCTTGCCATATCATCCTTGGCTTCAGCATTGACGATATGGATCTTTGCGCGTCGCCACATCTCAAGATCGCCCTTCCAGATCGCGCAAAGGGCGAGAAGCATACCTGCAGAAATGACCGAATAGAATCCCGAATGATTATCGAGAAGATCATTTGCCATGGCGTAAACGTTATCTATGTCGCCGCGGGCATATGCAATACCTGCACGGAAAAGCTTTTGAGCCAAAAGATCGTTTTCCAGCTCCGGTATGCTGTCGTCTGCTGAGCCCGGGGTATGATAGAGATCACTCATACAAATAAAAGGAGTTTTTCTGGGCAGATGATAAGAATCATTCTTTACGGGTTCGCTGTCCTTTATCGGGTATTCTGCATTCGCCGGAATCATAAGACGGTTTCCGAATCGTGTGGCTCCCGCTATTCTGTTCTGACTGCAGAGTACCTGTACACGGCGGGTCGAAACTCCCCATTTTTCTGCAGCTTCTTTGACTGTAATATAATTCATTTTTTCTCCTGTTCGCGCTTGCGAATAAAGTTGAATGAAATTCTATTCGCGATTGCGAACCTTAATGTTTGATCGACGTGTTCGCGAATGCGAATACTATGCGAAGCTTTGCCTGTTCGCGCTTGCGAACAGCCATTGTATTATACACCTTTCGGAAAGAAATATCAAGTCTTTTTTGAAAAAAGTTTAAGGATTATGAAAAAAAGTTGGCACCCGAGCGGTGCCAACAGATTGGGGAGTCATTTTCTTTTCTTTTTGACGAAGAAGAGAGGGAGCGTGGGAATGAGTATGACTGAAGCCGATAGAGCGGATCTGCAGCCTTTTTCCCCAGTTACCGGTTCGGTTTGTTCGGTCATAGCATCGGTCGAAGGAACAGGTGTTGTACCTTCGGGCGCGGTAGTTTCTTCCGCGGGAACTTCAAAGGTAAGTGTAATGTTTTTGTTCGATTCGCAAAAATACTTTTCAAACACGGTCGAATAGTATTCGACTCTCGCACGACTTCCGTCTGCGGTGAAGTACATAAGTCCGACTGTGCCGAGACCTCCGAGTTTCTTGCAGGTGGACTGCGGATCCATCAGGATCTGATAAACCGTGTTGCCTGCGTCGCCCTCGCGGGGAGTACAGACGATCGAATCGTGGTGCATGTGTCCGCATACGATCATATCGATATTTTCATGCTTGCTGACAAGCTTTTCCCAGATCTCCTCGCCGCTGTTGAAGCCCTTGTCGTATTCCGTGGGATCGGCGTAATCGGTGTTGTCAAGGGTAGTTCCGTCTGAGTTGAGATAGCCGTGTGTGGTGATGATGGCGCGGTGATCGGGATGGGCATCGAGAACAGACCCCGCCCACTCGAGTATATCGTCGGTTGCGCCGAAATCGAGGTTTATAATAAGGTAGTCAATTTCACCGACGCTGAAGGTCAGATATGTACTTCGCACAGATTCTTCATTGAAGAATCCGCCGTTTGCGGCAACGTGCTGATAATAAAAGCCTGTTTTCTTTGCGTAAGCCTTGTTGAAGAGTTCGAGCTTGTTGTTGAGGAGAACATCATGGTTGCCGGGGACGAAGGAGTATGGAATATAGCTGTTGAGACGATCCGTCTGCTTTGTAATTGTGCTCCATTCTCTTTGGCTGTTTCCGTTAGTCATATCACCGAGACCGATCACATATTTGATGTTTTTTTGCTTGCCTTGATCGACAAGATAGTCAAACATGACCTTGAGACTTTTTGGATTATCCTGAGTCATATACTGCGTGTCCGGAAGGAAGGCGAATACGTATTCGTATTTTTCGCCCGACTCGGCGCGAATGGTTTCCATTTCGTCTTCTGTAAGCCAGAAGCGGTAATAGGACATATCATATCCGTTTCCGCTCTTGTCGGGAACGAAGGATGCTTTCTGCGCCGCTGAAAGCTCAAAATACATCATAAGCTCGCTGTCGTCGAAAGGTACTCCGTTTTTGTAATCCGATAAGATCTCGGAGGCTTTCCTTACGTCGGAAAAGATTGCAACGTCACCCAGAGTTCCGCGGAAGGCTTGTTCATTGAGCATTCTTGTGTCGCCGGCAAGACAAAGGGTATTGTCAAAAATTTCTATGGAAGCGTCATGCCATTCGCTGACGTTGGTTTTGTGTTTGAGAACACCGTTGATGTAGCAGAATAATTGTTTATTCTGAGTTCCCGTGCCGTAAACTATGGCAACGTGCGTCCATTGGTCTGCAGGAACTTTTGCGCCCGTAAATCTGTAATCGTACATATTACCTGCGTCATCGCCGAAGGCAAGGCGAGGAACACCGTTTTGATGAATCTCGAAATTAACATACTGGTCCTTGGTAAACGCCTGATAGTTGCCCAGGATAGCGCCGATGCGCGACGAATAAATGCTTTTAGGTATGTAGACCCATGCCTCATAAGTTCTGAACATTTTATCGGGACGCTTTGTTGTTTCATAGTAACCGACGGGGTGGTCGGTACTACCGGTTTTCATGCGCTCAAAGGTAATACCGCTCATCGGGTCTTTGGCAGATGCAAAAAGCAGGGTACACTGCAAAAGCATGATGAGTGAGAGGATAATTAATAAAAAATTTTTCATTATCGGATTCCTTTCTTATCGTTTCTTTGCTTTTCTGTCAATGAGATACCAAGGAAGATAGGCAATGAAATACAGAGCTGTTATGACTGCAGCCATGATAAGGAGGCGAAGTGCAAAGTTGGGAGGAAGAATGTCGAGAACGGAAGGAGCGGCTTCGGGGCGTGCCATAAAGAGGTAGTTCGCACCCTCGCCGATGATGGTGTTGGCAATGTAAGCAACTACAGCGAGAATCGCGAGCCATACGTAGGATCGGATCATGGAGCGGAAATTCGGTCTCATCTTATGAACGAAGATCAGCCAGAAGATGCCGATGTATCCGATGAGGTGTTCGGTCCAGAATTGATAGAAGCGGAAACGCGTGGGTCCTGAATAGTTGAGAACGGTTGGTGTGAGAAGCGCAAAGATCGTTCCGCAGAATGCCCAGAAATAGCAGATATCAAACAGATACTGATTCTTGTCGACGATCATAAAGCTGCCGAATATTACAAGCCATCCGCAAACGGCTATCGGCAGATTTGCCTGAGGACTTGTTTCAAGCTCGGGAATGCCGACAAGTCTCCAATAGTAAGCCATTTCGGATATTATCATGGTAAATCCTATGGCGTATCTCCATCTGTGCTCGTTTTTGCTTGCCGCAAGCTTATCGCGGAAAAGATAGATAAGGAAGATGATCGCCGCGCCGACAAGTATGGGCGCGAGATGCGCAAACGTGAAAATGCTGAATTCTATCTCGGTGCCTTCGCCGAAGAAATAATGGAAAAAGTCTTTCATAAAAGATCCGCCTCATTCTTTTGATGAATAAATTATACCATATATTTTCGGACTTGTAAATAGAAAAATGAAAAAAGCTGTCACTTGTCTAAAAGGACGGTTGACAATATCTGTTGAATTATCGTAAAAGAAGTACAGGTTTTTGGCAAGGAACTATTGATTCGGCGTGTTTTTTATGTTATAATAAGGTTGTAATACTATCAAACGGAGGGGCAAAATGAAAAAGATAATATTGGTTGTTTTAGCTGTTATTACTGTTTTAGTTTCCGTTACATCGTGCACTGATTCGGACGACGGTAATTACGAATACAAGGGATTCGTCACAGAAGTTTACAAGAATGCCAAGGGTGAAACTGTCATAGCAACAATTTCGGATGATATCGAATCCGAGTTCATTATCGGGAGCAATACCAAAATGATTGCTCCCGCCGGAGTTTCGGTTGACGTCGGTGATTACGTTATGCTGACAACAATGAGAAGGAGTGATGAATATATCGGAAAGATCAAGGTCTCGCCCGGGCAGTCCACAACCGGAAGACTTGTATATGTTGAGGGCGAGGAATCACCGTTTGTTCTTACTGCACCCAAAGAGGACGGGATGCGTTTGTTGGTCAGACTTATTGATAACAAAGGCACTCTCCCGGGCGTCTCGGGAATCGGAGACGTAATAAAAGTTTTTCACAGTTCGCAGATAGTACTGACAGCACCTGTTGCCGACGTTGAAGCTCTGATCTTTATCGAAAACGGCACCTCCGCCGATTTTACCGAAGAAGACGTCGCATTCATCGAATCGCAGGGTTATGTATTAAAAACCGAATAAATAGGATCTGATTCATTGACAAATCAATGGATCAGCCCTTTAAGTAGGCTAATTGTTCGAATAAATGAAGGATTTAGCTGAAAATTGCCCATAGGAATACAACTCGAAATTTTTTTGGTACTAACACAGTATCTCCGTCGCTTCCCCCCATCCACCACTCGCGTGGTCCCCCTTCCCCACCGGGGA
>JAZSMP010000258.1:0-5480 GCA_045535915.1 Eubacteriales bacterium | reverse complement strand
AGGTCGGCATCCCCGCGGGTATCCAGGGTTGTCTTTTCTCCTTCTCGAACGTGATCATCCAGTCCTCGGTCAACTCCTTTGATAAGATCGGCGTTGCCGGAAACGGCGCCGAAGGCACGATCGACGGACTTATCTACATCGCGCTCAACTCCTTCTACCACGCCGCACTCACCTTCTCGGGACAAAATCTCGGCGCGCGTCAGATAAAGCGAGTCAAGAAGACCTGCTACTATTGCCTCCTTCTCGTTCTCGCCATCGGCATTCCGCTCTGCATCGTCACCTATGCGTTCGGCGAACCCCTTCTCAGCATCTTCCTTTCGGATGACGGTGCGGCTAACAAGCAAGCGATTATTGAATTCGGTATGGAGCGCATGCTTTATACGACCCTCACCTACTTCCTTTGCGGACTTATGGAGGTAATGTCGGGAATGCTCCGCGGACTCGGTGCATCGACAACTTCTATGATCGTCTCGCTTATCGGTGCCTGCGCAATGCGGGTTGTATGGGTCTACACGATCTTTGATAGCTTCCGCACACCAGGCTCGCTTTACATCTCCTACCCCATCTCGTGGCTGGCTACAACGATCGTTCTTTATATCTGTTACGCCGTCATCCTCAAGCGCATTGAGGATCGGCTCAAAAATCCCGCGCCTCCAATGCATCATAAGGGCGCGTAAATACCTAAGTAATTAAAAATTTTAATTTTTCTAAGGAGAAAAGCAATGAAAGCAACTCAACTCACTCGACTCATCACTGTTCTTTGTCTCTGCATCGCTATGATCCTCCCCTTTGCATCCTGTGCCGAAACAGGAACCGACATTGAAACAGAACAGACCGATCCCGCTGAGATCGCCAACACCACCGCTCCCGAAAACACCGAGCCCGAAGAAACGCAATACCCCTTCCTTGAAGTCAACTACGGCGGCGAAGAATTTCTCATCTACAACAGCGAGCCCAAGTACAATATGCTGATGGACGTTATTGCGGATGACGCAAACGGCGAGCCCGTAAACGACGCGCAGTATAACGCTATGCTCAAGGTTGAGGAAAAGTACGCTATCGACCTTGTCGAGTACAACTGCAGCTGGGACACCACCCTCACGGAGATCCAGAACCTTTGCTCCACGGGTGAGGACATCTATGACGTTACTTACCTTAAATCCACAGACGTTGGAACTATGTTCACGCGCCACTATCTCTTCAATCTCTATGACATTGAAAGCTTCAACATCGATATGCCCTGGTGGAATCAGCAGATGAAGGAAGATGCCACTCTGCTTGGAAACCATCTCTACTACCTCTCCAGCGACGCGCATCTTATGGCATTTGAGGGAACCTGGGGTATCTATTTCAACAAGGGCATTGCCGAAAACATCGGTATGGCATCTCTCTATGACGAAGTATACAACAACACCTGGACTCTTGAAAGACTTACCGAGCTTGCAAAGCAGGGCGCTATGCAGAACGGCGATCCCTCTTGGGAATTTGATTCAACCGGCTCCTCTGTTTACGGTATGGCATCCTTCAAGAACCTTATCAACGCTCTGATGGTTGGCTGTAACGAGCATTACTGCCTCAAGGACGCTGACGGCGTTCCCTATTTTGCAATGGAGAAGAGCACGACCGTTTATGACGTTGCAGATGCTATTGCTGCTCTGACCGGTTCCACCGCTGACGGAACTTACATCAGCGCAAACTCCACGGGCAAGCACTACACCAAGGATATTTTCGCGCAGAACCGCGCGCTCTTTATGGGCGGCGAGCTTAAGGCAGGTGCCTCCGAGCTCAATAATATGACCAACGCCTACGGAATCCTTCCCATTCCCAAGTTTAATGCGGATCAGGAAAGTTACCTCAGCAATATCTATTGGGCATCCCTTCTTATGACCATTCCCACCACCTGCGCTGATCCCGAGCGCACAGCCGCAGTTATGGACTTGCTTTCCTACTATGCGTGGGTAGACGTTCTTCCCGTTTACTATGATAGACTATGCTACCGCGGAATGCGCGATGCCGAATCGGTTTCCATGCTTGAGACCATCAGCGGCACCAGATTCCTCAACTGGCCGATCGCATATGACTGGATCGACTCTATCGAGCCCCAGGTTAACACCGACCTTGACGCAGGCAAATCCAATACTATCGCATCTCTTATCAAGGCAGCTTCGAGACAGGTTCCCAAGCTCATAGAGAAGACTCTGGCGGATTTTGAAAAAAATAAATAATTTTCTGAAAAACCGCGGAACTTTTTCCGCGGTTTTTCGTCTGTATATATGAATACCAAAATATACGGAGGAATTGTTATGAAAAGAATTATTTGCATGATCATTGCGCTCTGCCTGTTTCTTCCCGTCTTTTCGGGATGCATTGAAATCGACCCCCGCGAGACAAGACCTGTGACCGAGCCCGATTACAGCCCGATGCAGGGCGCGGCTATAGAATATCTGACCGCGCGCGAGTTTTCCTCGGACCGCGAAGTCGGAAAGGTCAGCGATGAATTCCGCACTGCCGCCGCGGATTTTGCATTCGGTCTTCTGAACGCGAGCCGATCCGAATTTGAGGGCGACGCCCTTCTCGTTTCTCCTCTTTCCGCCCTGATCGCGCTTGCAATGACGGCTAACGGCGCTGAGGGCGAAACTCTCACAGAAATGGAAAAGGTCCTCGGCGGCGGTATGACCATCGATGACCTCAATCAACAGCTTTTCAATTACGCCGCATCGCTCACCTCGACCGACGACGCCAAATTCAATCTCGCAAATGCCGTCTGGGTGACGAGCGATCCCTCCTTCAGCATCAACCGCAACTTTGTAAAGGCAATCGAAAACACCTATGACGCCGACATCATTTCCGCCGATCTGCCCGCATCGATCCCCGCGATCAACAACTGGGCAAAGGAAGAGACTTTTGGCATGATCCCCGAGATCCTCAAGGAGGGTGACCTCGACCGTGATACGATCATGGTCCTCCTCAACGCTCTCGCCTTTGACGCGCTCTGGGCTGAACAGCCCTCCGATTCAGCATGCTTCGAGAGCAACTTTGCCGGCAAGAACGGCGGTTCGCAGAAGGCGACCTACATGTGGGCGGAAGCAAACGGCTACATCGAAGGCAAAAACGAGGTCGGCATCGTCAAAAATTACAAGGGCGGAAACTACGCCTTCCTCGCGCTTCTTCCAAACGAAAATATTGCTGTTGAAGACTATATGTCGTCACTCACGGGCGAAAAATTCCTCGAGCTCTACGACGAAAGGGTAAAATCGGCGCACAACGTTAATATTACCGCTAAAATGCCGCACTTTTCCTTCGATTGCAGTATAGAAATGGCTGACGTCCTCAAGCAGATGGGCATGAGCGCGGCATTTAACAGCTCGGACGCCGACTTTGCCGCCATGGGGCACTCGGATCTCGGCAATATCTATATCAGCCGCGTCGTCCAGAAGACCCATATCGACCTTGACAACTCGGGCACACGCGCCGCCGCAGTCACTGCAGTGATCATGGTACCCGAATCCGCCGAGCCCGGCCAATTTTACCGCGTCGAACTCGACCGCCCTTTCGTCTACGCCATCGTCGATACCTCCTCGGGACTGCCGATCTTCCTTGGGGTTTGCGATAACTTGGGGGAATGAGAGGACGGAAGGAGTGCAGAGTTAAGGTGAATTTCCAGACTACTGACAAAGTAACATAAAAAACATTCATATAGCAATATGCTATTTTTTATTGAGAGTCTGTCATCAACCTGAATAAGAAATTCGAGATGTTTTGAAGTTCGGTTTATACTTCATTACATCTCGAATTATTTATTTACTTGTTACAGAGTTCGGACTGACAACGGATCATCAAGACAGAACGAAATTATTTAAATATGTTTTTCGAGCAACGCGAGAAAGTATTCGCCTTCGGCGAATGTCGACTCTGTCTCGGCGGCTGAACACCGCCGTTTTCCTACGGAAAACCATCAGAGCCGAGCTTCCATAACTCTGCCCTCTGCCTCACTCTTCTCTCTTCCTCAACATCACGATCCCCGCCAGCACTATCGCGAGTACCGAGAACGAGATAAACGAAAAGCATCCTTTTTCGAGTACCGGTGCGGTTGTTTCAGCCGAGGTTTCGGGCGCGCGGGACGTCACATCGGGTTCGGTTGTGAGCTCTGTTGTATCTTCGGTAACTTCTTCGGTAGTCTCTTCCGAAGTCGTCTCCTCCTCAGTTTCGGGAGCGGGTGCGGTAGTTTCCTCGGGAGTTGTCACGGGAATCGGCGTTGCCGTGTAGACAGCGCGGTAAACGGCGTCCGCGAGTGCGGGCGTGACCTCTGCGTCCCAACCCGAAAATTCATAGGTGAAGGAGGAATCGGCTTCGCGTACGGGCAACGCGGGAAATGCGACCTCAGCTCCGTGCGCATAAAGCGACGACGAAATTACACTTCCGTCCCAATCCACAAAGCTTACTGTATACTCGCTCGTCTTCCAGACTGCACAGAGCACGGTATCTTCTTCATAAGAATAGATGGCGTCGGGCAGGAAAACGACTTCTCCGCCCTCCTCCTTTGCCCAGCCGACGAGGGTGTGTCCCTCTTTTTGAGGGATATATTGCGCGAGCGCGATAAATTCTCCGCGCGGCTTCAGTACAGTTTGGCTTGCGGGCTCTCCGCCGACGGCTTCGAGTCGTATCTCATAGTCGCGGCTCTCGGCGTATTCAAGCGGGATCCATCCGGCAGAGCCTTCAAATTCTATCATTCCCCAGCCAAGGTCAGTCAGGAGCACACGTATGCGTTCTCCCTCACCGAGAATTCCGATAACGTCGTCGGTTCCGTGTATTTCGCGGTGGACCTCAAGTCCCGCCTTCGCAACCTCGAACATTCCGGGATGCTTGCCGTCATCGCGCAGGGGAAAATCATAGACGGTTCCCTCAAGCGTCTTGTATTCGGGAACGGCATATCCCACGATCTTCTCGCCGTCAAGCGGGTATTTCTTCTGGCATACCTTATAAAGATCGGTATTGCCCTCGATCGTGTAAACGAATTCTCCGTCACATCCGACGACCATTCCGACGTGGCTCGCGATATATCCCGCGGCGGCATCCTCGGGCTTGACGAAGAAGATTATGTCGCCCGGGAGCGGAATATAACCGCTCGATTTCTCTTTGAAGATCCCCTGTGTGCGGAAATTTCTGACCGCACGGGAGCAACTGACGAAGTTTTCGACCGTCTCGGTCGGAACACGCGCCTGACGCAGACACCATGAAACGAACGCCGCGCACCAGGAGTATCCGTAGCTCAGTCCGTTACCCTCGCCGTTATCGAGCTTGCCGTACATACGGTTGTACTCGGCGAAATTCTTGTAACCGTCGCGGTTGGAACCGCCCATGTCGTTCTCGTCGTTACCCTCGTGGTATCCGTACTGGGTCATGGCGATCGAAATAACGTCGTATCTCTCGTCGCCCGTGAGCTTATATGCTGTAAGATTTTTATAAAATTGGCTCTTTTT
>JAZSMP010000227.1:0-1587 GCA_045535915.1 Eubacteriales bacterium | reverse complement strand
TGACCACTAAAAAACCTGCAAGCCTCAGCTTGCAGGTTTTTATAATCACTTCTTCGCCGCAATAGCTGCCTTAGCCTTTGCAACGATGTTTTCGGCGGTGAGTCCGTAAGCCTCGAGAAGTGCGGGAACCTTGCCCGACTTACCGAACTTATCCTCAACGCCTACGCGGAGTACGGGAACGGGGCAGTTTTCGCAAACCACCTCTGCAACAGCCGATCCGAGACCGCCGAGAATGTTGTGCTCTTCTGCGGTAACGATGCATCCCGTGGTCTTAGCCGCGGTGATAATGTCCTCCTTATCAATAGGTTTGATGGTGTGAACATTGGTAACTCGAGCCGAAATGCCTTCCTCTGCGAGCTTCTCTGCCGCCTCGATAGCCATGTAAAGCATGGTACCGGTTGCCATGATGGTAACGTCTGTACCCTCGCGGACGGTGAGGTTCTTGCCGAATTCGAACTTATAATCAGCCTCGTCGAATACTACCGGAACGGCAAGTCTGCCGAAACGGATGTACACGGGACCGACGTAGTTAAGCGCCCACTCAACAGCCGCGCGAGCCTCTACGTCATCCGCGGGGTTGAGAACAACCATACCTGGAATGGTTCTCATAACGCCGAGGTCCTCGAGGCACTGATGTGTCGCGCCGTCCTCACCTACGGTGATACCCGCGTGAGTTGCGCCGATCTTTACGTTGAGGTGGGGGTACGCGATCGAGTTACGAACCTGCTCGAATGCGCGCCCTGCCGCGAACATTGCGAAGGTGGATGCGAAAACGGGCTTGCCGGTGGTCGCGATACCTGCCGCAACGGTCATCATATTGCCCTCTGCGATACCGCAGTCGAAAAATCTTTCGGGAAACTTCTTCTTGAAAATACCGGTCTTTGTAGCAGCCGCAAGGTCAGCGTCGAGAACGACAAAATCGTACTTCTCACCGAGAGCCGCAAGCGCATTACCGTAGGATTCTCTTGTTGCTATCTTCTGTGCCATTTTTACTACCTCCTAATCAAAGGCTCGCTTTGATTTCTGCAACGGCGATCTCATACTGCTCGTCGTTCGGAGCAGCGCCGTGCCAGCCCGCCTGATCTTCCATGAAGGAAACGCCCTTACCCTTTACAGAGTTAGCGATTATGACCGAGGGCTTGCCCTTGCAAGCGCGAGCAGCCTCGAATGCTGCCTCGATCGACTCGAAATCGTGAGCGTCTGCAAGAATTACGTTGAAGCCGAAGCCTTCGAACTTCTTGTCGTGGGGAGTGGGGTTCATGACCTCGGTGATCTTACCGTCGATCTGGAGACCGTTGAGGTCGAGAATGAAGCAGAGGTTGTCAAGCTTGTAGTGTGAAGCGAACATTGCAGCCTCCCAGACCTGACCTTCCTGGGATTCACCGTCGCCGAGAATAGCGTAGGTGCGGTAGTCCTTGCCGTCGATCTTAGCGGCGAGAGCCATTCCGCAAGCGGCGGAAACGCCGAGACCGAGCGAGCCTGTGGCCATATCAACAGCGGGAGTGCCCTTCATATCGGGGTGACCCTGAAGGAAGGAACCGACCTGGCGGAGGTTCTTAAGCTCGTCCTTTGAGAAGAATACCTTCT
>JAZSMP010000268.1:0-7399 GCA_045535915.1 Eubacteriales bacterium | reverse complement strand
GGAACCGTTGTGGTCTCTTCCGGAACCGTTGTGGTCTCTTCCGGAACCGTTGTAGTCTCTTCCGGAACCGTTGTGGTCTCTTCCGGGATCACTGTGGTTTCTTCCGGAACCGTTGTGGTCTCTTCCGGGATCACTGTGGTTTCTTCCGGAGGAACAGTAGTCTCGTCGGGAGTAACAGTTGTTTCCGGTTCAACCGTTGTTTCCGGGGGTCTTGTTATCTCGCCGGAAGCAACGCCCTTTATAACCTTTTCAAGCTGGATGGCAAAAAGTCTGTTGTAATATTTACCGCCGTCAAAAGTATAGGATATCTGCTCCGCGAATTTCGGAAAATAAAGGTAAAGCTGCTCTGCCAAGCGGCTGTCAACGCCGTATCTTGTATAGTAGCTGGAGGTGTCATGGATCTCGAAGGTCTCGGTTATCTCCTGCCATGTACTGAAGATCTGATATTGGCAATCCGACTTTCCGTAATCCGGATTGTAGTCAAAGTAAAGACCTCTGCTGTGCTTTTCAGGCTTGAAATCCGAAACCTCGAATCGTCCGGTCTCTTCATTCAGATAATAATAAACATTGTTGTAGTAGAAAAGCGCACGGTCTTCTGCATCACGTGCATAGAGGGGAATGATCTCGTCACCCGGGTAAATACCGATCAGTTTTCCAACCGAATTGTAGATACTGACTCTGGATGCACCCTCGTAAAGCTTGCCGTCGATTCCCGAAAGCACGTCGCCCAACCCGGAGTCAACGATTATGTATCCCATATACATCTCAAGCGCGGGACGGGTTACTTTGCGAATAGAGTAAGATGCCACCTCGCGGTGGGACTCTCCGTAGTCCATCTTCATTTTCACGCGGACTCTCTTGTAGCTTCCGAGAGTATACTGATCTACGCCTTCAAAATCGAGAACGAGCTCGGCAAGCTGAGTTTCGGGATTGAAATCCTTCCATGTAATACGGTAACCTGCGTCAAGATACTCGGCAAGAGTTGTAGGCCCCGCGGGAGACGGCTCGGTCTCGCTTCCGGAAGCGGTTGTGTCGGCGGAAGTCTCGGGAGGCAGAGTCACGTCAGGAGCAGTCGTGCCGGCTGTTCCTGTGGTTATTATATCCGTGATATCGGGAGGGAGGGTAATATCGGTAATATCTCCCGTAAAATCCGAAATATTAGTTCCGGGCTCGAGTGTTCCGAGTATTTCCTGTATTGTGTTGTCATCATATTCCTCGTCTTTACGGTCAATAAAGGATATCTCGTAAAGACCGAGCGAATATGTAACTGTTGCAAATACGGTTGCCGCAAGAATAAGTATTGCGGCGCCTCTCTTTGCTATTTCATTGAACAAACGCATATTTATCTCCAAAATTTATCTGTAAATATCACTTGTGATATTTAGTTCCTTTGATTATATTAAAAGCGCGGTAGACCTGCTCAAGCAGCATAACGCGGAAAAGTTGATGGGGGAAGGTCATTTTCGACAGAGACAGCTTATAGTTTGCCGCGTTCTTGATCTTCTGCGACAAGCCATGCGAGCTTCCGATTATGAAGCAGACCGTGGACGCCGTCTGCGTTACGCTTTCGATATGGCAGGCAAGCTCCTCGGACGACATCTGCTTTCCTTCAACCGCAAGTGCCATTACGTGGGAACGCGAAGGAATGGCGGCAAGGATCCGTTGCGCTTCGTCCTCAAGTGCGGTGTCAATATGGCTCTGCGAAGGATTATCGGGGAGTTTTGCTTCTTTCAGCTCGCAGATCTCCACCTTTGCGAATGCACCGAGACGCTTTGAATACTCGGCAATTGCATCGCGAAGATACGCCTCCTTAATATTTCCGAGGACAATAAATTTGATATTTATCACTGTTTTTACCTTTTATAGTTTAAAAAGTACGGGTTCGGCGGGTTCGGATACGGCAAGCTCGATCCTGTCAAGAACACAGCCAAGTGCTGATACCGAAGCGTTTTTTGCAAGCTCGGGAGTGTTGTTGATCTCGGAGAGATGCGCAAGCATCAGCTTCTCGGCTCCGTTATCGGCAAGAAATCTTGCGAACTCGGCGCCGCTTTCGTTTGAAAGATGTCCGAAGCGCGAAAGTATACGCTGCTTGAGCTCGGGTGGATATGGACCGCGCAGGAGCATATCAACGTCGTGATTCGATTCGATAACCGCGGCACGGCATCCGCAAAGCCCTGTTTTCACATATTCTGTGACGCGTCCGAGGTCTGTCGCGACGCCAAGACTTATGCCGTCGGCTTCGATCCTGTATCCGACAGAGCCGAAAACGTCGTGATCGGTCGGAAAGCTTTTGACGAGAATGTCTCCGACCTGCTCTTCAAACACTATCGGATGAGAGACAAGCACTTCTCCGCACTTGTTCATAACGTCTTCGCAGACCGCCGCGCTTGCGTGGACGGGCGTATGGTAATGCGAGCACCAGACCTTGAGCGCCGAGACGTGGTCGCTGTGCGAATGGGTCAGGAAGATAGCGTTGATATCCTCGGGGGCAAGTCCTATCGAAGCCAACGCGGTCTTTATGTATTTTGTCGAGCGTCCCGCGTCGATGAGGATCGCGCTGCCGCGGTATTTAACAAGGGTACAGTTACCCTTCGAACCCGAACAGAGCGTACCGATCAGAATATCGCTCATTATTTACCCATAAATCCGTCGATAACAAAGAGACGGAAAAGATCGACGAGAAGCGTGATGATCACGGGAAAGATCACGAGAAGAAGGGGACGTGAACGGCGTTCGCGGTCGGCAACGTCGGCAAGGTACTCTTCCTTTTCGTCGTGAGTCATGGTGTCGGGAAGCATCTCATAGGTCACACCGCTTCCTGTAAAGGCGCGGTTGATGATAAAATACGCGATAATAAGCACCGAAGCTACCGCAACGTAAGCAATGACCACGAACTTCCAGAGCGAATAGATATTCATGAGGAAGAAGTAAAGTCCCATGGCAAAAGCGGTGGATAAAAGCAGAATAAGCGCGCGCTTCCAATTGAATGCGTTTACCGCTTCCGAAACACTTTGCTGTTTGTTTTGTCCTTTTTTCATAACTAAGTTTCCTTTATCAGAATACTCTTACAGCACCCGAGAGTCTGATCTTAAGCAGATAGCAAGATCCCTCTCCGAAGACGCTCTCAAGAAGTTTGACGAAACCTTCAGCGTCCTCCATGGGCACGTATGCCTGAACGGTTCCGGCAAATCCTCCGCCGTGAACTCGCCAAGCAGTAGGCTTATCAAGCGCGGAAAGATAGCTCTCGCAGAGATTGAGCGCGAGAGAAATTCCCTGCTCCGCTACGTTTGCGGTGGTATATACGTTCTGGAGATAGCAATAGGAGGATCTTCCCGAAGCGAGAACGCCCGAGAAATATTTTGCAAGGTCGCCCGACCCCAGCGCGTTCTTCTGCTCTGCCACGCGGTCGTTCTCGGCAAAGAAATGAAGCGCACGGAGGATCGCGCGGTCGCCGACCTTTTCGCGGAGTGCGGAGATATTCTTCATAAGCTCTTCCTTATTCGTCTCGCGAAGTACGGCAGCACCGAGCTCTGCCGCAACAGCCTTCATCTCTGCGGGAACAGCGGCATAGTCGGGAGTGAGATCGGCGTGATTTCCGCCGGTGTTTACGATGCAGAGGCAGTAGCCATGCTTTGTAAGATCGAAATCGACCTTCTCAACGATGGGAGCGGAAACGTCGGCGAAGTCGATCGAAACGATACCGCCCGCGGCGCAAGCGACCTGATCCATAAGTCCGCAGGGTTTGCCGAAGAATTTGTTCTCGGAATACTGAGAGATCTGCGCGAGAGTTACAAAATCGACCTCACCCGAGTTATAAAAATGAGAAAGAATGAGACCTACCATATTTTCGAAAGCCGCTGACGAGGAAAGGCCGGAGCCCTTGAGAACGTTCGAGGTCGTGCACGCGTCGTAACCGCCGACAGCGTATCCTCGCACTCTCATACCGTCCGCAACACCCGCGATAAGTGCATCCGACTTGCCGAATCTCGACTCGTCGGGAGTATTGAACGTATCAATATTAACAACGTCCTCGGGGAAGCCCTCGCTCTTGAGGCGAACGATGCTGTTTTCGTTCTTTGCAGCAACAGCAATAATATCGAGGTCTATGCTGCCCGCAATAACACAGCCGCGGTTGTGGTCGGTGTGGTTACCCGAAAGCTCGCTTCTGCCGGGCACGGAGAAAAGAGCTGCTTCTCTTTCGTCTCCGTAACGGGTTGCAAACTCATCGAGAAGCGCGGAATATCTTGCTCTCTGGAAAGCAAGCACAACCTCGTCCGAGCCGTAAAGCTTCGAGAGGCGCACGTCAAGCGCACCCGAAAGTATATTTTCTTTTAAAGTTCTTGCATTCATGACATTTTTCTCCTTTGCATGAAGGTTAAAATTACTCAAAGTAATTATATCATTCAAGTGTTTAGTTCGGATAAATATTTTGTGTATCAATTCTTAATATTTGTTAACGGAAAACTCAAAAAAGGAACGCGGCAGTAAAACCACGTTCCTTATATTATTATTTAAGGCAATACCGCACAATTCTGATGGTGCAATTGCGCCGTCAGAAACTTCGTCAGAATGCACAAAATTTTGCAAGCAATAGTTGACCTATTGGCAAGGAATTTTGTGCAGTATGACGGAATTTATGCAAGCAAGTGTGCCGTCACGAATTTGTGCGGTATTGCCTTAAAGTTCAACTCCTCTTGCCGTAAGCACTTTGCGCACTTCTGCCGGGTTGAGGTCTCGTGGTTCACAGTCGAGTGCGGTACACTTGGAAGCGGCAACGCCCGCCGCTTCGCCCATTGCCATACAGATAGCCATTACTCTCCAGGACGCGTGTGCGCGGTGTGTGCCCGAGATGGGACGTCCCGCGATGAGAAGTCCGTCCGTGTTGGTCGGAACAAGTGCGCCGTAGGGAATGTCGTAGGGCTGTGCGGGTCTCGAATACCCTTCTGCCTGTCCGCCTCCCTTGGGGTTGTGGATGTCGATCAGAAACCAAGCGTTGTGAACGATGCCGTCCTCACGATGTCTGCCGTCTTCAACGTCGCTGTCAACGATATATTCTATTCCGCGGACTCTTCTCGACTCGCGTACGCCAACCGTATCCGCCGACGCCTTGATCGAACAGTTTTCGAAACCGGGGATATATTTCTGCAAAAAGTCCACGCATCTCTTGATCTGATCGCGGAGTTCGATCTCAGCTTTACCCATATCGGCGGGATCAAGCGGTGAGAGACCGTTTACCTGAGTTGCATTTACGGAACGCTCACCGGGTTTGGAAGTTCTGTGGAGTCTTACAATTGTAACGAACTCGGGAAGCTCGCCCTCGCGGTTTTTCTGCTTGCAGAGCTCGCGGTATTCCATACCCGCAAACTCGCCCGCGGGGATCTTGATGGGATCCGAGCCGCCCCAAACGCTGATGGCAATGCTCTCGTCAACGCCGGTTACGGTAAACTCGAGTGTCATCGGCTGAAGTCCGCCGTCGCTTTCGCGGCCGATCTCAATTTCCGCGCCTGCGGATGCCGCAACGCATGCGTCGCCCGTGGAGTCGATTGTGATCTTTGAACGGATCGCCTTGAGTCCGTTCTGAGTTGCGAAGATCGCACCCTCTACTCTGCCGTCCTCGCTGAGCGCGTCAACGAATGCCGCGCCTACCCAAAGCTCAACGCCGGTGTCTGAAAGCATTTTATCAAGAACTATTTTTGCAGCCTCACGGTTGACGGGAACCTCGCGTCCGATTCTCGTTCCGGTCGTAGGAACTGTGCCTTTATCTATTTCGGCAAGTCTTTTCACTATTTCATCGTAATAAGTGCCCGAGCCGACCTCGCCGAGGATGGGATCTACGTTTCCCATCGTCAGCATTCCGCCGACAGAACCGTATCTTTCGCAAAGAATGACCTTCGCTCCCTCTCTTGCCGCAGATACCGCGGCACACACGCCCGCAGGTCCCGCGCCGACAACAAGAACGTCGCATTCGCGGACAACGGGAACTTGTCTCTGATACATGACCGAATCTGCCATTTATGTGATTCCTCCGAACAGAAAATAATATAACACTATAATTATACCACTTGGAGCAGAAAAAGTCAATAAACGCTTGACAAAATCGACCGATTAAGTTATAATAACAGCAGTTTAAATAAAGGACGGATTTATAATGAAACGAATATTTATTGTTTTTTCGGTTTTTCTGATGATTCTTTCCATGATCTTTGTCTCATGTGAAAAAGGGAATACCGATACAACAACAGACTCCGCCACCGAAGCACCCACTCCCACAGAAACAACGGAAGAAGTCACAACCGAAGAACCCGAAACAACCAAGGAGGAAACACAAATGCCCAAGACGCTCAGAATCGGCAGCTACAATATCAAGCACGCCGCAGACGCAAATCTCAATCTCAACACCATCGCGCAGGTCATCAAGAACGCCAACCTCGACATCGTAGGTCTCCAGGAGATCGATTACAAGACCACCCGTTCCAATAAAGTCGACCAGCCCGCAAAGCTTGCCGAGTACACAGACATGCCATACTACATATTCGTACGCGGTATCGACTATCAGGGCGGACAGTACGGAACGCTCATTCTCTCCAAGTACCCGATAATATCGAGCGAGGTCATCCCGCTTGAATCATGGGATAAGGAAGCCCGTTCTCTCGGTCACGCCGTAATCGACATCGGCGGCAAACAAATTGATTTCTTCAACACCCATCTTTCCTACGAGGACAGATCCCTCCGCGGTCTGCAGTTCTTTGAAGTATCGGAGAAGCTCGATCTTTGCGAGGACTTCATTCTGACCGGCGACTTCAACACTGCCGACTTCAGCGAATTTACCATTCTCGGCGGAAATCTCATTAATGATACTTTCAGAAAATATCCCACCTTCCCCGGCAGCAACAGTTCGATAGACAACATAGTCTACTCCGACGCATTCAAGGAAGTCTCATCGGGAACCGTAACTCAGAGCTATTCCGACCACTATATGCTCTGGGCGGAGTTTGAATTAAATTAAGCGTAAAGTGAAAAGTTAAGAAAAAATTCCGAGTCGCTCGACTCGGAATTTTTATATCAGAATAAATTAATTTCCGCCCGTTTCCTCGCCGAAGACGTATAGGTAATAGTCCTCGAGCGTCGGGGCAACAGTGGACGCGGTTTTGCCGGAAGCGGAGACGGGTTCATCATCCGAAAGGACACGGAGGACGGCGTCGCCGGTCTTGTCGTCACGTGTGATGTTGGTCACGCGGTATTTCTGCTGAAGCTCGACGACCTCGCTTTCGGGTGCGGGAAGATTCCAGACCTTGCCCTCGATCTTGCGGACGAGCTCGGCGGGCGGGGCATTGTCGACGATGACTCCCTTTTTCAGCATTATTACGTCACGCGCGACAAATTCGACGTCGGAAACGAC
>JAZSMP010000294.1:0-2588 GCA_045535915.1 Eubacteriales bacterium | reverse complement strand
CACCGACGGCTGCGGCACCAAAGTCAAGATGGCGATCCTTATGGACAAGCACGACACCATCGGCATCGACGCTGTTGCCATGTGCGTAAACGACATCATCTGCTGCGGCGCGCGTCCCCTCTTTTTCCTTGACTACATCGCATGCGGCAAGAATATCCCCGAAAAGATCGCGGAGATCGTCGGCGGTGTTGCCGAGGGTTGCGTTCAGTCGGGCGCGGCTCTCATCGGCGGCGAGACCGCTGAGCATCCCGGCATGATGCCCGCAGAGGAATACGACCTCGCTGGCTTCGCTGTCGGGATCGTTGACAAGAAGAAGATCCTTGACAACACCCGTATGGCTGAGGGCGACGTAGTTATCGCTCTTCCCTCCACCGGTATCCACTCGAACGGTTTTTCGCTCTGCCGTAAGGTATTTGATATCGACAACAATAATCCCGAACTCTACGTTCCCCGCGAGGAGCTTGGCGGCAAGACCATCGCAGAGGCTCTGATCGTCCCCACACGCATCTACGTCAAGTCCATCCTCGCACTTCTCGAGAAGGTTGACGTCAAGGGCATCTCCCACATCACCGGCGGCGGATTTTACGAGAATATTCCGAGATCGATCCCCGCAGGACTCGGCGCGAAGATCGAAAAGTCTGCCATCAAGGTTCTTCCCATCTTCGATATGATCGCAAAATGGGGCAACATCCCCGAGCGCGACATGTTCAACACCTACAATATGGGCGTCGGCATGAGCGTAGTTGTTCCCGCAGATCAGGTTGATGCAGCTATCGAGATCCTCAAATCTCACGGCGAAGATGCATACGTCATCGGTGAGATCGTTTCCGCAGATAAGCTCGGCGGAGAGCAGATCGAGATTATCTAAAAACCCGATGTAATGCGAAGCGAGTGCAGAGTGCAGAATTAAGAGTGCAGAGTTTCGGTAACTTTTCGCCGAACGAAAAGTAATTTTTATAAAAAATTATGCCAATGCAATCTTAATTCCAATACAAATAATTTCCGAGCAACGCGACAGAAATTCTCAATTTGAATAGCTCTCCCTCAGTCGCTTCGCGCCAGCTCCCTCCTCAGAGGGAGCCAAGAAAGAAAGTGCGAACATTGTTTTTCTAAATATGATATGCTATTTATTAATAAGTAATATCTCTATGCACTATGTTCGCACAAACTCCTTGCCTCCCTCTGAGGAGGGAGGGGGACCGCGGCTTGACCGCGGTGGAGGGAGAGATGGTTCACTTTACCTGTAAACTAATCTCTTCGAAAGTCCAACCACAAAACAAAATTGGAGTAAAATCTATGGACAGAACCACCAAAATCGCCGTCCTCGTCTCGGGCGGCGGAACGAATCTTCAGGCTTTGATCGACGCCGAAAAGAGAGGCGAGCTTGGCGAGGGTAAGATCTCTCTCGTCGTCGCATCCAAACCCGGCGTTTACGCGCTTGAACGCGCCGCCGAGAACGGCATCGACTCCGTCGTTCTTCCCCGCAAGGAATACGCCGACATCGCCGCGTATTCGAAGGCTCTTGCCGACACACTTACTGCGGCGGGCGCCGATCTCGTAGTTTTAGCGGGATTCCTGACCATTTTTGACGAACAGGTCTACGCGGCGTTCCCGAATAAGATCTTAAACGTCCATCCCGCGCTTATCCCCTCCTTCTGCGGAAAGGGATTTTACGGTCTGCACGTTCACGAGGCGGCACTCCAAAAGGGTGTCCGAGTTTCGGGCGCGACTGTTCACATCGTCATTCCCGAATGCGACGCGGGTCCCATCGTGCTCCAAAAGGCTGTTGAAGTCAAGCAGGATGACACACCCGAGACCCTCCAGCGCCGTATTATGGAGGAAGCCGAGTGGAAGATCCTCCCCGAAGCCGTCCGCCTTTTCTGTGACGGCAGGATTGAGGTTAAGGATAATAAGGTATTTATCAAATAAGTGGCTAGTGACTAGTGGCTAGTGGCTAGTGGAAGGTGAATTCCCTCGCGTTGCTCGGAAATTTTCCGAATTAAATAAAAATACTTTTCGCCTCGGCGAAAAGTTACCTTAAACTTCGCCTTTGGCGAACATTAACTCGGCGAAGCCGACAGTACAATTATACCCCTATATATTAATTTATAAGGAGATAAAAATGAAGATCTCATCTATCGCAGAAGAACTGAACTCTCTGGCTTATCACGGCAGAGGCATTATCATCGGCAAGTCCGCCGACGGAAAGAAGGCTGTGACTGCCTACTTCATTATGGGCAGAAGCGTCAACAGCCGCAACCGCGTCTTCGTCCCCGAGGGTGACGCTATGCGTACCAAGGCTTTCGACGAATCCAAGATGGTCGACCCGCATCTCATCATCTACTATCCCGTCCGCGTGCTCGGCAACAAGACCATCGTAACCAACGGCGACCAGACCGACACCATCTACAACCTTATGGACAAGCAGATGACCTTCGAGCAGGCTCTGCGCACCCGTGAGTTTGAGGACGACAAGCCCAACTTCACCCCCCGCATTTCGGGTATCATCCATTGCGAAGGCGGCTCGATGAACTACGCGATGTCCATCCTCAAGAGCGCAGAGGGCGACGACTCCTCCTGCGAGAGAT
>JAZSMP010000093.1:0-11641 GCA_045535915.1 Eubacteriales bacterium | reverse complement strand
GGGCAGGTTACTCACGCGTTACTCACCCGTCCGCCACTGATCAGAGGACCGAAGTCCTCGTCACCGTTCGACTTGCATGTGTTAGGCGCGCCGCCAGCGTTCATCCTGAGCCAGGATCAAACTCTCTAAATCATTGTATATTAAGTAGTCTTGCGACTACCCAAAATCTGAATTAGAGCTTTTGCTCTTAGCACTAGTACAAATACTAGCTCATTTTTTCCTTACAGCTTTTGCTGTTTGGATTTACCTTTGAGTTCGTGTTTTCTCAAAATCTTTGGCCGACTTCCTCGCACAAACCTTTCAACAGTTATCTCTCGATAACCAAGCTTGTACTTCTTAGTCTGTTGTTCAATTTTCAATGACCTCGCCGCCGCTCTCGCGACAGCTCGTATATTATACCACTTTCATCCCGCTTTGTCAACACTTTTTTGAAAGTTTTTTGAGATTTTTTGTGATTTGTTAAATATGTACAAGAATTGTGCGGTTTTTATGTCGAATTTGACAGCAAATTGTCTATCGGTTTCAAGCATTCAGCCCTCCGACGGTGTCGAAGGGCTGAAAATATAATGATATCATTTTTTGAAATACTCTTCCGGAACAGACCAAGCCATCTTTTTCGCGCCTGCAAGCGAGGGATGCAAATGGTCCCCGCTGTCATATTCGGGAATCATCTGCTGAGGATCGTCTTCTCGGCGGACAGCAGCTTCAAAGTCAACCACACCGTCATGCTCATCGGTGGTTCTGATCCACTCGTTAGCCGCAAGACGTATCTCTTCTCTGTAGCCGCCATCATTGAGACAACGGGGGCAAGGAAGCAGAGTCGCGAAGTAGATCTTGAGTCCGAGCTTGCGCGCGATGGATATATATGTTCTGTATCCCTCAATAAGCTCTTCGACCGTGGGAAGCTCGCTCATAGGACAGATGGGATTGTTTACACCGGGATGGATAATATCGTTAATGCCGTGAAGCACGATAACAGCCTCCGCGCCGATCGCGGTATCGAGAGTATGCTCGAAACGCTTGATCCCCGCTTCGCCCCAATGCTTCTTAATGCGGACCTTATAGTCGCGGAGCACGCGGTTGCCTCCGATACCGCGGCGAATGACGGCCCGGTTATCAATCCCGAGCTCAGTAAGTCTGCGCGCAAAGCAATCAGGCCAAGGCTGGGCGGTAATAGAATCACCGTAAGCGACGATCGCGGAGCAATCCTCACGTGTGAGATAATCTATAGAATGAAGGAATACGTAGGGTCCGCCATCGCCGACAGTAAGCCAAGGAATATCATCCGCGCCCGCATAGTCGCCCTGAGAGTAATATTTTGTAATGTAATGACCGCTGTTCCAATGGCCGCAACGCAGTTGAGTTCTTTCCTTTATATATAAGCTTACGAAATATTCCTCTGCGGGAGCAAGTTCAAAATCAGCGGGATCGCTTACACATTCCACACCGGGAGCAAGTGTGAATCCGGATTTTCCCTCAAAGAGAACTTCGACAGCGCTTCCTTCTTTTGCTTCTTTGCCAGCGGACCGTTTTGCGACGAAGACTTTGTTGACTGTGATCTCCTCTGTTCCGTAAAGATTTGAGAAATGAAGTCTTACCGCGCTTGCGGGCATGGTGGGATAGATCACGTATCTGAACGTGATGTCTTCAATATAATCTGTGATCGTCTGGGTGGTGGTATCGATAGCGGTTCCCCAGCCGCAGACCCATTTGGTATTTGCCATGACATATGATCCTTTCATTATTAATTCGTATTATCTCTGAAGCCCTTGCCCATGATCTCACTTGTTTTAGTAATGATCATAAAGGCACCGGGATCGATCTCGTAAACCTTTTTGCGCAGTCTGATAGCTTCCGAACGGCGGCAGACGGTCATTATGACGGTCTTGCCTTCCTGCGTATATGCGCCGTAGGCGGATATGATCGTAGCGCTGTGCTTGATGTCTTTCAGTATGAAGTCGGTAACGGTGGCGGGTTTGGTGGTGATTATAGTGAAAGATTTGCAAAGGTTGATCGAGTCGATAATATCATCGACGACGAATACTTTTGCGAACAAACCAAGCAGGGAGAAAAGACCCGTTTGGGGATCGAAAACAACGCCGGCATCGGTGAATCTGACAAAGGTCATGGCAGCGATAAGAAAGTCGGTACAAAGAAGTGCCGTTCCGACATTCATGCTTGTGTGCTTCTTTAAAATGAGGGCAACTATGTCGGTGCCTCCGGAGGAAGCATTGCATTTAAAGATTATCGCCGCGCCGACACCGGTAAGCAAGACTGCGTATACGAGTTCGAGCAGCGGATACGAAGTCAGCGGCTCAGAAAGCGGAACGAGAATTTCAAAAAGCCAGTTTTCAAGAGGCAGCATCAACGAACAATATATAGTAAGAATTCCGCATTCTTTACCGAGCACAAGAATTCCCACAATAAGGAGAAGTAAGTTGATTATCATCATATAGACCGACTGGGTCAGAACGGGAAATACGTTCGCCAGAATTATCGCAACGCCGCTGACACCGCCGGTTGCAAAACCGTTGGGTGCTTTGAAGAAATATATGCCTACAGCCATCAATAAGATGCCGAGGTTCATAAAGAGCCAAGTTCTGATTGTGATTTTACCGCCTTTAGCCATATCACTTTGCCTCACTTGTTATACAAATTCGCGTATATTATATCATTAAATGGAAGAATAATCAAGAGATTTCTACAAAAGTGTTGAAAAAGCTGAAGAAATATGATAAAATGATTACATCAAAAACCAAAGGAGAACGGATATGGATAACGAATTTTTGATGTCTGACACTATTTCAGAAGTGTTCGAAAGCATTTGTCAAAAGTGCAATTACGGTGAAAACATTTCCGTGTTGAATCCCCAAGAAAGAATCATATACATCGTCCAAACCCTCGAGGAAGAGGTTAACGGTGGCGGATTTGATCAATACTTTTACAATTCAAGCGGCGATTTTGCAAACGAATCGGTTGCTGCATTCATCTCAATCGGCGCGAAGAAAACCGCGAAGATCTGTCGAAAAGCATTAAAAGTGTTTGGGGGTTCACTGCCCGTTGACAGGGCAAAAAGACAAGAATTGATGGATGAAAAGTCAACAGCGAGAACCGAGGCTAAGCTCGAAAAATGTGATGAAAACTTCTATGAATACCAAGACAACCTCGAACGTCTGTGCTTCGAATTCATAAGTAGCAATCATAATTCTTTCAATTACTAAATATTTTTAATAAAACTCTTGACAAATCAAGAAGTTTGTGGTATAATGTTGATTTGGTACGGGAAAATTCTTTAATCCCGTCTCCTTGGCACAGGAGAGACCTGTGTCCTGACGTCCATAAGGAGGTAAAAATATGGATAACAAAATCACCAATGCGTATGAACTTCTGTTCATCACCGACCTCACCGCAGGCATTGAGGCTGCTGAGGCTGTTGCGAACAAGTTCGTATCCCGCGTCGAGAAGAACGGCGAGATCATCGATGTAACCACATGGGGCAAGCGCCGTCTCGAGTACCCCATCAATGACAAGAACGAAGGCTTCTACACCATCGTTACCTTCCGCGCTCCCGCTGACTATCCCCACGAGCTCGAAAGAAGACTCAACATCGATGAGTCTGTAATGCGTAGCCTTATCATCAAGCTTGACGAGGCTCAGGCTGAAAAGGCTGCACGTCACGCTGCCGACAAGGCTGCTGCAGCTGCTGCTCTCGCAGTTGAGGAGACCGCTGAGGAAACTCCCGCTGAGGAAGAGGCTGCTCCCGCTGACGCTGAGTAAGCTCAATCAAGACAGCTATGGCAAATCTCAGTCTTAACAAGGTTGTGCTCTGCGGTCGACTCACAAGCGACCCCGAGCTCAAGACAACCGCTACCGGTATTTCGGTCGTTTCTTTCACTCTCGCAGTCAACCGTCCCTACCGCAACACAGAGGCCAATGCAAATCAGCCTTCCGCTGACTTCATCAACCTCGTAGCTTGGAGACAGAGAGCCGAGTTCATCGCTCGTTACTTCAAGAAGGGCTCTTCCCTTTGCGTTACCGGTTCGATCCAGACAAGAAAGTGGACCGACCAGAACGGTCAGAATCGCTACGCTACCGAAGTAGTTGTAGACGACGCTATGTTCGTAGATTCCCGCAATGAGGGCGCAGGAAGAGATGCTTCTTCCGCAGCTCCCTATTCCGCCGAGCCTTATGCAACGCCCGGTGCAGCAGAAAGCTTTGACATCATCAAAGACGATGACGATCTTCCTTTCTGATAAACAATATTAAAATTTAAGGAGTATTTAATTATGGATAGACAGCCCGCACAGGAGCGCGCACCTCGCGCAGCTCGTCCTGCAAACGCTAACCGTCGCCGCAGAAAGGTTTGCATCTTCTGCGAAGAGAACATCAGCTACATCGATTACAAGGATGCCTCCCGCCTCCGCAAGTTCATCAGCGAGCGCGGCAAGATCCTTCCCCGCCGTGTTTCCGGCACCTGCGCTAAGCACCAGAGAGAGCTCCAGACCGCTATCAAGCGCGCTCGCCATGCAGCTCTTCTGCCTTTCGTAGATGATTGATCGAATCAACTGATCTATAAAAAATCCTTCCGAGCGATCGGAAGGATTTTTCTTTATATAAAGAATCTTTTTTTGAGAGATTCGCGGAGCGGTTTTGCGATCGCGATGACGATCAGCATCATACCCGAAAGAAAACACGCCATCAGAGGTATTATCGACCAGAAGAAGTAAAAGAGCGGGCGCGTAAGGAAGGTCATATTCATGAAGAATTCGATAAGTACACAGAGCAGTCCGACAGCTATAAAGCATCCGCCGGCGATGTAGAGTCTGCCGCCGCGCGTATAACGCAGTAAAGTTACAACTGTACACACGCATAGCGCTACGTAGACGAGTATCGGGAAGGCAAAGGTCATGAACCAATGCCCTTCGGTAGCATAGTTGATATAAAGTAAATATGCACCGAGGATTCCGAATGAAATCGGGCAGAAGATCACGGGATTCGGGCGGTAAAACCAACTGGGAAGGACAAAAGTTGTATACACCAGCAATATTGCTCCGACAGGATATCCCGCCCAGGTAAGACCGTTCCCGAGATAAAGATCGCAAAAGAGCGTGATCGCTATCGGCATCATGCAGAGGACTGTGATAATGAACAATACACCCTGCGGGCGCATATTTTCGCGTTCTTTCACGTACATCGGATAATTCGGCTGTGTCGTGCCTCTTTGTATATCCGGATGATATACTGTAGTGCCGCAAAGAGGGCATTTATTTTCGGTATCGGCGAGTTCAACGCCGCATTTTACACAATACATATTTTTCTCCTTATGTGCGTTGATTACTCTCAACCTTCACTTTAACTCCGAGATCACGAAGCTGTTCAAAGAAAGCCAGCTCAAGCTCGGGCTTGCGTACATTTCGCGCAAAGCTGATATTGACTTTGCCGTTATAAGTTATAACCGCACAATTATAGGGTGTCTCGGGCAAGGGTCCGATGATGAAGTCAAACCTTTCGACATAATCCTTCATGACCTCGGGGACGTTGACTATTCCAAGATTTGACATATCAAGGCAGGCTTTTTTCTCTCCGACCGCGTTATACACCATCTTCATAGCGATGTTTTTGATAAAGAGCGGCATGATCCTGAGAACGAACGCCTTTTCGCTGTTGACGTTTTTGGTCATACGTGCCGTCATTTCCTTCTTGGTTATGCCGAAGCCCATTTGATGATGGATAGATTTGCAAACCTCGGAAAATTCCCACTTACCCATTCTCGGATCGATTCCCGGAGTGATGTAGAGCGAGAAGTTGCGCAAAGTTTTACTACCGTATATTTTTCTCAGATCGACGGGCAGAAGGATCTTTACCGGCTTTTGAACACGGCGCGGAAGCTGTCTGTCCTGGATCTCGGCAATGGCGCAAATGAGTGCGGAGGCGAGGAATGCGGTAACCGTTACACCGTATTCCTTCGACTTTGCACGCAGTTCATCCGAATCAATGATAAAAGCCGTAAGATTGATAAATCCGTCCTTTTCGGGGATGCCCGAAAGGCGGTATGAATTGGGTTCGGAACGGCTTTTGGTAACGCCGCCGCTGTTCTTAAGAAAGCTGTCTTCAAGCTCTTCGGGCAAAGGATCCTCTTCTCTGTCAAGGACTCCGTCTGTCGCAGGTACATCAATGGAATAACAGCGCTTAAGGTACTCGGCTATAAGAGATTTAAGGAAGATCAAACCGCCGTTGCCGTCGGTCAGTGCATGATAAAACTCAATCGCGATTCTGTTATTGTAGACAAGAACGCGAAGCGCGCATTTGCGGATATCCTCGATCGGCATATGCATCAAGGGCGAATGTCTTTCATCCTCGATCTCGGGAGCACGCGAGAGCTCTTCGAGATAGTACCAGAAGGTTCCTCGACGCAGCTTGGCGGCGATCGAAGGAAAGCGGTGGATCGTCGTATCAAGAGCCAGACGAAGAATGTCGCGGTTGACGGGTTCACTCAGGGTTGCCGAAATGCGGAAAGTGTTGTTCCAATTTCTTCTCTTTGCCGCAGGATAGATCTTTGCAGCATTATCAAGCTTCATCCAGCGGAGCTTACGCGGAGACGGAACGGCAGAGTCAATGAAGTGTTCCATTTCGGCAAAATCGCCCTTATGCTCGTTGAGGCTGTAGATGGTATAAGCATGCCACATTTTCTCACCGACGATAAGTTTGCAATTCCTTCCTGCGTGAATGAGCTTGCGCTCGAGCACTTGTGCATCATCGAAAAGAAGTTCATCCGAGCCGACGAAGATCAGTGACGGAGGCATATTCGAAACATCTGCGAAGATCGGGGATATTTCGGGGTTCTTCGGGTCGTCTGTAGCGACGTATGAATCCGCGAAGAATTTCAATCTGTCATAAGTGAGTGCAATATCAACATCAGCGCGCGACTTTATACTGTCACCCGAAAGAGTAAGATCAACCCATGGAGAAATCGCTATAATTCCTGCAGGAAGAGGCATTCCGTTTGCAATCAAGCGAAGGCAGAGGGCGTAGCTGAGTCCGCCTCCCGCGCTTTCACCGCAAAGAATGATCGATTCGGGAGAAATACCGCATTCGAGAAGATACGTGTAGGCTCGCAATGCGTCGTCTACCGCAGCGGGGTATGGTGCTTCGGGAGCGAGTCTGTAAGCCGGTGCAAAAACACGCAAACCGAGCGTTTTTGCAAGAGTAGAGCCGAATCCCAACGCGAAATCAATATTGCCGCAGGTATATCCGCCGCCGTGAAGATAGAGTACGACCGTGTCGCTTCTTCTTGCGCCCGGATGAATCCAGGCGGATTCGAAAGAACCGAATGATTTATATTCTATCTCAAGCGAACGTCCCGCGAGACGGCGCATAAAGGATCCCGTAATATCCTGCGCGGAGCGAAGCTGTTCGAGCGTGTATTTTTCAATTTTGGGAAAGATCAGATGCAACTGTTTTCTGACAAATTTTTCAGAGAATCCCATAACGTGCTCCTTTCGCTGAGATACATATATTATACTAAAAAATCGACGGTCTGTCAAGAGGACTCGGACAGACCGTTGTATTTCAGCGTCGTTTTTTGATTATAAAACCGTATATTCCGCATGCTGTGGGTATCAAAACAAACACAGAGCACAGAACAAGAAAAAACGTGCTCGGAATACGGGATGAAGACGTGTTTTCGGATATAGGAACATCGGCAATCACGTAGCCCTCGAGAAGCGGGGCAAGACAGTCGATCACCTCGCCTTTGTCGTTAATCAAAGCCGATATTCCGGTGTTGGCAGACCTGACTACAGGAAGACCGTTTTCTATCGCGCGCAGACGGCTCTGCTCGCAGTGCATATAAACGGCTCTCGAATCCTCAAACCAGGAATCGTTTGTAGATACGCATATGATATCCGCACCGTCGGCTGTTGATTGGTATGCAAGCGACTCGTAGATCGAATCGAAGCAGATCAATCCTCCGACATCAACTGTTTTACCGTTATGTTCAATAATAAAGAGATTGCTTCCTTCGCCGAAAACGAGATCTTCCGAAAGCATACCGATCTCGGCAAGAGGCGGAAACAGAAACATTACGAGATCACGCATCGGTACGTATTCACCGAAGGGAACCAGATGTTGCTTTACGTAGACGGTTTCCGAAAGTTTGCCGTTTGAATCTATCAGACGAAGTATGTTTCGCGGCTGTGAATTCACGTAATCAAAACAGCCGAAAATCAAATTTGTACAATATTCTTCGCACAGCGCCGACATAATGTTTTTCTGCACAGTTCCGAAGGAAAGCAATGCTGTTTCCGACCAGATAATGAGATCTGCGCCGTCACGCGCCGCTTCCAGTGTCAGTTCCATATGAATGTCAAATGAAGAACGTGAATTCCCGCCTTCCCATTTATCTCTTGAGCTGAGATTGCCTTGTATTACGGCAACTTTAATAGTTTCGGGTTCTTCACGCGGGATAAAATACACAAGTGTTCCGAATGCAAGATTGATCAAAGCAAGCGTCAGTGCTGTAACTGTTCTTATTTTAAACTTGCCGAGAAAGATCGCTTGCGCAAGAAGGAACGACACAGCAACGATGATAAAGGTTATGAAATAAGATCCGAAAACAGATGCCGAAAGGGCTGTCAGCGGAGGCAGATCGGTAAGCTGACCGAGAGCCAGTCTGCTCCACGGAACGCCAAACCAAAACTGTGTACGTATCCATTCGCATAGTACGTAAACCGCTGCCGCCAAGAACGGAAGAGATAACGGATATTTTTGTGCAATACCCGACTTACACGCAAGCATGAGAATGAGTCCGAAGAATCCTCCGAAAATTGCAGCCAGCAGTGAAAGTCCGAATATGGCAATTATAACAACTCCGGCGGCGGCAACCCTCGACATACCGGTAAATTCAAGCGGATAAAAGCTTATAAACCAGTGGTAAACTATCAGATGCTGTGAATATACCAGCCAAAAGGAGCCCCAAAAGAAGCTTTTTTTGGGGGTTCCGCTTTTGAGCACCGAATAAAATACAAGTGCCGCGGGAATAAATGCAAGCCACTCAACGACTGCACCGAAAACAGACGAAAAAGTGATACAAATACCGCTGATCAATCCCGATAGCGTGAGGTAAGCAAAGCGCATCCAAGCATTTTCGGGATAAATGAGTTTTTTTAATTTATCATTCATTTTCTGTAATCAAAGTCTGCGCAGAACCACACACTGTCGCAAGAGAGGCGGTATTCCTTGCCGGAAAGATAATCAAGAACTTCTCCGCTCTGCTCAAAATCAAATCTGAGTTTATACGAATAAAGCGCCTGATAGTGGTAGCCCTTCTTCTTATCGTCACGGTTGACGCCGTATTTGCCGTCTCCGAGAAGCGGGTGGCCTATATGAGAAAGATGAGCGCGGATCTGGTGGGTTCTGCCGGTAAAGAGCTCGACCTCAAGCAGAGAGTTACCGTTTTTCGTCGCTTGCACTCTGTAACCGGTTATGATCTCGCGCCAGCCCGGTCTTTGGGTATCGGAAACTTCAACGGTATTCGTCTTCTCGTTCTTTTTGAGATATCCTTTGAGAACGTCCGCCTTATTGGGCATTGTACCGTGAACCGCACAAAGATAGAATTTGCTGACCTGACCCGATTTGATACGGTAATTCATATCGCGCAGGGCGGCAGCGTTCTTGGCAGCAATAACGATACCGCCGGTATTGCGGTCGATACGGTTGCAAAGCGCCGGAGCAAAGGATTGCTCGGAACGCGGATCATATTCGCCCTTGCGGTAGAGATAGCTCTGCAGATGCATCAAGAGCGTATTGTCGCGGCCTTCGTCATCCTCGTGAACAAGAACGCCGGGGCGTTTATTCATAAGAATGATATTCTCATCTTCGTAGACAATATCAAGCTTCGGCTCGATGCGTGCGATGGCGCCTACATCCTGCTCGGGAGATTCGAAGAATTCATCCCTGATAAAGAGCTGAAGCTCGTCGCCTTCGGTAAGCATTACCTCGGGTTGCGTACGCGCGCGGTTGAGCTTTATCTTCTTGGTTCTGATGTATTTATACATCAAAGACTTGGGCAGTCCCTTGACAGCTTTTGTCAGGAACTTGTCAAGACGCTGTCCCGCGTCGTGTTTTTCAATCTTAATAATTCTCATAATTTACAAAGCGGGGCTGAACAAGGTCAGCCCCTTCGGTGATTTATTTTGTTCCGAAAATTCTGTCGCCGGCGTCGCCGAGACCGGGAACGATATATGCATGGTCGTTAAGCTTTTCATCAAGAGCCGCAACGAAGATATCAACGTCGGGATGCTCAGTCTGAACCTTCTTTACTCCCTCGGGAGCAGCTACGAGAGCCATGAATTTGATATGCTTGCATCCGTATTTCTTCTTGAGAATATCAAGCGCATCGCAAGCCGATCCGCCTGTTGCGAGCATGGGGTCAACAAGGATAACAATTCTTTCATCGATATCAGGCGGCATCTTGCAGTAATATTCTACGGGAAGATGAGTTTCGGGATCGCGGTAAAGACCGATATGTCCGACCTTTGCTACCGGCACAAGACGCTGAAGTCCGTCCACCATTCCGAGACCTGCGCGGAGGATCGGAACAATGGCAAGCTTCTTGCCAGAAATTCTCTTTGCAGTCATCTTGCAAAGGGGGGTCTCGATCTGATAGTCTTCAAGGGGAAGGTCACGGGTAAGCTCATAGCCCATGAGCATTGCGATCTCGTCAAGAAGCTCGCGGAAGTCCTTTGATCCCGTCTTCTTGTTTCTCATAATGGACAGCTTGTGTGTAATAAGGGGATGGTCAACGATATGCAGTATACTCATTTTCAACTCTCCTTAGATTTTTATAGATTACTATAAATATTATACACCGATATTTACTATTTTTCAAGACAATTTTGCAATTATTTCGACAAATTGCAAAAAAGTCTGTATGTTTTTTTGATGTTACATGATTTTTTACAAGTGAAGACTTTACTTTTCCCGACTAAAATGATAAAATAATATAAAAGAACGGAGGAAGCCTCATGAAAAAGAAGATAGGCATTATTACGCTTGGCTGTAAGGTCAATCAATATGAAAGCGAGGCTTTTGCCGAAGCCCTTACCGACCTCGGTTATGAGATCTGCGATGCGTCCGAGCACTGTGACGCTTATATTGTCAACAGCTGTACCGTCACCGCGGAAGCTGACAGAAAATCAAAACAGATGATAAGACGCGCTGCACGCGCAAATTCCAATGCGGTAGTCGTTGTTACGGGCTGTACCGCAGAATACTCCTCAAAACAGCTTTCGGAAATCGAAGGAGTCATAGCTGTTTGCGGAAACGCAAAGAAGCTTGAATGCGTAAGAATACTTGATGAATATTTAAAAAACCACAGCGAAAAATATCCGGTGATAAAGGTTGATCCGATCGAAGAAGCCGAATTTGAAAAGATGCATCTTACCGGTTTTCCGCGCACTCGAGTTTATATCAAGATCGAGGACGGATGCGAAAACAGGTGTGCATATTGCGCGATTCCGGGTGCTCGAGGCAAAGTCCGTTCAAAAGCTCCCGAGGATGTTTTACGTGAGGTCAAAGGTTTCATAAACGCGGGATGCCGCGAGATCGTTCTTACGGGCATTGAGACTGCTTCGTACGGAAA
>JAZSMP010000370.1:0-2699 GCA_045535915.1 Eubacteriales bacterium | reverse complement strand
GCAAGCGTTCCCGTAATTCTCTGCTCCGATATGGGATGCGACGGCGTCCTTGACGAGACCAACCTCAGACGCGCCGAGGAAACGAATTTCACCTGCCGCGGCGGCACACCCGCCGAGCTCGAAACTCTGCGCCTCGCGCTCGAACGCCTCCTTTGCGCCACCCCGCGTGAGCGTTCGCTTTACGGCGCCTTCGGACGAGCCTACGTCACCCGCCGAGCATCAGCCGACATATTCGCCGAAAAAACTCTTGCATTCTGGCGCGATCTCATCGAATACGAGCGCGGAGGAGTCATGCTCTGCGGTTACTTCGGCGCCGGAAATGCAGGCGACGATGCGACTCTCGCCGCCGTCCTCTCATCACTTCCCGAGCTTCCCAAGGGCATCATCCCCACGGTTCCCTCCTCACATCCCGAGGCTCTGCCAGAGGGTGTACGTGCTATCGGGCGCTACAACCTCCCGAAGATCAAAAAAGAGCTGAAAAACACGCGGCTGTTTCTCCTCTGCGGCGGAACTCTGCTCCAGAACAGCACCTCAAACCGCTCCCTTGCCTACTACTATTACCTCTCACGCCTCGCCTCAAAGCAGGGTGCGCGCGTGATGCTCTACGCGGGCGGAATAGGTCCGATCATCGGTGACGAAGCCGCATACGAGGCAGTCGCGGCGGTTGAAAACTGCGACGCCGTCACCCTCCGCGACCCCGATTCGCTCGAGCTTCTCAAGGAGCTCGAATGTGAGACCGACGGAATCGCCGTCACAGCCGACCCCGCGCTTCTGACCGAACCCGAAGAGCTTCCCGAAAAGCTTTCGAATCTGCTTTCCGAGGAAGGCAAACGCTTCTTTGCCGTCTCGCTTCGACCGCTCGGAGGACTCAAAAGAGACGCGGGCGCACGCGATCCCGATGAAATATACAAAACGATCACAGCCGCCATCCGCGTTGTATCGGACAGGCTGAACGCCACGCCTCTCTATATCCCCTTCGCCGAAGAGGACGTCAAGCTCAGCCGCAAGCTGATGGCCGAGCGCGGGATCCTTCTCGGAAGACTCAGTCCGGGGCAGATCGTCACGGTTCTATCTAAATGCGAATTTACCCTTGGAATGAGGCTTCACAGCGGAGTTTTCTCCTCGGTTGCGGGCACACCCGCAGTCATGATCGCATATGACCCGAAGGTCGCTGCCTTCGCGCGCCACGCATACCATCCCGCGCCGCTCGATCCCGATGCCGAGGACTTCAACATGCGCGCGATCGTTGCCGCCGTCGGAAGCCTATACGCCAATATGAACCCCGCCAAGCAGATGCTGAACGCCCGCACAGCGGAGCTGATCAAAAATACAAAAGCCGATGCCATCATCGCTGGGCGCCTCTACCGCGCAAAATAATATAATAAAAAGGAAGGTAAAAACCATGGCAAAAAGCAAATACAAGCAGATCAGAAACGTAATCAGTCTGATCTACATACTCACCGGAGTTTCCTCCGTTTTTCAGGCACTCGAAAGCCTGCTCGCCCTCAATCTTATCGGAATCTTCGCATCGGCACTCGGTGTGCTGATGTTTGTTGCGGGCATTTGCGGACTCACCAGCGCAAATCCCAAAACACTCCACTTACTCGGCGTTTCCGTCATGATTCTCTCGGGAGCATCACTCGCATTCGCAATTTTTGTTAACAGCACCTTTGACTTCACTATCGCAAACCAGTTCCTGCTTTCCTGGCTCTTTATGTTATGCGTATAAAAAAATAACGTATTGTTAATCTCGCTTCGCTCGAATGATAATCTTGCTCCGCAAGAATGATAGTCGGCTTCGCCGAATGATAGTTTCCGCCAAAGCGGAAAATGATACAATTAGGAAGCTTTTCGCAAAGCGAAAAGCCACCATAACTCTGCATTCTGCACTCTGCACTCACCGGAGGTACCTATGTCTCAATCCAAGATCCAACTCAAAGCCACCCGCGCCGACCACATTGAGTTTTCGAACAATATGCAGGGCTCGGGACAGCTCAAGCTCGGCTTCAAATACAGCTATAATCTCCGCCACGCCGCCCCCGGTGTCGCACGCGGAGAAGTCACCATCACCGCGGAGGACAAGGACGCTCCCGACAAGCTCTCGATAACGGTCAAGCAGTCGGGGATCTTCGCCCTGCCGCCCGAAATGTCGCGCGAGGACGCTCACCTCGAGACCTTCCGCATCCTATTCCCCTACGCCTCGGCAACTCTGACCGCAACGACCTCTATCGCGGGCGTCCAGGGTATCGTCGTCCCCCGCATCGAGATCGACGAATCGAACGTCTACCGCGTAGAGTTCAAGCCGCCGAAGCCGGAGGGCGATAATTAGTTGCTAGTCGCTAGTTGCTGGTTGCTGGTTGAAGGTAAATTTCCTCGCAAAGGCTCGGAAATTTTCCGATTAACAATATATTTTATATGTTTTGTCTCTCCCTCCACCGTGCCTCCGCACGGTCCCCCTCCCTCCTCAGAGGGAGGCAATAAGCTGGTGCGAACAACGAATATAGCGATGTCACTTTACGCGAACAGACAAACAGATAATAAATACGACCTTCACTGATGGAGAATCTTCATTCAGTAATCTATGTTAGCACTTGCAAAATGGGGTGCAGGGGCGAAGCACCTATTACGTACTCGCCCGTCGGGTCTGACGGTTTTCCTCGGAAAACGGCGGTGTTCAACCGCCGAGGCAGAACCGACTG
>JAZSMP010000291.1:0-5673 GCA_045535915.1 Eubacteriales bacterium | reverse complement strand
ATACAGTTTATTTCAAAGACGAGGTTACTCGTATCAAATCGCCGAATTTCACTTTGACTGTCGTTGATCACATAATCATTCCGGAATCAGACGTGCGTATTGAACAAAAGAATGTAGGCTTTACTCTTGATTATACGTTTTATCCCGGCGCATCGACATATAGTAACGTAAAGTTGTACTATGCGGATACCAACACCGAAGTCCCGCACACCGGTGATACCTATACGATCCCAACCGCCGGAGTTTATAGTGTTTATTATAAGGATAGCGTTTCTGGTGTGAGGTCTGAGGATTTCTTGTTGGTAGTATATAATTCAATAAAAACATATGATGAAAGGAATACTTATTCCATTCGTTCGTATAATCTTTCCTCAGAATCTAAAAGTTTGTATTTAACCGTTAATTCATCTGAAGGATTAGGGTTAAGTCCAAAAGAACTTAATTCAATGGACATCGATAGAGGTGCTGGACCAGTAAGTATAAATTGTGAAAGGTTAGATACTATTTCCCGTACATTTACATTTAAAAATACTACAGATTTAGGTGAAGTGCTTCCGGGTTCTTATATTACGGCAACTATGAGCACAAGTCAGTATACCGACCTTCCGAATAAGAGAGTAGTATTGGCTGCGACCACTGATACTTGTTCGCAGAATCATATGCTTACAAATAAAAATAATATTGCTAATACAATATATAAAACTTCAAATAATTCTCTTAATTTAATGGCTTTTACTCCAAACGCAACGCAATTCACTGTATTTGATATGGAAACATACTATTTATTCGTGGATACAGCGACATTCATAGGTGAGCCAACTGTTATTATGGCGTTAAAAGCAGATTTGTCAACAGAAACAGTCAGTATGGTTGAAATCAATGCTTTAACAAACGATCTTGATTTATTTAAGTGGCATATTGACTTCGTTGGCGTAGATGCTCCACTTATGAAACAAACAAGTAAGTATTGGTGCGGACCAACAAGTTTTTTGCAAGTTTTACTTGGCAACGGTGTAACTGTAGATGGCGATATGTATCAAACATCTATAAATGAACAGCAATCTGCAGTAGAAGAAACATTATCTATGGGGAAATCGGGCGTGAGTACAGCCGGGTTTGTAGGCAATATGAATCGTAATGACAACAAACGATTGTTGCCGGATGAATATGTAGCACATGAAACAATTATAAATTCTTCAATTGATGTAACAACTTTAAAAAGCAGTATTGTCAACAGTTTGCAAAATCAAATGGCATGTATGTTTATTACATCGTCCGGATACGCGCCTTATAAATACGAGTATGATTATGACAACCATACAGCGCATATTATTTGCATAATCGGATACGATACTGTCACAGAAACTTTGCTGATCGCTAATTGCCATTATTGGGACAGCGAAGATTCTAAGTACAATGTATTTGGAATATATGAAATATCTTTTGAAGATTTTTTATTAGATGCTAGTCGCATATGGTACTTTACGAAAACTTAACATTGAAGGAGATTGATTATGAAACAAACATTATCTATGATTATAGTGACAGCCATATTGCTTTCAGCTGTTTCTATGTTTTCTCTATCTGTATCTGCGGCTGAAGAAACTATTTCTCTCTATGAGGCACAGTCTTTGGTGGATAAAGCACATCAATTTGCCAGAGGAGTACATTGTTTTATTGAGGAAGTAAATCCGATAGCAGACTATAGTCAAGGTATTTTAGTCAATTTAGAGGAAGATTCTTTAGGTCAACAAAAATATTATAGAGTCAATGAAGAAAAATTACCCGGGGGATCATATGAAAAAATGTGTGAATACGCCCGAGACATTTATACAGAGGATTTTGCACCATATGCGTATAAATTTTCTCCCGGCTATTATGGACTATTGTATCAAAACGAAAATCAAACGCTTTCTTTCAATCATTGTACAGTTAAAGTCGGCGGCAATTACGCAAATCATTTACCATTGTTTTACCGTGCCGAAAACGGGGTGTTATATACATCTGTTTATGAAATGCAAGGAGGTGTTGGCGTAAGGTTATTAGATATACATGATAGTACATCTACAATATATTTTCCATACAATAATCCATCAAATATAGCTATGGAAATAGTGAATGGTGATTCCGATTCAGCAATTGGGTATGTATTTTGGACTTATCTTGGACCTATAATTCCACCGCTAGAAATTGAAACAGCTGAATGCAAGTTTGTAAAAACGAGCGACGGATGGCGAATTGATGAATCTGAGTTCAGTGTTTTATGCGCGACTTCAGATTTTAGCACAATGGAAGCATACAGATCAGCCGTATCCCCCTCCACCGGTGACGTATCGGGAGAGCGCGTTGCGGTGATCGGTGCGGTCTCGCTCGCGTGCATCATCCCCACCGCGTGCCTTATGAGAAGAAGACGTAGGTCGTCGGCGGAATGATCGATAGCATCTGAGGAGGAAAATATCATGAAAAAATTATCAATCTTTCTTGTACTTGTTATTGCAATCTCTGCTTGTCTGCCGTTGGTAATTGGTGCTTCAGATGTCAATACTATATCTAAAGCCGAGGCGCAGGAATTGGTAATAAACGCATACCGTTTAAGTATAGGTGCGAGGGCTTATATCAGTAAAAATCCGATACTTGATGACACCCAAGAAGCTATTACAGTTAACTTAGATAAGTGTTCGTTACCGTCATTCGGTTACTTTAAAGTCATTGAAGAAAATTTACCTGGTGGATCGTATGAGAATATGTGCACATATGCACGATCTGTATACACAGAAGAGGTTGCACCTTATGCATACAAATATTCTCCGCTATATAAATTTAGCTATGATGGATCTGCTCCCAATTCCGTAAAACAGACGATATCGCTAAAAAATCGTGATTTCATAATAGACGGTATTGGCAATCATTATCCTCTGTTCTATACTGATGAAAACGGTATGTTATTGGCATCCATTTATTATACCCAAGTGCCCTTTTCATTTAGCTTGCTGAGTGCCGAAGCTGATGACAAGTTGGTTGACGATTCCGATACTTATGGCGTTAAATTGGAAATAACAGACGGTAATTCACTTTCTGCGACCGCGATGATATCGTTTATTTGGAACTTCAGCGATAATATCCCGCCCTTTGATATCCAAACTGTTGAATGCAAATTTGTAAAAACAAGTGAAGGCTGGCGTATTGATGAATCTGAATACAGCGTTCTTTGCGCGACTTCAAGCAAAGACACACTGGCAGCATACAGATCAGCCGTATCCCCCTCAACCGGGGACACGGCGGGAGAGCGCGTTGCCGTTATCGGCGCGGTCTCGCTCGCGTGCATCATCCCCACTGCATGCCTTATGAGAAGAATACGTAGGTCGTCGGCGGAATGATCGATAGCATCTGAGGAGGAAAATATCATGAAAAAAGTAATAATATCCGTTTTGTTTTTATTAGTATGCTTGAGCATTTTATTGATAACTACGAATGCCAAAGAAGATGTGGACTATGACTTTAACAAAGAATATGCATTAAATCTCATAGATAAAGCATATCAAATTTATCTCACGACAAATGAAATTTCGCCAACTTCAGGTTCTTCTTCCGGAGATGGATTTTATTATGACAGTGAAAACAAGAACTCTCCGTATTATGATCCGCTAAATGAAACTATGTTGTACGGAAGTTCTTTGGCAGAATGGAATAAGGCTGTGGATGAAATTTTCACTCCTCAAGCAGCTAAAAAAGCAAGAAGCGCATATATCGACCCAAGCTGTCCTTTATTTATTGAAAAAGACGGTGTGGTATATATAGCATGGGGGGTAGGCCAAAGAATTTATTTTTCTATTTCTTATGAATCGATAGATGATATCGAATTAACTATCATTGAAAAAGACGAAAACAAGGTTAATGCAAAGATCAAGATATGGATTCCTGGAGACTATTGGGAAACTCCCGATATTGAAGCTTATGTGACATGTGTTTTTGAATATTCTGGCGATAGTTGGCGCATTGGTGATTGTGCGTTTACTGATATGATAACTTCTACTGATTTTGAGTGGACACCCGTCGAATCCCCCTCCACCGGTGACGTATCGGGAGAGAGAGTAGCTATGCTCGGCGCGGTCTCGCTTGCGTGCATCATCCCCGCGGCGTGTCTTACTTTAAGAAGACGCAGAGTTTTAGTTTGATATTTTTACCGCAGACTCTTCGGGGTCTGCGGTTTTTTGATGAAAATCGGCGGCGGTGTCTTGACAAATCCACATAAAAATACTATAATATATATGATTATTCATTTTTCGGAGGTAGTACAAAATGAAAGCAGTTATTACCGTTACGGGTAAGGACAACGTAGGAATCGTTGCGAAGGTGGCAACAGAGTGCTCGGCTATGGGCGCGAACATCATTGATATTTCGCAGAGCGTTCTGCGCGAGTATTTCGCTATGATCGTTCTCGTCGATATCGACGGGCTTTCCTGCGCTTTCGGAGACTTTGTTGACAAGATGGGCGCGCTCGGCGACTCCTGCGGTCTGCGCATCGCAACCATGCACGAGGATATTTTCAATTCGATGCACCGCATCTGATCGGAGTAGAAAATGCTTAACATAAACGATATTCTTGAAACAATAAATATGATACGCGAGGAGAATCTCGATATCCGTACCATAACTATGGGCATATCGCTGATCGACTGCGCGGGCGATGATATCAAGACCGTCTGCGACCGCGTATACGACAAGATCACGAAAAAGGCGGAGAGACTCGTTTCGGTCGGCGACGATATCGAGAAGCAGTACGGTATTCCGATCGTCAACCGCCGCGTTGCCGTCACTCCCATCTCGATCCTCGGCGGAAGATTTTCTTCCGAGGACTACATAAAGCTTGCAAAGACCCTCGACCGCGCCGCAGTTACTCTCGGTATCAACTTTATAGGTGGCTACGGCGCGCTCGTTCAGAAGGGATGCACCGTCGGCGAGGAACAGCTTATCGAGTCTATTCCTTATGCTCTCGCGGAAACGCAGCGCGTATGCTCGTCGGTCAACGTAGCGTCCACCAAGGCGGGAATCAATATGGATGCCGTCCGCAAGATGGGCGATATCATCGTTAAGACCGCGAGTCTCACCGCTGACCGCGATTCGATCGGCTGTGCGAAGTTCGTCGTCTTTGCGAACGTGCCCGAGGACAACCCCTTTATGGCAGGTGCTTTCCACGGTGTTTCCGACCCCGAATGTGTCGTAAGCGTAGGCGTTTCGGGTCCCGGTGCTGTCGCATCTGCAATCCAGCGCACGGGCGACTGCGACCTTACCGCGCTTGCCGAGACTGTCAAGAAAACGGCGTTCAAGATCACGCGCGTAGGTCAGCTCGTTGCTCTCGAGGCGTCAAAGAGACTTGACGTGCCTTTCGGAATCGTCGACCTTTCTCTCGCGCCCACACCCGCGATCGGCGACTCGGTTGCGCATATTCTTGAAAATATGGGGCTTGAGACCTGCGGATGCCCCGGTACGACCGCGGCTCTCGCGCTCCTCAACGACGCCGTAAAGAAGGGCGGCGTTATGGCGTCCTCGCACGTCGGCGGACTTTCGGGCGCGTTTATCCCCGTTTCCGAGGATGCGGGCATGATCCACGCGGCACGTATCGGTGCTCTCACCCTCGAAAAGCTCGAGGCTATGACGGCGGTTTGCTCGGTC
>JAZSMP010000215.1:0-5094 GCA_045535915.1 Eubacteriales bacterium | reverse complement strand
TAAATCACATGCTCGACCAGGCGGAAGCGCACGGTATCGAAAGACAGTATGTCTTCACCGACCACGCGGGTTTTTCGTCCTATGAGAGCATCTACCGCGCTAAGGAAATATTCGAAGCCGACCGTATCATCATAGTCACGCAGGAATATCACCTCTACCGTGCGCTCTACATTGCCGAAAAGCTCGGGATCGAAGCCTACGGCGTCAGCGCGACACTGCACGGCTACGGCACACAGGAACAGCAGAACATCCGCGAGACTCTCGCGCGCTTCAAGGATTTCTTCTACGCGCTCGTCAAGCCCGAGCCCACCTTCCTCGGTGAAGTCATCCCGATCAGCGGCGATGCATATCCTTCGCACGATAATAAATCAAGTACATAACAAAGGAGACTATTATATGGTCACAGTATCCTTTCCCGGCCTTGGAATAGGCGAATTCAGTTTCAACAAAATAGCCTTTTCCCTCGGAAGCATCGAGGTTCGCTGGTACGGTATAATCATGGTTACCGGCATCATCCTCGCATTCCTCTATGCTTATTACCGTTCAAAAATCGAAGGCGTATCCTTTGACGACCTTCTTGACTACGCGCTTATCACCGTTATCAGCGGTGTTGTCGGCGCGCGCCTTTACTATGTTATAACCTCCGATCAGGAATATACCTTTGCCGAGATCTTTCAGATATGGAACGGCGGTATTGCGATCTACGGCGCAATAATCGGCGGTGCGGCGGCGCTTCTCGGCATTTCGCTCTACAAAAAGATAAAGTGGCAAAAGGTCTTTGACATGGTCTGTCCCGGCGTTATGATCGGTCAGATCATAGGCAGATGGGGCAATTTCTTCAACGGAGAAGCCTACGGCGAATCTCCCGCAGCGGAAAGCTTCCTCTATTTTATGAGAATGGAGCTCCGTCATGAGGGTTGGTCGACTTCCTATATCTGCCAGCCGACCTTCCTTTACGAGTCGCTTTGGAATCTCATCGGATTCCTGATCATCAACGCACTTTACAAAAAGAAAAAGTACGACGGTCAAGTATTTCTGATGTACATTACCTGGTACGGATTCGGCAGAATGCTTATCGAAGGACTCCGCACAGACAGCCTTATGGTCGGTACCTTCCGCATCTCGCAGGTTGTCGCGTTCCTTTGTTTCATTATCGGAGGCGCATTGCTCGTATATATCGGTGCGCGCAAAGCACATGAGGCAAAGCTCGCAGCCGCTGACGACGGCGAATCTTCGGTGTACGGAGAAATGCTGAGTGAAGAAAAGCAAGCACAGAAAGAAGAAGACTCTAAGGAGGAAGAAAATAATGTCGGCAATACTGATTGACGGCAAGCTCGTCAGCGCAAAACTTCGCGGCGAGGTAACCGAAAAAAGAATTGAATTTGAAAAGAAATACGGACGCAAGCCCGGACTCTGCGTTATCAGAGTCGGCGAGGATCCCGCATCCGTAGTTTACGTAAGAAACAAGCTCCGCGCATGCGAGGAGGTCGGATTTGCATCCACCTGCAATATCCTTCCCGAATCCTACACGACCGAAGAGGTCATAGCCGAGGTGGAAAAGGTAAATAACGATCCAGCCGTCGACGGTCTTCTCGTTCAGCTTCCTCTGCCGAAACATATAGATGAAGCACGTGTCGTTGCCGCCGTCGCGCCCGAAAAGGATGTTGACGCCTTCGGAAAGCTCGATGCGGGTCACTTGTGCCTCGATGAAGGAAACGTCCTTCCGTGTACTCCTGCGGGTATTATGGAGATGCTCAAGCACTATAACATCCCCGTTGCGGGCAAGGAATGCGTCGTTGTCGGACGCTCGAATATAGTCGGCAGACCCATGGCGGCGCTTCTGCTTGCCGCTGACGGCACAGTCACCATCGCGCACAGCCGCACACCCGATCTCGGAGTCGTTACAAGACGCGCGGACATTCTCGTCAGCGCGGTCGGCAGAGCGGGACTTATCACGGGCGATATGGTCAAGCCGGGTGCCGCAGTCATCGACGTTGGCATGAACAGAAACGCCGAAGGTAAACTCTGCGGAGACGTGGATTTTGATTCTGCACGGGAAGTCGCAGGCTACATCACCCCCGTTCCCGGCGGCGTCGGACCCATGACGGTTACGATGCTTATTTGCAATACTCTCTACGCTGCAGAAAATGCGGAAAAGTGATTTAATAACAAATAAGAAGCTACGAGGCGAATGCCTCGGAGCTTGATTTTTAATTAGGTGAAGTTCTTCTTATAATAGATAATCAGCGCAACAAGTGCCGCGACGATGATAACGATAATGATGATCCAGAGATAGAGAAGCGAGGAAGGTCCATTGCCTCCGCCGGATGAATCACCGGTGGTGCTGTCGCTCTCGGTAGTGATATCTTCGGGAGAAGATGTAATTTCGGGGGGATCGGTCGGATCTTCGGGCTCGGTGGTGATAGGATCCTCGGTTGAGTTTTCACCGGGCTCTGTCGTGATATCCTCGGAAGTTACCTCGGGTGGAGTAGTTGTGATATCTTCGGACTCGGGAGGAGTGGTTGTTTGTGGAGGATCGATTGGTTTAGTGGTATCCTCTGATGAAGCTCCTCCGTTGACGGTAATGGGAAGAGAAACGCTGATTCCGCGGAAGGAGAATACGATCTCCTTGGTCGCTGCGGTGATAACGGTGGGTGAATATGAGTAATAACCCTCGGGGATGACCTGGGACATAAGAGTTCTGTCCTTGTAGACGAGCATAAGCTCGATTCCCATGGGAATGAACTCCTCGCCGATCTCGTAGACTGTCTTTACGGGATATCTGGTGATGATGAGATTCTCGATCTCAGCGGGCGTGACCGTGATCTCGATGGGATAGGTATATTCGGTTCCCTCGTATTCATAAACAGCGTAGATGATGTGTTTCTCGGTAGCGTTGGAGTGCAGAACGATCGTTTCACCGAGCTCAGGAGAGAATGAAAAACTGGAGGGAACGATGCTTGAACCGTCGTTGAAGAAGAGGCTCAACGCAAGTCCGTCGGGATTGAACATCTCGCCCTCGGCGTACTCGAGCCTGTAGGGCTTGGATGTAGCGATAAGGCCTGTGGGAACCTTTTTATTGACTGTGATCGGGAAGGAGCACTCACAATATTTATCGGTGCCGTCATTGGCAGAGATAACGACCTGAGTGATATCGGCGGTAAGAGGAGTACCCAGTGCAGGGGTGAAGGTCAGGGTCTTGGGGTTAATGATGACCTTTGTTCCGTCCGACATGTAAGCCTCGATGTTAATGCCCGAGGTGTTGAGAACGCTGCCTTCGTAATAAGTCATAATGTCGGGAACGCCGATAAGTTGAATCGAAACGATGTAAGCCTCGTCGCCGACCGAGATCGAGATATTGATGCTTGCGCCGAAATAAGATACGGTAACGTTCTTGTCAGCGGCGGTAAGAGGAGCGGTCACGATAAGCTCGTATTCGCCGGGATTCAGAAGTTTGCGCTCGCCGTCAGAGTAGTTGATTCCGATCGAAAGACCGGCGGTATCGAATATCTCTCCGATCTCGTAGTGAGTCTTTGTCGGCTCGGTGATGATGCTGAGAGTACCTTCGGGAAGCGTAAAGGGAATGAAATCCTTAAGGTCGAAGCCGTTGTGTACGGCAGATACCTTACTTCCCGCAACGATAGTTTCTGGTGCGGTCCAGACGACCTGATCCGAAACGTCATAGGTCGCTCCGTCAGAATAGTACGCCGTGACCTTGAAGCTCGAAACGGGGAAGAGGTCGCCGTAGTAGAAAGCAGTCTTTGGGGTGGTGATGCTGTAGTTTACGATGGGAAGGACGTCAAGCTCGACCTCTGTGGTAAGAGTATCCACGGTGATAGTAACCTGCGTCTTGCCCCGGTCGTTCGGAGTAACAAGAACGGAGTTCGAACTTACGGTGTAGTTGTCGATAACGCGCGAGAGCGTCTTTGCCTCGTCGTAGTAAGCGGTTACGGTCAGACCCGAGGGAGGCGCAAAGGGAGTGGATTCGTAAAGCTTTGCGTTTTCTGTGCCCGAAAGCTCAATGCTGAGAATCGGAGAAACGTTTACGCCGATGGTGTCAGAATAAGTGGTGTAACCGTCGCTGTACGTGAGAGTATACATTGTGGTATACGAGGTCACGGGATCGGTGATAGAGGGGAAGATCGAGCATTGCGAAAGATCAAGCGGCTCTGTAGTACCGTCCGAGTAGATCACGCCGGCGCTGAAAATCGAGGGATCAACGGTCTCGAGCGCAAGAAAATCTGTCTTGGTCGACGAGAACTCGATTCCGACTATGTTTTTCACGGGTTCAATGTTGTTCGAGATAACTGTAATGGGGTATTTATAAGCAAATCCCGCATAATCAAAGGTGATGTAAGTGGTATCGACAGAAAGGGCGCCGGTCTCGCGGTAGCTGAGATCCTGTTCAAAAATAAATGAATAACTGCCGTCATCATAGGTCAGCTTACCGATATATCCCGCAGGATCAAAGAACTCGCCTTCGACATAATTTGCCTTTGAAGACGTGCCTTTCATTACCATGAATGAAACTGCTGTCTTCTCTGTTTCATTCTCCGCCAGAACCGGGGTAATGCAGAGAGCAAGCAGAGCGAGTATGCATATAAACAGAATAAATGATTTGAAACGTCGGGTCATATATAAAATTACCTTCCTTTCGTTTGGTATAATTATTCATAATGTATTATACCACCATAAGGGTGAATTGTCAATATTAATTTTGTTAATAAAGCAAAAAGAAAAGGCCATCGCTTGTGCGATAGCCTTTTCGTGACGGAACGCAGTACGCGTCCCTTCGGGGCAGAGATTAGTCGGCGTAAACGCTGACCTGCTCCTTCCCTCCTGCCTTGTGCTCGAACTTGACCTTACCGTCGATCAGAGCGAAGAGGGTGTGGTCGGTGCCCATGCCGACGTTGTTGCCGGGATGAACAGCGGTGCCTCTCTGTCTGATGATGATATTGCCGGCGATAACGGGCTGACCGTCGGTCTTCTTAACACCAAGTCTCTTGGACTCGGAATCACGACCGTTCTTGGTAGAACCCACGCCCTTCTTATGAGCAAAGAACTGTAATGAAAGTCTAAGCATTTCAATATCCT
>JAZSMP010000153.1:0-3220 GCA_045535915.1 Eubacteriales bacterium | reverse complement strand
CTACGATCCGACTTGATCTGCCAGTCGGGCGAGCTCGGTGAGATCTATTACATCCAGACCGGTGGCGGACGCCGTCGCGGTATTCCGACCCCCTTCGGCACCACCTTCATTGAGGACAAGACCGCAGGTCTCGGCGCTCTCGGCGATATCGGTTGCTACTCCCTCGATATGGTTCTCAACGCTATCGGCTACCCCAAGCCCCTCACCGTTTCGGGCTACAAGTCCAACTTCTTCGGCAAGTGCCCCACTTACTCCGGCTACCGCGCTGACAAGAGAGCTGAATACGCAGAGCTCTTCGGCGTTGACGATTTCGCAGCTGCATTCGTACGTCTCGAGGGCGGCATCGTGCTCGACTTCCGTATTGCGTGGGCTATGAACATGGATACCCCCGGTGACACCATCATCCTTGGCACCAAGGGCGGTCTCCGCATCCCCTCCACCGAGTGCTGGAACGGCTCGGTCGGCGGACCTATGAAGATCTACCACGAGGTCTGCGGTCAGCAGGTTGAGACCGAGATCCCGATCATCAAGATGAAGGAAGGCCTCTTCGATCTCAAGATCCGTACCTTCCTCGATGCAGTTAAGAACGGCACTCCCGCTCCCGTTCCTTCCTCTCAGATCCTCTACAACCAGGCAATCATCGACGGTATCGCTAAGTCCGCTGAGTGCGGCCGCGAGGTCGAGATCGTTATCCCCGAGATCTGATGCCGAGTCTTACACTGAATTTCCGCCCCGAGACCCTCGGGGCGGGAACTTCCGTTAATATCTATCTTCCCGACGTGATCGCGGAAGATACACCCGTGCTCTACCTGCTTCACGGTATGCACGGCGACCACAATTCCTGGGTCAACGGCTCGGCGATCGGAAGATACGCGCGTGCGCGCGGACTCGCGGTAATTATGCCCTCTGTCGGCAACAGTTTTTACGCAAACCAGAAGCACGGCTGCCGCTACTTCGATTACGTAGCTCACGAGCTCCCCGAATATATCGGCAAGCTTTTCCCCTTTATCACCAAAAAACGTGAGAAAACCTTCGTTGCGGGTCTTTCGATGGGCGGTTACGGAGCAGTCAAGGTCGCTCTGCGCAATCCCGACAGATTCTGCGCGGCTGCTTCTCTTTCGGGTTGCCTCGATATGAACGTTGACGTCAAATCAAATGACGAAGGCTGGGATAATATCTGCGTCTGCAACTGGGGCGAGGACTACGTCACCTCACTTCCCGGCTCGGACGAGGATCTTCTCCACCTCATCGACAGCTTTCCCGCCGACAAGGAAAAGCCGCGCCTCTATATCGCCTGCGGAACCGAGGATTTTCTCTACCGCCAGAACCTCACCTTCAAGAACCACATTGCGGGCAAGGACTTCGACTACCTCTACGAGGAAGGCCCCGGCGCGCATACCTGGGATTTCTGGGACAGATGGATAGTGCCGGCGATAGAGTTTTTCTTTCGTAAATAATATTTCATCATCTATGTAGCTTAACAATCGGCGAGAGTTTATAATAATCTCTCCCTCAGTCAGGCCGCACCAAAGTGCGGGCTGACAGCTCCCTCCTCAGAGGGAGCCAAGGTTGAAAGTGCTAACATAGCTTTTATAAATATTATTTAATTATTTGATACCTCTGTGCGACATGTTAGCACAAACTCCTTGCCACCCTCTGAGGAGGGAGGGGAACCGTCGCTCTGCCGACGGTGGAGGGAGAGAATAAATTGTTTTAAAATCATATCAAAGTGAGAAAAAATCATGTCAGACAAGTCAATGGCAGGTCTTAACACCTTTACGGCTGTAGAGGAAAAGACCGTTGATACATCAAAAAAGGTCCGCATCGGCTTTATCGGCACGGGCGGAATTGCAAATTCTCATATGAAGGCATACCTCGGCCGCCCCGACGTCGAGATCGTTGCGGGTTGCGACATCGTCCCCGGCAAGGCGGCGAAGTTCTTCGCTTCCTACGAGCTTGAAGGCGTAAAGACCGATTACAAAGATCACGAAGAGATGCTCGCGGACAAGAGCCTGAATCTTGACGCGGTCTCGATCTGTACCTACAACCGTCAGCACGCAAATTGCGCCATCGCCGCAATGCGCGCCGGACTCCACGTCCTTCTCGAAAAGCCCTTCACCGTCACTCTCGACGAGGCTATCGAGGTTATGAAGGTCGAAAAAGAGACCGGACGCATCCTCTCGATCGGCTTCCAGCCGAGGTTTGACCCCAATATGCAGATGATCAAGAAGATCTGCGAGTCGGGCGAGCTCGGACGCATCTATTACATACAGACGGGCGGCGGACGCCGCCGCGGAATCCCCGCAAAGGGCAACAAGGACACCTTCATTCGCGACGACACAGCGGGAATCGGCGCTCTCGGCGACATCGGTTGCTACTCGATCGACATGATCATGAACGCGATCGGCCACCCGAAGCCCCTGACCGCAACGGGAATGATCTCCGACCGCTTCGGTAAGGATCCAAACTACAGCGGCTACACCGCCGAAAACGGCAAGGAATACGCCGAAAAGTTCGGCGTTGACGACTTCGCGGGCGGATTTATCCGTCTCGAGGGTGATATCATCCTCGATTTCAGAATTTCCTGGGCAATGAACCTCGACACCCCCGGCGACACCATCATCCTCGGCACCGAGGGAGGTCTGCGCATCCCCTCGACAGAGTGCTGGAACGGCACCGTCGGCGGCGAGATGACAATCTATAAAGAGGTCGAAGGACTGCAGACCGAGATCAAGGTCCCGATAATCAAAGCCAAGACCGACCGCATCGCGCTGAAGATCGGCTCCTTCGTTGAAGCTGTCAAGAACGGCGGCACAGCACCCGTTCCGACATCTCAGATCATCTATAACCAGGCTAACATCCACGGACTTGCACGCTCCGCGGCGATCGGACGCGAAGTGGAGATCGAGATACCGGAAATTTAAGTGGCTAGTGACTAGTGAAAGGTTAATTTCCGAGCCTTCCGGCTCGGAAATTTTCATTTTTATTATAAAAGAGAAACGCGAGAAAGTTTTTGAAGAGTCAAGAGAAACTTTTTCTCAAAAAAGTTTCTCTTGTGGGGCACGGGGCAAAGCCCCGATGTGCGCTTCAAACCGACTGCGTCCCGCAGGCGGTTCGGAAGGAGTAAAATCTCCCCTCGCGGGAGATTTTCGCTCCTTCACCCTATTTTTCGCGTAATTTTCAACTAATTTAAAGAAAATCCCAAAAAAGGCTTGACTTT
>JAZSMP010000255.1:0-2570 GCA_045535915.1 Eubacteriales bacterium | reverse complement strand
AGGTGGCTTGTGTCAGCATATAAAACACCTTCTTCATCTCTGTAAAAGAAGGGTTGCAATTCATCCCACATTCCGTCACCCGGAATCGCTCTGTACGTCCACTTGTAAGCATAAGCCTTCGGAGCAATCTCTTTGGTATAGATAGTCTCGACGTATTCGCACATTTTCTCATACGAGCCGCCGGGAAGATTTTCTTCTTTGAGCTGCCAATAATGTTCTTTTTCCCAAACGTTCTCGCCATACACGATCTCAATCTCTTTCGATCTTTCAAGAATATCAGCCCTGCCCGCTCTGACGTTCATACAAAAATCGTATGCTTTTACTATCAATTCCTTCGCTTCGCTCTCGCTGATCGTCTCGCTCTTTGCCGAAGCGCTCGGCGCGAGTGCCGAAAAGGCGGCAAAGCAGAAGGTGAGGGCTAAAATGATTGATAAAAACTTTTTCATCGTTTTACCGTCCTTTCTTGGTAAAAGTTAAAGTATCTCTCTTTTGCGGTGGACGAGGCAGAGCGCCGACATAATTATCGCTATCCCACCAAGGCAGAGGGCGACGGTATCGAATGCATTGTCACCCGTGTCGGGATTGTTGAGCGGTGTGTAGTCAAACTCGATCGAGGTCAGCATATCGGTATATGCACAGTTGCCGATCCGCCAACCGAACACGGAATTCTCGAATACACACTCAACATAGGCTTCGGTGGTGTCTCCGTCCCACGAAGGAATATCGATCTTCACTCTGCCGACGACGCGGTTTTCACTTTCTTCAAGAATTTCAAGGCGGAGTCCCTCTCGCGGGATCTGGAAGAACTCTCTCTGCCCTTCTCCGTAAGCGATCCACGTTTTCCCCGCAGTCTGCATAAAGAGCATACGGTTCTTATGTCGGTACGCGCTTCTCGTTATATCTACGGTAGTCGCGGGTGCATAGACCGCATCTATCGCGTCCTCAAAGGCTCTGAACGAGCCACCGTACATCTTTGATTCATCGAGAATAACGTAAGGAACGTCATCTCTGTATTCGATCCGTGAATTATCATCCATCGGAACGTATGCGTGCGTCATAAGATAGATATCGTAAGCGGTATCGAGCAAGTCGAGTGCTTTCGCCTTATCGAACTTCTCGTCGCTTGCGGGATAGTCCTTGAAATCGTAGGCATTGAAATCAACGCCGTATCTGTGGTAAACATCTTTATCGAGAACGGTGATTATCTCGCCCTCCGAAACGCTTGATGGATCGTAATACTGCCTGAATAGCGTACAGTCGCCAAGACGCCAACCGTCATCGGTTTTATCGAACTTAACGGGCACCCAGCGTAGATTGTAACAATATTCGCGCGGGCCGTCGGGCTGACTCCAATACAAAACGTAGCCCGTCGCTTCCTTTTCTCCGATCACCATACGGTCGAAGATCAGCTCTTTGTCAAAGTCAATGGCATAGCTCCATGCATATATCTGAACATGCCCGCCTGCGTAATAATACCAATAGACCTTGCCGTCACGCTCAACGAAAAGCGGCGCGTTATCGACATACCGATCAAGATAATAGTCGTGTCGGTTGAATCTGAACGCGAGATCGACTATGTCCTCCGAATAGGTATCTGCAGCGAGCTTCTTATATTTCTCGAGCCAATCGGACGGGCGGTTTGTCGCGTTAATTTCGCTGTATTTATAGCCGTCGATCTCCGCCTCATTCGAGCCCGAGGGGCCGTATACCTGCGTTTGGAGGAAAAGATACTGAGCATCCCTGATTATCATCGAAAACTCGTCGGCGAGCTCCCTTGTCGGGATGTCACTTTCTGTATAAGTATAATATATACTCCACACTGCGCCTGTAAGCATATCCGAAAACGGCGACTCTGCGATCCTCCAGCCCGCGTCAGTCTTTTCAAATTTGCATTCAATGCAGATCGAAATATCCTGCGGATACTCGGGTTTGACACAATAGACATTTGCGGTCGCAGTGTTTTCGCTGACCTCAACAAGCTCAACTCTGCTGCGGTCAGGGAGGTAAAAATATTCGGTTACGCCCGGGAGTATATACTTTTTGCCGTCCTCTGTAATAATAAGATCCGATAAGCTATAGGAATTTGCCTTGGTGCATATTCTTTCAGCCAAGGTCTCAACGAGCGATTCGCGCGCGAGCTTTTCAAAAGCGGCGTAGGATGAACCGGGCAGAAGCTCTTCGACCAAGGGATAATACTCCGCTTCCAGGGCATGACGAGGTACGTCAACATATATCACTTTATCCTCAATTTTCTTGCCCGCATCGCTGAGGAGATATTCCTTGTACTTTGCCTGATAATCGTTGAGATCGTTTCGCAGTAAAGCCGCCGCATCAACGAGAGCCTTTGCGTCTTTCTGTGTAAAATCCGCATCGGCAGCCGAAACACTCGTCGCCGTTGCCGAAAAGGCGGCAAAGCAGAAGGTGAGGGCTAAAAATAATGATAAAAACTTTTTCATTGTTTTACCGTCCTTTCTTTGTGGTAAGTTCTGATTATAATTCTCTTTTTCTGCGTACAAGGCAAAGAACCGACATCACAATAGCCATTCCGCTGAGGCAAAGGGCGATGGTAT
>JAZSMP010000019.1:0-4216 GCA_045535915.1 Eubacteriales bacterium | reverse complement strand
TCGCCAGCACCGCGACGCCCGAGGAACAACTCGGTCGTCACGAGATCCTTCGGGCGCGGGGGCGGTCTGCGGACGCGCCCTCAGGATGACATCGTCTTTCTTGAAGGGGGCTGCCGCCCCCTTCACCCCTGCTTCGCGAATGAGAACACAGCTCTTGCTTTTTATTTTTATTGAGCGTATGTATACTTTTTGTTATATTTTTTCTCCGAGATATTCATATTTATAATTTTCTATTGTAAATATTAAAAATATATGATATAATTAGTATTTGGAAAACCTCGCGCGCGGGTTGCGCCGTGCGCTTTTGTTTGATAAAAACTACAGGAGGTCTGATTTTGAAGGAAAGTATCAGACTGCGCAGCGGGGCTACAGTGCCGCAAGTCAGCTACCGTGAAGCGCAAGCAAAAAATTATCTTGACAGAGCTACCTTAAAGCTCATGCATCTTACACCCGACGGTGCACCTGCGGCGTATTCGGAGGGCAAAAACGGAGGCGTTGTTTTCTGGTTTGACCCCGAAAAGCTTACCGAGTCGGATCCCGAGATCTGGTATGCTCCCGACGCACGTCAGGAGACCATCAAGCTCGAATCGGGTACCGAGATCGAACGTATGTCGCTCCGCCGTGCCGCATCCTTCGGCTACTACCCCAAGGAAAGACTTACCGCCATGCACCTCGAGGTCATCGAGGAGCCTGTAGCCTTCACCCGCCGCCGCGACAAGGAAATCGTTTATTTCTACGACAAAATGACCACTCTGCGCATGCCGCTGATGTGCGTCAAGTGCGGAGGTGACGTCCGCTTCAAGAAGAAGCTCTGCAAATCCTGCTACGAGGAAGAAATGGCCGTCCGCCGCGCAGAGGGCGACGCGCACAGAAGCGCATACTACGGCATGGACCGCCGCCGCGTTCTCTTCTTCGATCTTGAGCTGACCGGCTTCTACGATCATGACGAGATCATCTCGATCTCGATCTTCAACGCCCTCGGCGAAAAGATCATGGATACCCTCGTCCGTCCCGTGCATACTAAAAAGTGGAAGCGCACCGAAAAGATCCACGGCATCACGCCCGAAATGGTCAAGGACGCGCAGACACTCGAGGAGCTGACCCCCGAGATCAAGGAGATCTTCGCGGGCGCCGACAACCTCATCGCATACGGCGTTTCGACCGACTACAGCCACATCAAATACATCTACAAAACAGAAAAAGAGCGCAAGGCTCTGCACGACAAGATCCGTTGCTGTGCAAATGAGTTCGTACGCTACATACACGAGCATCGCCCCGACATCGAGCACGCAAGTCTGACCGACGCTATGGCATGCTTCGGAATCGAATGGGACGGCGTTGCCCACACCTCCATTGCCGACACCATCGGCTGTATGAAGGTCTGGGAGACCCTCTTCCCCCATTACTATGAAAATGAACCGGAGGCAGAAAAATGAAAGACGTATCCCGCAGACCCATGCCGTCCGAAACGGCACAGGTAAACGAAGATATCCCCACCTTTATGCAGGAAGGCGTTAAATTCGCCAAGCTGATCACCGCTGCCGACAACGGCGAGGAAGGCGTGATCGAAAGCATCCTTCGCGGCGCGGGCATCCCCTACGTTGCAAAGGAAAACACATCCGAGAGCTGGATGCGCGTTTTCATGGGCTTTTGCACCTCGGGCGTAGATTTCTACGTGCCCGAAGACCTTCTTGACGACGCAACCGACCTCATCGCAGGCGAGGGAGCAGTCGAACTGACCGACGAAGAGATCGCGGCTCTTGAAGAAGAGCTTGCCCTTGAGGAAGAAGAGGAAGAGGACGAAGAAGATGCGTGAGATCTTTCTTTGCAAATACGGAGAGATCGCGCTCAAAGGCGCAAACCGCGCATCCTTCGAGGCACTTCTTGTCCGCGAGCTGAAATTCAGACTCGGACACGTCGGTAAATTCACCGTCACACGTTCGCAGAGCGTTATCCGCGTTGAGCCCGCCGAGGAAATGACCACCGACATGCTCGACACCGCATATGCACTTCTCCGCAAGACCTTCGGTATCGTTGCCGTATCGCGCGTTGCCGAAACGCAGAAGGACTTTGACGCCATTGCCGCTCTTGCCGTGGAATACCTCGGCGAGCGACTCAGAAACGCCCGTACCTTCAAAGTCGAGACCAAGCGCGCGGACAAGCGTTTCCCGATGACGAGCGACGCCGTCAGCCGCGAGCTCGGCGGAAAGATCCTTTCAAAATTCAACCACCTCAAGGTTGACGTCCATAATCCTCAGGTGCTCGTAAAATGCGAGATCCGCGACAGTGCCGCATATATCGGCGCGGGACAGGAGAGCGGCGCGGGCGGTATGCCCGTCGGCTCGAACGGACGCGGACTTCTCCTGCTTTCGGGCGGTATCGACTCCCCCGTTGCGGGATGGATGATGGCAAAGCGCGGCGTCAAGATCGAAGCCGTTTACTACGAGGCGTTCCCCTACACAAGCCTTGAAGCCCGCCAAAAGGTCATTGACCTCGCGCGCATCGTTGCCGGCTGGGCGGGAAGCGTACGTCTCCACATCGTCTCGCTCACCGAGATCGAGGAGGAGATCGCAAGAAATTGCAACGAGGATTACTTCACCCTCCTTCTCCGCCGCTTTATGATGACGATCTCGGAAAAGATCGCGCTCGCTTCCGACTGCACCGCGCTCGTCACGGGCGAAAGTATGGGTCAGGTAGCGTCACAGACCATACAGGCACTCCACGTAACCAACTCCGCGGTCAATATCCCCGTTTTCAGACCCTGCATCGGTCTTGACAAGGAGGAGATCGTAACCTACGCACGCCGCATTGGCAGCTTTGAGACCTCGATCCTCCCCTACGAGGACTGCTGCACCGTCTTCACTCCCCGACATCCCAAGACCAAGCCCGAGCTCGAAAAAGTCATCGCCGAGGAGCAGAAGCTCGACTTCGCATCCCTCTGCGAAAAGGCTCTCGCCACCGAGGAGATCATCACTGTCAGAGGCATTGAAGATTGACAGACACACCGTGTTTACTCTAATATAATAACAACAATCCACCTTTTCTTTAAAAGTTTTTACAGACTCTGCCACCCCTCATCCACCGCTCTCGCGGTCCCCCTTCTCCCAAGATCCGGGAGAAGGCAAAGGGCAAATTCGATCTCACTCGTAACTACAGCGAATGTCTTTTACTGCTATAATTTTGTTGGTTAAAGAGGAATATTTTGTAAACATACAATTGATGATTGTGTTAAATAAATATTCCTCTTTGACAAATTAAATTATTCCGCTCGAGCGATGGTCGCTGAAATGCGACAGTTGACAAGCCAAACCATAGCCTTCTCCCGGATCTTGGGAGAAGGGGGACCGGCGCCGGGTTCCCGAAAACGCGTTTGCGCGTTTTTGGGGTTCGGGCGATAGCCGGTGGATGAGGGGAAGAGACGGACGCACTCTGTTCGCTCCCAACTTAATTACGAGTATAAAAACATTTTTATTCAAAAATTTACTCAATCCTATTGATTAATTTCTCCATTTGTGGTATATTTATATATTGGTAAGAAATTAATTACTTTTTTAACGAAATTAAATTTGCGAAAGGCAGGTTTCATAATATGACCTACAACAAGAAAAACATTGAGGACATCAACGTATCCGGTAAAAAGGTCCTCGTACGCTGCGACTTCAACGTTCCGCTCAAGGACGGTGTGATCACCTCCGACAAGAGAATCGTTGAGGCTATTCCCACCATCAAGTACCTCCTCGACCAGGGCGCGGCTGTTATCCTCTGCTCCCACATGGGCAAGCCCAAGGGTGAAGTCAACCCCAAGTATACCCTCGCTCCCGTAGCGGCTCGCCTTACCGAGATCCTCGGTCAGGAAGTTAAGCTCGCTCCCGACACCATCGGTCCCGAGACCAAGGCTATGGCTGCAGCTCTCGAGTGCGGACAGGCTCTTCTTCTTGAGAACACCCGTTTCGACAAGAGAGAGGAAAAGAACGATCCCGAATTCGCGAAGGAACTCGCTTCCATGGCAGAGATCTTCGTAAACGACGCTTTCGGCGCGGCTCACCGTGCACACGCATCGACAGCAGGTGTTGCTGATTACCTCCCCGCAGTTTGCGGTTACCTCATTCAGAAGGAAATCGGCGTTATGGGTAAGGCTCTTGAGGATCCTGCCCGTCCCTTCGTTGCCATTCTCGGCGGCGCAAAGGTTTCCGATAAGATCGGCGTTATCAACAAT
>JAZSMP010000047.1:0-5680 GCA_045535915.1 Eubacteriales bacterium | reverse complement strand
ATGAGCTCTTGGTGGTTGCCCTGCTCGATGACGTTGCCGTCCTTGACGACGAGGATGGTATCGGCGTTCTGAACGGTCGAGAGTCTGTGCGCGATGACGAAGCAGGTTCTGCCCTGCATCAGTCTCAGCATCGCTTCCTGGATCATGATCTCGGTTCGCGAGTCGACGTTTGAGGTCGCCTCGTCGAGGATCAGCATCGGCGAATCGGCGAGCATCGCGCGCGCGATCGTGATAAGCTGCTTCTGACCCTTCGAGATATTGACGCCGTTGTCGGTCATAACGGTGTCGTAGCCCTCGGGAAGAGTGCGGATGAAGGAGTCGATCTTTGCCGCCTTCGCCGCCTCGACGATCTCGTCCATCGTCGCGCCCTCCTTGCCGTAGGCGATGTTTTCCGCGATCGTGCCGCCGAAGAGCCATGTCTCCTGGAGCACCATTGTGTACGCCGAACGGAGGCTGTGGCGCGTGTAATCGCGTATCTCGCTTCCGTCAAGATAGATCTTTCCTTCGTTTACGTCGTAAAAACGCATCAGAAGGTTGATTATCGTCGTTTTTCCGGCACCTGTCGGACCGACGATCGCAACAGTACTGCCTTGCGGAACGTCGAGGTTGAGATCCTTGATGATGATCCTTTCGGGAACGTAGCCGAAGCGTACATGGTCGATCTTGACCTCGCCCATCACATCGTCTGTCTCTATTGCGTTCGGGACGTCGGGCGTTTCGGGGTCTTCGTCTATGATGCGGAAGATTCGTTCAGCCGCCGAAAGTGCCGATTGGAGGTCAGCGAGGATGTTGGCAAACTCGTTGATCGGGCCCGAAAAACGGCGCGAATACTGAACGAAGGAGGAAAGATAACCGATCTCAATGAAGAAGATCGAAAGGATCGGGTCGCCCCAGTGATCTACGGGCTTGGGCACAACTCCCGTGATCGAGAGAAGGAGGAAGATTCCGCCGAACATTATGATCAGCGAGAGCGAGAGGTTGTTGATGAAGTTGGTCGAGGGACCGATCAGAGCGCCGTGGTAGTCGGCTTCGTAATAAGCGTCGCAGGCATCCTTATTGCGCTCGTCGAACTTCTCACAGATATGATCCTGACGTCCGTACGCGCGGATGGTCTTCTGACCCGAGAGCATCTCCTCGGCGTAGCCGTTGAGCTCGCCGAGCTTTGCCGAACGCTTTCTGAAAAGCGGACGGACCAAGGTGGTTCGCTTCTTTGTGTGATAGAGCGAGATCGGTACGGTGACGCAGAAAACAAGCAGAAGCATCGGCGAGATCGAAAGCATCATTGCGACCGAGCCGACGACGGTTATGATGCTCGCGCAGATCTGTAGAAGGTCGTGCGAGAGCGAGGTATTGACGGTGTCAACGTCGTAGGAGATGTGGCTGATGATGTCGCCTGTCTGATGCGTGTCGAAGTATCCGACGGGAAGGGTCAGCAAGTGCTCGAAAATATCCTTTCTTAGCGAATACGTAATTCTTTTACTGAGTCTGATGAGCGTCAGCGCAAGCCCCAGCGAGAGGAGCGCCGAGCCGAAATAGCATACGATAAGCCACGAAACTTTGTTATAGATAACGTCGAAATCAACCGCTCCTTCGCCGGCTATCGCGTTGATCGCCTCACCCGAAAGCTTGGGGCCGACGAGCGCGAGAAGATTTGCCGAGACCATCAGTATGAACGCCATAATGACGATGTCGATATGCTTGAAGAGGTATTTTGCAAGTCTTGTGAGGACTTTCTTTCTTGTTTTGGGGTCGAGTTTCTGACCTCTGCGGGTGGTGTTGTTGGGGTTCTTTTGACTGCGGGGGTCGCCCATCATCATACTTCCGGGACCGCCGCCCATTCCGCCTCTATTCAAGGATAGCACCTCCCATCTGCGAGCGGCTGATCTCGCTGTAAACGCCGCAAGTGTTCATAAGTTTTTCGTGATCTCCCGCACCGATGATGCGTCCCTCGTCGATAACGAGGATGAGATCGCAGGACATGACCGAGCTTACGCGCTGTGCGACGATAACGGTCGTGGTGTCTGCAAGCTCTGTCGCGATCGCACGGCGGAGCTCCGAGTCGGTCTTGTAGTCAAGAGCCGAGGACGAGTCGTCGAGGATGAGGATCTTCGGCTGACCCGCAACGGCACGCGCGATGAGAAGACGTTGCTTCTGACCGCCCGAAATGTTTGCGCCCTTGGCGTCGATGTGGTGGTCGTAGCCGTCCTCGTAGGCTTCGATGAAGGAGGAAGCCTGCGCGATTTTTGCCGCGCGCTTGATCTGCTCGTCGGAGATATCGCGTCCGAAGCGGATATTTTCGCGGATCGTGTCGGCAACGATGAAGTCATGTTGCATCGCAACGCCGAACATCGAGTGAAGCTCTTCCTCGGGGATCGTGCGGACGTCGCGCCCGTCAATGCGGATGGAACCCGACGAAACGTCGTAAAAACGCATGAGAAGCGCGGTCAGAGTCGTCTTTCCGCTTCCCGTCGCACCGATGATTCCGAGTTTTTTGCCCGCACCGAGCTCGAAGGAAATATCGTGAAGGATGTCTTTCGTGTTGTTGTAAGCGAAGTCGACCTTGTCGAAGACGATACCGCGCTCACCCGCACGGCGGGGATAATCCGAGGACTCCGACACGGGAAGCCCCTCGGGTGTGTCAAGAACCTCGGCAATTCGTTTCGCCGATGCGTTTGCCTTCGACCAGATAACGAAGATTCGCGTGATCGAGGTCATTGCCATTGAAATGAGCGTGAAATACTGAATGAATGAGATGATGTGGCCGGGTTCGCTGTTTCCGCCGTTTACGCGGTATGCACCGACAAAAACGACGCAGACGAGTCCGAGGTTCATAAAGAAGCTCATAACGGGGTTCGCGGAGGACATAATCGAGTTGGTCTTGCCTTCGATGTACGCAAGATCGCGGTTTACCTTGTCGTAACGGCGGTATTCGTAATCCTGCTTGGTCAGCGCCTTGATGACGCGGATACCCTGCGCGTCCTCGCGGACAACGCGGATCATGCCGTCAACCGCTTTTTGCACCTTGGTGTAGAGGGGAAGACCCTTTGAGGTCAGCGTGTAGACCGCGATAAAGAGGAAGGGAAGGATCGCAATCATAACGAGGGTCAGTGCACCGTCGAGAGTTGCGGTGATCGCGAGACCGCCGATGAGAAGGATCGGCGCGCGGACGCCCATTCTCTGCATCGTGTTGATGAAGTTATGTATGTTGTAGGTGTCGGTCGTCAGTCTTGATTCAAGGCTGGGGACGGTGAAGTGGTCTGTCTGCGCGGGCGAGAGGGTCATAGTGCGGCGGAAGAGATCGCTGCGCAGATCCTGAGCTACGTCCTTGGCGAATTTTGCCGCCATTCTGTTTGCCCATACGCTTCCGATGACTCCGAGTGCGGCGCAGGCGATCATGATGAGCGCCCAGATGACGATCTCGATCGTCTTTGCCTTGATATCGGGCGATTCCATCTTCGCCGTGGGGCGGATGACGTTGTCGATGATGTGGCTGAGGATATAGGGCAGAGCGAGCTCGATGAGGGTCGCAAAGCATTTGACCGTCAGCGTAAATGACATAAATCTGGTGTAAGGCTTCAGATAAGCGAGTACTCTTTTCATTCCGAGCCTCCTTTTTTAGGTTTATTGATGGCGCTTTCGAGATCGCTGTAGGCATCGCTCGAAAGCTTGGCGTAGTTCGCGGCTTTGGCGGCAAGACGCTCGGTCATATCCATGTACATTTCAAGCTCTTCCTCGGTAAAACCCTCGGTGATGTAGGCGTTCCAGCCGCGGATGATCGTTCTGATCACGGGAAGCATCTCGTGAGCCTTTTCGGTGGGATAGACGAGAGTTATGCGCCTGTCCTCGGAGGATTGCTCGCGAGTCACAAAGCCGTGGGATTCGAGATAGGAAAGACTTCGCGTGACGTTGCTTTTGTTGATGAAAAGCTTGCGCGCGATGGCGTCCTGGGAAATGCCGGGATTCCTGCATACGGCTAAGATGTATGGATAATGCTGATCGCCGAGCTCGGTGCCCTCGAGCTTGTCAGCCCGCCACATCGAAGAACATCGGCTGATGATATTTATATAACGCATAAGCGACGGCATTGTTTTTGCTCCTTTGATTGATTAGTTGCGCACGCAACTGTTGATATAATTATATCACATTTTTTGATTTTGGTCAATAGGATTTTGGAAAATCGAGGAGAAGAAGAAATGTAAAAAAGTTGCTGGTTGAAGATGAATTGTCGCAGATGCGAAAAATACCGACAAAATCAGACAAATGGCAATTAGCACAAAAAGCAGAAAGCTATGTTAGTACTCGCTATGCAGTGGTGAAGGGGGCGCAGCCCCCTTCAAAAGAAGCGTTGTCATTCTGCGGACGCACCCTCAGAATGACAATGTTTCTTTTTGCAGGGGCTTCGCCCCTGCACCCCGCCAAGCAAGTGCGCACACAGCTGTTTGACTGCTTTTGTGCACTTTGCCATATCGTTTTTTAATATATGGGTTTGTCAGCAGCCTAACCCCGCCGCCGGCGGGGTTCGATTTTGTTAGCCAATTTATTTAAGTATCGCCGCAAGCTCCGGAAACTTACAAAGCTCGTCCTCGAGGTCGTCGATGTTCTTGAGAATGATGCCGTTGAAGCCAACTTCCCTTGCTGATTCGACGTTCTGCGGCATATCGTCAACGAAAACGCACTCCTCGGCGCGCTTCCCGTAGCGCAAAAGATAGAGCTCGAAGATCTCGGCACTCGGCTTTGCCACGCCCTCGCGATAGGACGCGATCCCACCGTCAAGATAGGAAAAAACCTCGTACTTCGAACTCATATGCTCAAAGGCGTGGTCGGTCGTGTTCGAGAGGAAGTAGACTCCAACGCCCGCCGCCTTCAGCCGCTTGATGACCTCGGTGTTTTTCTTTGAAACGCGGAGCATATCGTCGCAGTTTTCCATAATCATACGCACGTTTGCCGCGTCCTCGGGATATTTTTCGCAGATCGCGTCAATGATCTCGCCGCGCGACTTCGTGCCGAGATCCCCGCACCGCCACTCCGCACTTTTGAAGCAAATGTTTGTATAATAATCGATCTCGCCTTTCTTTGTGATAAACTGCGAGACGTAAACATCGGGATAATAGGAAACCAGCACGTTTCCGATGTCAAGAACTACGTTTTTTATCATTGTTTCGCTCCTGTGATTTATTGCATTAATTATAGCATATTTTTTTGCAAATTGCAACACATTTTGCGCCCTTCGGGCGCGGGGTGAAGGAGCGAAAACCTCCCGCAAGGGGAGGTTTTACTCCTTCCAAGCTGTCACCGGGGACGGCGACAGCTTGGAGCACGGAGAGAATTTCGACCTCTGCGGAGGTCGACTTAAGGCTCTGCCTTAAGGATCCGCAAACTTTGAAAAGTTTGATCAAACTTTACCTCTTTTTATAATCGAAAATTTCCGAGCGTAGCGACGGAAATTCTCCATAACTTTTCACTTTTCCCTTTTCACTAAAAAAGACATCCGTTTGCCTTGGCAAACGGATGTCTTTTTTATTAGCCCTTGATAGCTGCCTGAGCTGCTGCAAGACGTGCGATCGGTACTCTGAAGGGAGAGCAGGATACGTAGTCAAGGCCGATCTTGTGGCAGAATTCAACGGATGTGGGGTCACCACCGTGCTCACCGCAGATACCAACGTGGAGGTTGGGATTTACG
>JAZSMP010000338.1:0-5997 GCA_045535915.1 Eubacteriales bacterium | reverse complement strand
CTTTTTCTTCCATTCGTGGACGAAACGGATTATGTAGGTTGCAAATCTGCAGTTTTCGGCGGGATAATAAACCTGTGCGGTCTCGCGGAGAGCTTCTTTTACGTATTTATCGTATCCCATACGGATCGAGTCGCCGATAAGAATTATCTTTTTCATATCATTCACCCTCAAAGACGGTTGCGGAGAACACGGCAAAGAAGCTGACCGATAGACTCAGCCATCTTCATCATACCGATGTCATTGGGGTGCGAGCCGTCTGTTGAGCATTCTTCCTTGTGGTAGCCGCGGTAGAGGCCCTGACCGTCGATGTAGAAGACGTTACGGTCGCCTTCCTCACGTGCGCGGTAGAAGGTGTCCTCGATGACGCGGCGGCGCGCGACGCTCTGCTCGTATCCGTTGTCAAAGTCGGGCTTGGAAACGAAGATTATCGGGAGTTTTTCGTGCTTTTCGCGTATAGTCTTGTAGAAATTGTAGTGAGTCGCCTCAAGATGCTCGGCGGTGGGAGCGTTGTGGTCGTAGTCGCAGACGAAGGCGGTCATATCGAGGGATGCGATGTAATCAGCCATTGCCTGCTCCCCCTTCGCACTGCCCGAGAAGCCGAGGTTGACGAAGTCGATCTCATTGCGGCGGCAGATTATCGACTGATAAGCGATACCGGGGCGGCTTGCGCAGGCACCCTGCGTGATCGAGGAGCCGTAGTAAACGATGGGAGGAGCGGAAATGTATTTTGCGCCCTCTCCGAGCGAAGCGCCCTCGTCGATACCGATCTCGAGGTGGGATACGGGGCTGTAGAGCGGGAAATTGATGGTATAGTATCTCATCTTGCCGCCGAGGACAGACTTCTTCGAAGTGTAACCCTCGGTGTCGGTCATCTGACAGCGGAAGGTGCAGACGTAGTGATGCGAGTTATCGAAATCCTCATACATATCGAAAGCCGCCGCGCCGGTCATCGGCATATGGTCGTACTTGGTCATATAGGGCATTTTGACGCGGATGGCGATGCGCTTCGAGTCGGTCGAAAAACGGACGCGTCCGCCGCAGGTGTGCGAGGAGTTTCTTGCCGTACCCGGATTTGTCGCCTCGGCGACTTCCTTCGGCAGACGGCGATAAGGTTCGCCCTCGACTCCCGCGAAGCCGTAAAGATCGAGATTTGCGGCGTCGTACCAGACGAAGCCCTCCGCATCGGCGGAAACGATCATGTTCTTGTCAAGTTCCTTCGGAATATTGCTCATTTTGTCGTACCTTTCTATGTAAATGATATTTTTTACTTTTTGATGAGGTGCTGCGGTATAGTGTTCTTATTATTCATCTGCCCACGTTGATCAGAAAGCTATATTAGCACTTGCAATGCAGGAGTGAAGGGGGCGCAGCCTCCTTAAAGAAAAAACGTTGTCATCCTGAGGGCGCGTCCGCAGACCGCTTTGCGCCCGAAGGATCTCGTGACGCGCAAATTGTTCTTTGCGCGTCGCGGTGCTGGCGATGTGGTCTGCACAGCACCGACCCAACTAAAAGTATATGAATATGGAAAATCACTGTGTGGTTTCAAAATTATACAGTGATTTTGAATTATTTTGCCTTTCAAAGTGCGAACATCTTTGTTTGACTTTGGTTTTACGATTATTCACATCAAATTCTACAGTATAGGCACCGCGCCGCCCTTGTAAATGGGGGCGTCACGAGATCCTTCGTCGCCACGCGGCCTGCGGGCGCTCCTCAGGATGACATCGTTACGTTTGCAGGGGCTTCGCCCCTGCACCCCATTTTGCAAGTGCGAACATAGCTATTATAATTATTGTGCTTCAAAAACGCTTTGTATCTATAATACGCTGGATCAAGTTTTAGTTGAGTTAAAGTAGTATAAGAGTAATTATAAAGGCATATCCGAGCTTGCAATCAGCGCGCTGCAGAGATCCGCAAAGGTGGGATAAATTATCACTGCGCCCATTTCGGCAAAGCGTTTTGCGGTGACTGCACCCGTGCAGACTGCGGCAAAATCGACGCCCGCGTTGAGTGCGGTCTTCATATCCGTGATGCTGTCGCCGACGTAGAGGATATCATCGAGTGCGATTCCCGTCTTTTCGGAAAGGTAAAAGATACCGTCGGGCTCGGGCTTATGCGCTTCGACCTCATCGGGACTGATGACGGAATGCATCAGCCCGTCAAGTCCACATCGCTCAAGCGGACGCCAGATCTGATCTGACGATTTCAGCGAGAGTACGGCGAGAAGAATTCCTTTTTCGTGAAGCCCGCGAAGTCCCTCAGCCACACCGGTGTAGAGCTCTGTTTTCTCGCGCATAATTTCTGCCGAGTAGGGGATGTATTCATCGTGTAATTTCTTTGCCGTTCCGGCATCGAGACCTGCGTCAAGGTAGATGGTCTCGGCTGTCATACCGATGCCGTCGCGGAGAATCTTGCGGTCGGGATCATAGCCGTAGCGGGAGGCGTTGGTGTAGAGACATTCTTCGATCAGATACGCCGTGTCGGCGATCGTTAGGTCGAAATCCATTATAACTGCTTTATATTTTTTCATTTTTCCTCGTAAACGAAGCAATCCATATAGCGGAGCTTGAAGAGATTGATCTCATGCTTGCGGTCGATCAGAGCTTTCTTTTCGGGAGAGGGCTCGATTCCCTCGCGGATATAGCGGTCAAGCTCGGCATATGTGAAACCGAGGTTGTCCTCGTCGGTCTTACCGCAGAGACCGTCGATGGGGGTCTTGTCAACGAGCTCGACGGGCAGACCGAGATAGCGTCCGATCTGTTTGAGCTCTGTGACGGTGAAGCAGGAGATGGGGGAGAAGTCGCCCGCGCTGTCGCCGTAGCGGGTCGAGTAGCCCACCCAGTCCTCGGAGAGGTTGCAGGTGTTGGCAACGCGACCGTTGAGCGACTGCGACACGGCGTAAAGAGTGGTCATTCTGATCCTCGGCGGGATGTTCTGGAGCGACTGGGGGGTCAGCGACTTACCGAGCGCATTTGCTACTGCGGCATCCATAGCGTCCGCAGTCTCCTTAATGTTGACAACGGCGTGCTCGATGCCAAGGTGATTTACAAGCTGATACGAGCATGAGATATCAAACTGCTCGCCGCGCGGCATCAGAACGCCGAAAACATGTTCCTTGCCGAGTGCCTTGACGCAGAGCGCGGCAACGATGGAGGAATCCTTGCCTCCCGAGATGCCGACGACTGCGCGGCAGCCCTTGCCGTTCTTATCAAACCAGTCCCTGATCCACGCGACACATTCCTCTGTCGCGCGGACGGGATCGAATTTATATTCTTTCATTCTTAGTCTTCCTTTTTCTTGATGACTAGTACAGCCGCGGGAATGAGAGCGATGAGGCAGAGCGAGATCATACCTCCGCAGCCCTTTTCTTCTGCGGGTTCGGTGTCGGTCACAGGCTCGGTCACATTGGGAGTTTCTGTGGTGACCTCTTCTGTGGTCTCGGGGAGGGGTTCTGCCTCGACGTTGTCTGCGGCAAGGATAACGGGAGTTACAACGTAGTAGGAAGTTCCGTTCGAGAGGGTCTTCTTGAGTTTGAAGAAGAAGCCTTCTGCTCCCTCGGAAAGGGTGACCTGACCGTTCTCATACGTGCCGGTGCCGCCGATTACGACGAGCTGTGCGGATTTTGTGGAGGAGGTGGAGCCGTTGTAGGTTGCGGCATTCAGAACGAGCTTGCCGCTCTCGTCGAAGGAGGAGGTGAAATCCTCAACGTAATTGCCCGCCCACTGGCTGTAGTTGGTGGTGATACCGCGGATGCCGCTGATAAAGTAGGAGTTGAAATTATCCTGATTGTTAACGGTCCAGTTCCAGAGGGTGACGCCGCGGACCGCGAGGTCGGTGTAGAGGTTCGGACCGAGAGTACCCGACGCCTGAGAGGGCGAATATGCTGTGTTGATCGGAATTACGTGAGACAGAACGGTCTTTGCTACCTCAAGGCTTTTCGATTCGTTTGCGATGATGTCGCTTGTGAGGAAGTTGACCGAAATATCGGGCGCCGCCTTGCGGATCGAATCGATCATCGATTTGTTGAACGCGATGACTACGACCTGACGCTCCATATTGTATTCCTTGATAAGCTTTGCAAGAGGTGTGCCGATCTTCGTGTCGCTTCCTTTAAGCTCGACCACGATGACCTCGCCCGTGCCCTTGAACTGCTTGAAATAGTCCTCGAGAAGCGGAATGGGAGCTGTGGGAGCGCTTGTGTTGCCGTCAACCACGTACTGCTTGATAGTCTCGGCTGTCTGATCGGCGGTGTTGCCAGAGCCCGTGGTGGTTCTGTCAAGCGTGCCGTCGTGCATAACGACGATGTTGCCGTCGCGCATAAGGTAGACGTCGTTTTCAACCATTGTCGCACCGAGCTTGAAGGCTTCGACCGAGCCCTCAACGGTGTTTTCCTGCGCCTTGGAGGGCACACCTCGGTGGCCGATGATCTCGGGAGTGCGGACGAGGGTGTTTTTGTCGTAATATTTGGTGAAGCAAGCCTCGGTTGCCTTGACGTCGGGGGTGATCAGACCGAGAACGCCGTTGTTGATCGCGCTGACGGCGGAAATATCCTTCTCGGTGACAGCCTGCCAGACGACAAGGTATCTGTCCTGAAGATATGAAACGTAATCGCGCTTTGCAATTTCGGGGGAGAGGATCGCGCCGCGTGCGCCGCATTCGATGAGCTTTCCGCGCATCTCCTGGTCGCCGAGTTTGAGCGCGGTAGCGTCGAGCATACCGTAGAGCATGTTGCACTTCGAGCGCGCGTCGGTGATAAACTTGGGATCGGATGCGATAACGTAAGCGTCGCAGAGCTCGAGGGAGTTTGCATACTGACCGAGAGCCAGAGCTTCGCTTGACGAATCGACGCGGTAAGCGGGGATCACGCGCTCGCAGACTGCCGCGTCCTCGACCTTTGTGAACTTGCCGTCGAGAATGACGCCGAAGGTGTTGTTTTCAAATGCCGCGTCAAGGATGGCGATCGAGGGAAGAGTGGTTTCGAGTGCCCCCAGCTCGGATGCGGTCTTGACCTCGGTGATAAGCGCGGGCTCGAGAACTACGTTGGAGTTCGGGTCGCGGGTGTCGCGGAGCTGAGGTTCGGGCTTCGAGACCTTGCTTTCGGGATTTACCGTGATGCGGATCTTGTCAACAGTCAGTCTTGCGCCGCGCACCTGGAGTCCCATAGCTCCTGCATGGTAGGGAGTGTTCTTTTCGGTGAGGTAGGTCTTGCCGTTTACGGTGCTGGTACTGACACTTCCGCAGAAGTTCGCGGTGACGTCGAAGTAAGAACCGCCGCTTATGCCCGAAACCGGACCCTTCTGCGTTACGCTCCAACTGTCACCCGCGGTGCGCTCTGCGATCTCAAGTCCGTTGTCAGCGGAGATATTGTATCTGAATGCCGTCTGCATATAGGGGATCTTCTTTCCCGAGGGGTCCTGCAGACGGAAGATCATCGCGCCAAAGCGGGAGGTTGCAGTCTGCTTGGTGATCTTTACGCGAGCAGAGTAGATGGCGTCGCCAAAGGAGTCAAGATATTTGGGAAGAAGCACGCGCATATGGTTTGCGCCGTCGTTCGAGGTATCAAGATAGATGGCGGTCTCTGCCTCGTCGTAGCCGAAGGTGGTACCGGAAGGCTGCTGGATGACGCGGAACTGCGAGAGATCGGGAGCTGTCGAGAAATCGTTTTCGTAGAGAACGTATTCGGTCTCGTCCGCATTTTTTGCGACGACGAAAACGGTCTTTGTCTTACCGCCTGCGGTTGCGCTCAACTGATATACACCCTTCGCGGCGGGGGTGTAGGATGTGACCGTATTTGCGCCGTCCTTCCAGACCGTGTCGGCGGGGGATGCGGGATTGGCTCCGTATTCAAACTGAACGCTTATCTTGGTAAGGTCCACGGTCTTGCCCGCATCGGTGCATATCGCGGGACTCGAGAAGCCGACGTAGATCACGTCATCTTCAGCCGAAACCGGCGCGATGAAGATCAGGGGAAGGATGGTGAGAATAGCCAAAGCTATC
>JAZSMP010000358.1:0-2385 GCA_045535915.1 Eubacteriales bacterium | reverse complement strand
GGGTCGGGCAGGTCTCATCGGTGTCGATGATCTTACCGTAGGGAACGAGTCCGAGCTTGACGAGTGCCTGGAAGCCGTTGCAGATACCGCCCATCAGACCCGCGCGGTTGTCAAGAAGGTCGGTGACAGCGTCCTTGACCTCGCCGTTACGGAAGAATGCGGTGATGAACTTACCCGATCCGTCGGGCTCGTCGCCGCCAGAGAAGCCGCCGGGGATAAAGATGATCTGGCTTTCGCGTGCCTTCTTTGCGAATTCTTCAACAGAACGCGCAACAGTCTCGGCGCTGAGGTTTGCGATAACGAAGATCTCGGGATCCGCGCCCGCGTCTGCGAACGCCTTTGCGGTGTCAAATTCGCAGTTCGTGCCGGGGAATACGGGGATGAGTACCTTGGGTCTTGCCACAGCGATGGGAGCGTGTGCGGGATATGCCTTGGGAGCACAGCTTACGGTCTCGATCTTGCGCTCGGGAGGAGTGATATTGCATGCGTAAACAGACTCGAGCTTGTCCTCAGAGACCTTGAGGAGCTCGGAAAGAGCCACACTCTCGCCGCCGAGAGTAATAACGCCCTCTGCGTTCAGCGTACCGAGCTCTATCACGTTAAAGTTTTCCACAGCGACATTTGCCTCGGGTTTAACTTCGAGAATGAAGGAACCGCCCGCGAGGTTGAAAATGTCGGAAACCGCGACGTCATTGTTAAGATTAATACCGATATTGTTACCGAAGCCCATCTTCATAATAGCCTCTGCTACGCCGCCGATTCCGGGAGTGAATGCGGTCACGCAGTCGCCCGCGCGCTGAGAAGCGGTTACGGCTGAGAAGATCGAAAGGAGAGACTCGGTCACGGGAAGACCGTTTTCATCGTACTTCGGCTTAAGGAGAAGTACCTTGTTGCCCGCCGTCTTGAACTCGGAGGAGATCATATTTTCTACCTTGTCGGTAGTTACTGCAAAGGAAACGAGTGTGGGAGGAACGTCGAGATCCTGCGCCGAGCCGCTCATCGAGTCCTTACCGCCGATAGCGGCGCTGCCGAGTGCGGTCTGCGCGGCAAATGCGCCGAGGAGTGCAGCCATGGGCTGACCCCAACGCTCACCGTCGCGTCCGGGCTTCTTGAAATATTCCTGGAAGGTCAGGTATACGTCCTCGTATTTTGCACCCGACGCAACGAGACGGCAGATCGACTCAACGACAGCCATGTACGCGCCGTGGTAGGGCGAGACTGAGGAGAGGAAGGGGTTGTAGCCCCAGCTCATAAGGGAAACGTCGTCGGTGTGACCCTTTTCGACGGAAATTTTATGTACCATCGTCTGGATCGGCGAGAGCTGATTCTTGCCGCCGAAGGGCATCATAACGGTGCCTGCGCCGATGGTGGAGTCAAAACGCTCGGAAAGACCTCTGCCCGAACAGCAGTTGAGGTCGGATGCAAGCGCGACGTAGTTTTCGGTGAAGGAAAGGGAAGGATCGAAGATAGAAACCTTGGAAAGTGCTTCCTTATCAATAGCGGGAACCTTGATGTCGATGTGCTTTTCCGCGCCGTTGGAGTTCAGGAATTCGCGGGAGAGATCGACGATCTGCTTGCCGCGCCAGAACATAGTGAGTCTCGGTTCCTCGGTGACAGTTGCAACGTGGGTCGCCTCAAGGTTTTCGGCAGTCGCGATCTCGATAAAGCGTGCGGCATCCTCTGCGGCAACGACTACAGCCATTCTCTCCTGAGACTCGGAGATGGCAAGCTCTGTGCCGTCAAGACCCTCGTACTTCTTGGGAACGCGGTCGAGGTTGATGGTAAGACCGTCGGCAAGCTCGCCGATTGCGACAGAAACACCGCCCGCGCCGAAATCGTTACAACGCTTGATAAGGCGGGATGCCTCCGCGTTACGGAAGAGACGCTGAAGCTTGCGCTCCTCGGGAGCGTTACCCTTCTGAACCTCGGCTCCGCAGTCTGCAAGAGAGGTTGCGGTGTGGGATTTGGACGAGCCGGTTGCACCGCCGCAGCCGTCGCGTCCGGTTCTGCCGCCGAGAAGGATGACGAAGTCACCGGGTGCGGGACATTCACGGCGCACGCAGTCAGCGGGAGCGGCGGCGATAACGGCACCGATCTCCATACGCTTTGCGGCGTATCCGGGATGATAAATTTCGTTTACAAGACCTGTTGCAAGACCGATCTGGTTACCGTAGGAGGAGTAGCCTGCCGCCGCGCCGGTTACGATCTGACGCTGAGGAAGCTTACCTTTGATGGTCTCGGAGATCGGCTTTGTGGGGTCAGCCGCACCGGTTACGCGCATTGCGGCGTAAACGTAGCTTCTGCCCGAAAGCGGGTCGCGGATCGCGCCGCCGATGCAGGTCGCCGCACCGCCGAAGGGCTCGATCTCGGTCGGATGGTTGTGAG
>JAZSMP010000378.1:0-6346 GCA_045535915.1 Eubacteriales bacterium | reverse complement strand
CATCTGCGCCGCGAGAGCTTCGATGAACTGCGTGGTGAAATCCTCGCCCTCGATGTATATTATCTTCGCCGCGGGCTTCTTCCTTTTGATCTCGTTTGTGTTCGCGTAAAGAAGGTGGGTCTTGCCAAGTCCGCTGGGACCGTAGATGAAGAGGGGGTTGTAATTCATCGCAGGATTCGCCGCAACCGCCGTACAAGCCGCGTGAGCGAATTTGTTTGAGCTGCCGACTATGAAGTTGTCGAACGTGTATTCGAAGTTATATGGGGGCAGAGTGGAGCCTATAGAGCCCGCAGGGAGCTTTTTACCCTTCTCTTCATCCAATTCACGCCTGAAACGCTTGATCAACTTTTGATGGATTTCATCCTTTGTACGCTCATCGAGCTCGTCCTTTGTCTCACTTGAGTATTCCAGACTCTTTGTGCGGAAAAGCTCAGCCTCATAACCGTCGCCTGACGGAAGAATGGGATCGGGCATAACGATCTCCTCGGGCTCGTCCTCGTCATCGTAATGAAATCCGGTTCCGCCCTCGGAATAGTCGATTACTCTGTTTTTATGCTCCGCATCGGTACAGGTTATCTCAACTTTAACGCGGAAACCGAGACGCGATTCAAATTTGTCCTCTATTTTGGTTAAAAATTTTTCTTTTATAAGATCGTATTTAAACGCCGCATCGACAGAAAACGTCATAACGTCCGTCTTAAACGAGATGAGGTTCATATTACCGAACCAAAGCTCCACAGCCGAGCTTTCCATATCGTCAAGGAAGCTTTTTTTAACGTCCTGCCAAACGGCATTGAGTCCGTCAAGATATGCCATGTCAATGTCCTTTCTTGCACATATATATAATATTATATCATATATAAAGTAAATAATCAATTATATTATATAATATTAACAGAAATATTACATTTGCAAAGTTGCTAGTGGTTAGTGGAAGTAAAATTTTCGCAGAGGCGAAAATTACCATTCACTGGTCAATAGCCACTTTTTTTCTCCAACCCCTTGCATTTCCCAAAAAAAAGTGCTACAATATATTTATCTATGTAATCAATTTCAAGGAGACATAAAAATGCACGCAATAATGTACGGTGCCGGCAATATCGGCAGAGGTTTTATCGGTAAACGTTTTTCTCTTTCGGGTTGGGACGTCACCTTCGTTGACATCAATGAGGCAGTTGTAAAACAGCTTCAGGCCGACGGCGGCTATCCCGTTTACGTTACAAGAGGCAACGAGTACGTCAAGGAATGGGTAGGCAACTGCACGGGATTTGACGGACGCGACGTTGACGGCGTTGTCAAGCTCATTTCCGAGTGCGACATTCTCGCGACCTCTCTCGGCGTAAACGTGCTTCCCTACGTTGCCGAAAACCTTGCAAAGGGTATCGCAGCGCGCTTCGCCGCAGGCGCGAAGCCACTCAATATTCTTATTTGTGAAAATCTTATCGGATCTGAGAAGATCCTTCGCGGATACGTCCGTCCCTACATTCCCGAGGAGCTCGTCTCCTATTTTGAGGAGCAGATCGGATTTGTTTCCTGTTGTGTAGGTATCACGGTTCCTCCGACACCAAAGAAGTTCACAGACGAGAACCCTCTGGCGGTCTGCACAGACTATTACAACGAGCTTCCCGCAGATCTCGCGGCATTCCGTCCCGTCGGCGCGCCCACACCAGATATGAACGGTCTTGTGCCCTTTACACCCTTTGATTTTTACATCGAGCGCAAGCTGATGCTCCACAACATGGGCCACGCGACTATGGCATACCTCGGCTACCTTAAGGGTCATAGCTACATCTACGAGGTAGGACGCGATCCCGAGATCAAGTACATCCTCATCCGCGCGCTTGATGAGTCTGCACGCGGTCTTGCAAAGAGACACGGCGCATCTCTCGACGGACTTATGTCCTTTATCGACAACCTTATCCCCAGACTCGACAATCCTCTCCTTGAGGACACTCTTTTGCGCGTAGGTAAGGACACCAAGCGCAAGCTCAGCCCCTCTGACAGACTCGTAGGAGCCTTCAACTGCGTTAAAGAGAGCGGCAAGACTCCCGCATACCTCGCTGTCGGAATCGCCGCAGGACTTCTCTGGGACCCCGCAGGCGACGACGCGGGCGCAGAGGTCAGCGCATGCGCCAAGACAGAAGGCGTCGCTGCGGCACTCGCAAAATATTCGGGGATCACCGACGACGGTGACGTAGCACTTATCAAGAGATTCTATGATATGCTTTCCGCAAAGGCTTCGTTTGCCGATATCATCGCGGCACTCAACGAGTACGCGGAGTGAGATAAAAGAAAATTTCCGAGCCAAAAGCTCGGAAATTTTTTAATTAGTAATTAAATATTACCCCTCGTAAGCCGTATCCTTATTTTTCGAAAGTGTTTCAAGTGCGGATTTGGAAAAATACTCGATCGGGTCGACGTCGGCACCCTTGATCTTCATTTCAAAGTGGAGGTGGGGTTCGTCGGCAAGCTCAAGGACTCCGCCTTCACCGACTGCACCGATGAGGGTGTCCTCGTTGACCTTTGTGCCGACCTCAATGCCCTCGGGAATCTCGTCGGCAAGGCCGCGGTAAACGCTGACGGCGTCACCGTCATGCTCGATCCAGATGCACTTGCCCCACATCGGATCGTCCGCGATCTGTTTGATCTTGCCCTTTGCGGCGGGATAAACGGGTGCCGCCGCCTCGGTCATAATGTCGATGCCGAGGTGCACGCGCCATTCGCCGAGAGTGTTGGAAAATACCTGAACCGTGGGATCGTGCTCCTTACCAAGATGACCGATCGTGGGAAGAGAAAGCGTGGGAACGACCGCTGACGCGGTGACGTCATTGTTCTTTGTCGATTCGGGTACCTGTGTGTCTGCGGGAGGGTTGGTGTCTTCCTCCTTAGGAGTGGTGCTTTCGGGTGTGGGAGAGGTAATTTCGGGCGTGGGAGAGGTAGTCACGGGCGGATTTGTGTCGCCTGCCTGTCCGCGGCGCGCCTTGTTTGCGGCACTTGTCATGGCAACGGCAACGGCAAGCACGATCAGGAGAACTGCAACGGTCAGATAGACGGTTCTGTTGACTCTCTCGGCGCTTTCGTTCTTGTCATGATTTGTTTTTTCGCCTGCGATCTTGATCTTTGCGGGCTTTTGAGGCTTTTTGATCTTTTTGGATCTGAAGGGATTGAATTTCATTTTTGGCTCCTTTTGATTTGTTGCACTAATATTTTTATCGTCATCCCGGCGAATTATTCAAACAGAGGCAAAAAATAAAAATATTGACAAGGGGAGGCATAAATGATATAATAATTATGTATGCAAAGAGGTGATCGTTATTAAAAAATATATTATTATAATTATTTCGCTGTTATTTTTCCTGACTTTTTCTTCATGTGCGGAAGAAAAGGCACACGGAGAGGTGTATTACTCGTTTACCGACAGCGAACAGAGAGAAGTAGTGCTCGAAAAAAAGCCGCAGCGCGTTGCCGTGCTTTTTTCGTCCTACGTCGAGATGTGGGATCTTGCGGGCGGAGAGATATACGTTACGGTCGGTGAATCGGTTGAGCGTGGATTTGCAGATGAGAGTACTGTTCTCGTTGACAGCGGAGCGGGAAAGACCATCAACCGCGAGATTTTAATTGCTTCCGCACCCGATCTTGTCATCGCATCGGCGGATATTGCGGCTCAGTCGGAGGTTGCGGGGTATCTTGACTCTGTCGGCATCCCCTGCGCGCTCTTCCGCGTCGATTCCTTTTACGATTACGCCGAGGTCATGGAGGATCTTTGCAAAATCACGGGCAGAGACGATCTATATGAGAAAAACGTGCTCGACGTTGCCGCCGAGATCGAAAATATTATCAATTCTGTTGATAAAACACGTGCGCCGCGGATACTTTTCGTCCGTTGCGGGTCGTCTGCTTCCTCGACAAAGGCAAAAAATGCCGATGAAAATTTCGTTTGCAGAATGATCGCCGAGCTCGGCGCTGTCAATATTGCCGACAAGGCTCCCGAGCTTTGCGACGGACTATCTCTTGAGGCTATCCTTACGGCACAGCCACAAAAAATGCTCATCTCAACCATGGGAAACGAGCAAAAATCGCGCGAATATATGGATTCGGTGCTGAAAAGCGAGCCGTGGCAGGCGCTTGACGCGGTCAAAAATAGTGATTACGTATATCTCGACAAGGAACTTTTCCAATTCAAGCCGAATGCCCGATGGGCAGAGGCATATAAATTTTTAGCGGAGTATCTTTACGGTGAAGGTTAAAAGACTGACTTGTGTTTCGGTATTCGGCGTAGCTTTTTTCGGGCTATGCCTTCTCTCGATGCGCCTCGGCAGTGTTTTTATCGACTCGAAAAGCTTTTTTTCCGCACTTTTTATGAAGGAAGGATTTGAAACTCAAAGCGTTATCCTCTATTCGCTCCGTCTTCCGAGGATCGTGGCGGGAATCGTCGCGGGCGCGGGTCTTGGCGTCTCGGGCGTTCTTTTGCAATGCGTCACGGGCAATAAAATGGCGAGTCCGGGACTTATCGGAGTCAATTCCGGCGCGGGATTTGCCGTAATTCTGGCACTGACGGTCGGAATACCATACGTTTTGCTCCCGTTCGTTTCATTCTTCGGAGCATTTCTCGCTACGCTTGCGATAATTGCCATCGCCGGCAGAATGGGGATGACGAAAAACACCGTCGTTCTCAGCGGAATCGCGTTTTCTGCGATACTTTCCGCCGGAATTTCGCTTCTTTCTCTGCTTGACAGCGATGTTCTCGTCAGCTACAACGCCTTTTCCGTCGGCTCGCTTGCGGGCGCGGAGATCAAAAATCTCATTCTTCCCGCAATTCTCGTTAATTTGGCGGTCGCTGTGGCGGAAATTTTTGCCTCAAAGCTCAATATTCTGACACTCGGCACACCGATAGCGTCCTCTCTCGGCGTCAACGTGAAGCTTATGAGAATCATTTCGATGCTCCTTGCATCGGTAGCTGCGGGCGCGGCGGTCTCGGCAGTGGGACTGCTCGGATTCGTCGGACTTATGTCACCCCATATCGCGCGCGCACTCGTAGGACCCGACGCGAGACGGCTGATCCCGTTTACCGCGCTTGTCGGTGCGGACCTCGTTCTTGCCGCCGATCTTTGCGGAAGAGTCATATTCGCACCCGGTGAGATGCCGGTGGGAGTTCTGATGGCACTTCTCGGCGCGCCATTTTTCCTCGCTATCCTTTTGAAGGGAGGACAAAGGGATGCTTGAAATTAAGGATCTTTGCGCTTCGTACGGCAAAAAGAAGGTGCTTTTTGATATAAATACCGTGATCGAGAGCGGAAAAATGACCGCAATAATAGGCAGAAACGGCTCGGGAAAATCAACGTTTTTGTCCTGTATTGCTTCTTCTTGCCGTTATTCGGGCAGTATTTTGATTGATGGACGAGCTGTTTCTGACTTCAAAAAGCGAGATTTGGCAAAAAAGATCTCATATTTACCGCAAAATCTTCCGATAACGCCCTTCAGGGTCCGCGAGACTGCCGCATTTGGCAGAGAACCTTACTCGGATCTTTCGGGCAAGCTTAACGATGAAGACATAATGATTGTCACCAATGCTCTTAAAAAGTGCGGAATTTCGCATCTTTCGGAAAAGCGGATGAATGAAATATCGGGCGGCGAGCGGCAGATGGCGTATCTTGCTATGATGCTTTCACAGGACGCCTCCATCATGCTCCTTGACGAGCCTACGACCTATATGGACGCGCCGAATGCACGCGAGTTTATGAATATTCTTACCTCGGAACGTGATCGCGGAAAATCCGTCGTCGCCGTTATGCACGACCTTACGGGAGCGGTGAAGTATGCGGATAACGTCATTCTGATCGACGGTGGAAGACTCATTTTCGCGGGAACGCGAGATGACGTGCTGTCCTCGGGAATTATCGAAAGTACTATGGGAGTAGAATCCTGTAGATTGGATAACGATTCTGTAGTATTTATTTAGTACAGAACCCGCCACCCCTCATCCACCGGCTGAGCCGGTCCCCCTTCTCCCAAGATCCGGGAGAAGGCTGATGGTCAGTACAAACTTCTTTGCTATTCAGCGAACACCGCTTATTGCGTTAATTCAATTATGCAAATAGGAATATTTTATTAGAGTAATTTGAACTTGTAATTGAGTTTTTGCAAATTGATTCAATATAATATTCCTATTTAAAAATCAAAATTATTGCACAGTACAGTATTCGCTGTACAAACAAAAAGATTACGTGTTGACCCTTCGCCTTCTCCCTGACCGTGGGAGAAGGGGGACCGCCGACGGGTTCCCGGAAACCCGCTCGCGGGTTTTGGGGGTTCGGGCGATAGCGGGGGAAGTGGGGGCGCAAGGGGG
>JAZSMP010000207.1:0-2246 GCA_045535915.1 Eubacteriales bacterium | reverse complement strand
AGAAGATTCTTATACTGAGTTTTGAGGTAACCGAGCTTTCCGCCGGTACCCTTTACAAGCAGATATACGTCTGTGATGCCCTCATCGGCACATCTTGACATCATAATTTCGGCACCGTCGGCGCCAAGGTCGGCGATGGTGCTTCCCCACATCCATTTGCCGACTATTGCTTCAGCTTCGGCACTTTGTGCGGCAGACGTAGGTATAGTTGATGAAAAAAACGGAAGGAGCATCATTGGGCAAATCAGCGCGGATAATAGCTTTTTGAACATAAAACATTCCTCCTGAGTATTGTATAAGTTATTATACCTTTTTTTATTTGAATTGTCAAGTGATAAAAAAGAGGAATAATAAAAGTTACGGAAAAGTCTTGAAAAATCGTGAGAAATGTGATATCATATATAATGTATTATTATGTATTAAAGAAAGGTATAATCATGAAGAAAACTGTTGCAAAAATCATTTCGTTTATAGCGTTGATCAGCTTGCTTGCGTCGCTCTCCGTACCCGTGTCTGCAGTGACGAAGCCCGAGTTTATGCTTGCTCTCGGCGATTCGATCACGACGGGCTTCGGTCTTGAAAACTACTTTGAAGGCGACGATGCATACGAGTGCGATTCCTACATCACTCTCGTTGCAAACGCTATGGAACTTGTTCCTAAGGAATCCTACGTAAACAAGGCTGTCAACGGCGCAACAAGCTCTGACCTGCTCGAGATGCTTCCCGAGCTTTCGAGACAGCTCGGCTATGCCGATCTTATCGTTGTCACCATCGGCGGCAACGACCTTCTCGGCGCGGTTCCGATCGTAGCGTCTGCTATTTCGGGTAAAAACATCACCGCTCTCGGATCCGCCATTGACGCGCTTACCGCCGCAACTCCGGCGGATTTTGCAGCACTTTCAAATAATGCAAATTTCCAGCGACAGATGGGAAGCGTGCTTACCAAGTTTGCTAACAACCTTGCGGGTATTGCTGAGATTATCAAGACCGGCGCACCGAACGCGCGAGTGATCTTCCTCAAGCAGTACAATCCGCTGAAGAACGTTATCGGCTTCGGCGATTTCGGCAACTTTGCCGATACTCTTATTGCTCCGATCAACGCATCGATCGATCAGGTCTGCGCGGCTTCGGGATTCGAGGTGCTTGACGCTCCTTCCGTTATTGATATCAATGCGGTCGGACTCACCAATATGCTCAATTACGATATTCATCCCAACGCGGCGGGTCACATGGAGCTTGCAAAGCTTCTCGCATCCTACCTTGGTATCTCGCTCGATCCCTCCGAGAACAGTTTTGAAGAGGCTACCACAGCCACGCCCGAGACGGAGCCCATTACCGAACCCGAAACAGAAACCGATGTTGAGTCGGAGGCCGAGGCAACCGAGCCTGCTGAAAAATCGGGAGGATGCGCGTCTGCGGTCTCCTCAGCGGCTTGTCTGTTGGCTCTTTGCGGGGCATGTTTCGTATTCAAAAAGAAAAACAATTAATTTGCAATAGGAGAAAAAACGATGTCAATTCTTTACGGAAATGCTGTAGTGGGTCAGTCCGGCGGACCTACCGCGGCGATCAATGCAACACTTGCCGGAGTTATCAGAGGCTATCTCGACCGTGACTCACACGGCGGCGCTATCGGTACTCTTTACGGTATGCGCAACGGCGTTGAGGGACTTCTGCGCGAGGATCTCCTCGACCTCGGCGCAATATTCGCAAATGACGAGGACATCACTCGCCTTGAGCACACTCCCGCGGCGGCTCTCGGCTCCTGCCGTAAGAAGCTCCCGAAGAAGGGCGAAGAGGGCGGAGAAGAGGTTTACGCCCGCCTGCTTGAGATCTTCAAGAAGTACAACATCCGTTATTTCTTCTATATCGGCGGCAATGATTCGATGGATACCGTCGCAAAGCTTTCCGAATACACCAAGGGTCACGAGTACGAGATGCGCATCATCGGCGTACCGAAGACCATCGACAACGACCTTGTGGGTACCGACCACACCCCCGGCTTCCCCTCTGCGGCAAAGTACATCGCCGTAACCATGCAGGAGATCATCCGCGACTGCGCCGTTTACACCACAAAGGCTGTCACCATCGTTGAGATCATGGGACGTGACTCGGGCTGGCTGACCACCGCTTCTGCCATCGGCAGAGTTGTAAACGGCGTCGCACCCGATTACGTTTACCTCCCCGAGCGTACCTTCAGTATGGAGCAGTTCTTCTCCGACGTCCGCGCGGCTCTCGCGAAGCATCCG
>JAZSMP010000278.1:0-3956 GCA_045535915.1 Eubacteriales bacterium | reverse complement strand
CAGTTTGGAAGGAGTAAAATCTTCCCTTCGGGGGAGATTTTTGCTCCTTCACCCTCCGCGCTTTTCGAGCGCGGAATAGCTATAGAGTGTTCGTGCTTACTGCGGACTTATTCAGGTAATTTCGCGCCCGCACAGAGATTTTGACGATATCCTATAATTTTGCATATTTCAAATAGGGACCTCCCTCCCGCCCTCCCTCCGTAAACCGGAGGGAGGAGCCAGAGGGCGCGAACTTTTTGTTAAGCGTTCTTAATATCGTTTTAATGGTGTTGCGACCTCTGCGGAGGCCGCGTGATATATCGACTTCGTCGATACGATATGTTTCACACGATATATCCTGCGGATACAATATGTTCCGCAAAGCGGAACGTGTGTTAATAGGAAAATTTCCGCACGGCGGAAATTCACCATTCACTAGCCACTAGCCACTAGCCACTAGCCACTGATCCCCGCTCGGGAGTTTACGCGAAATTATTTCTCTCTTTTCCTTGCGTGCTTCCGCAGACGGGGCGAAACACGCTCCTCTTCCTCTTCGGGCTCGTACATGTACTCGGCGACGTCGATATAGAGGCGGCCGTCAAGGTGGTCGGTCTCGTGGCAGATCGCACGCGCGAGAAGCTCGGTGCCCTCGAGAATATATTCCTCACCGTTTCGGTTAAGTGCCTTTACTTTGACGTAGTTAGGTCTCTTGACGTGTCCCGAGCGTCCGGGGAGGGAAAGACAGCCCTCGCTACCCTCCTGCTCGCCCGAAGTCTCGATGATCTCGGGGTTGATCAGCTCCCAGACCTGACCGGGCTCGGTCTCGATGACGACGGCGCGGAGAAGCACTCCGACCTGCGGTGCGGCAAGACCGACTCCGTTTGCGGCGCGCATGGTCTCGATCATGTCGTCAAGAAGAGTGATGACGCGGGGAGTGATGCGCGGTACGGGACGGCAGACTGTGCGGAGTGTGGGATCGTTATCTGTAAGAATTTTGCGTTTAGCCATAATGATTTTCCTTTATAAGTTAGTTGGATTGAAGTCTATTGAAAGCGTCGGGGCGGCTGCGCCTCCGGCGGAAAATTCGGTAAGTAATTCGGCAAACAGACGCCTTGACGTGGCGTTCAGTTTGCATTTGACGACCATTCGCATACGGTATTTGCCGTCAACGCGGTAAACGGGTGCTTCGAAGGGACCGAACATGATGAAAGGAAGCTCGCGGTATTTTTCCGAGCCCGTCAGAGCGCGGAGCGATTCGCTCAGCGTGTTCGATGCCTTCAGTACCTCGGGCTCTACCTTGCCCGTGACGGTCAGCAGAACTATGTCGCAGTATGGCGGGAAGGTCAGCGCGCGGCGCAGACGGATCGTCCGACGGTAGAAGGTCTCGTAGTCCTGCATACTCGCAAGCTCAATGACCTCGTGGTCGGGGTTGTTTGTCTGGATTATAGCTCTGCCCGGCTTGTCGCGGCGTCCCGCGCGTCCGATGACCTGTGTCAGAAGCGCGAATGTTCGCTCCTCTGCGCGGTAGTCGTCGTAGTATAGCGAGGTGTCGGCAAGAAGCACGCCGACCAAGGTTACGTCGGGGAAGTCGTGCCCCTTTGTTACCATCTGTGTGCCGAGAAGGATATCGGCCTCGTGCCGCTTGAACTTGCCGAGAAGGTCTCGGTATGAGTTCTTCGACTGCGTGGTGTCGGTGTCCATGCGGAGGATTTTGGCATCGGGAAGGAGGATGGACAGCTCCTGCTCGATCTTTTGCGTGCCGTAGCCCATACGGATGAGATGCTCCGACTTACATTCGGGGCACTCGCGCGGCAGAGGCATACGCCTTCCGCACCAATGGCAGACGAGGTAGCCCTCCTCGTAGCTGCGGCGGTTGGTGTGATACGTCATTGAGACGCTGCAGGAGGGGCATTTGACAGCCTCGCCGCATGCGGCGCAGGAGACGTAGTTGTTGTATCCGCGGCGGTTGAGAAAGAGGATCGATTGCTCGCCCTTTTCAAATGTCTCGATAAGAGCCGCCGCGAGCTCGCGCCCGATAGGCGCGGGATTTCCCGAACGCGCTTCATCGCGCATATCCGAGATTATGACCTCGGGAAGAACGGCGTTTCCGTAACGCTTCGTAAGTTTTACGAGCGTGTAGGCACCGTCTTCGGCTTTTTTTCGGCTTTCAAGCGAGGGAGTCGCCGAGGCAAGGAGCATTAAAGCCCGCGACTCGGTGCAGCGCAGTCGCGCAATGTCCCTTGCGTGATAGCGGGGAGATGAATCGGATTTGTAAGTGTGCTCGTGCTCCTCGTCGATGATGACGAGACCGAGCCTTTTTGTCGGCGCGAATATGGCGGAGCGCGTTCCGATAACGAGCCTCGCCTCGCCCGATCTGATGCGGCCCCATGAATCCTGCCGCTCGCCCGCGCTCATCCCCGAATGGAGAAGGGCGACCGAGTCGCCGTAGCGTGCGCAGAAGATCGAGAGCGTCTGAGGCGTCAGCGCTATCTCGGGCAACAGGAGTATGACGTCGCGTCCCGAATCGAGCACGCGGTCGATCAGAGCGAGCATAACGCTCGTTTTTCCGCTTCCCGTGACTCCTTCGAGAAGCGCGGCGCGCGGCTCACCCGAATCATAAAGCTCGGAAAGAATACGCAAAGCCTCGGTCTGCTCGTCGCTGAGAGTCAGCGTGCGCTTTTGCGCGGACGCCTCAGCTTGCGCGCGGATAAGGGTAAGGTCACGGAAGACCGACCGTCTTTCCTCGCGGATAAGCCTTTTTTTGAGGAGCGCGGAAATATTCGCGGATGTGATTCCCTCGGTCTCTTTGAGCTCAGCCGACGCGATCGGCTCGTTTCTTTCAAGAAGAAGCTTGAGAATTGCGATCTGTCCCTCTGACTTGATCTTTGCAACCTTTTTGCCGTCAATGAATCCGCCTTCGGTGTAGATCTTGACGGTTTCGGGCTCTATTGCAAGCGAATACGAGGCTTCGGTTTTGCCCTCGGAGGGATCGCGGAGTTCAAGCTCGCGTCTGATGCATCCCGATTTCAGTAACTTTTCGATCGACTCGCCCGTGTTCACTCCGAATCGGTAGCGCAGAGCAGATTCCCCGACGCGGCCGCGGTTTACGACGAGATTGTAGATCATCATCGCCTGCGCGTTTTCGATCACGGCCTTCGTCGGGCTCTTTTCGCCGGGAGTGTAATATTCCTCGAGGTGCGAGAGCGCGGCAGAAGGGATCATTGCGTGGATGGCGTCGGAGGTCGTGCAGAGCGTGTTTGCGCGCAGAAAGCGCCAGATGCGGAGCATTTCGGGGTCAAGATGAAGCGAATCGGCGCATTTTGCGAGGATGGGCTTTATCTTGTCTGCGGGGACATCGGTGGTGTCCTTGACGGCGGTAACGAGCGCGATACGGCGTCTGTTTCCGTTGCCGAAGGGGAGACCGACAAAGTCGCCCGGCTCGATACCGAGCTCCGGCGGGATCAGGTAATCGTATTCGCGATCGAGGGAAAAGGGCGCGTCGAGAAGGTACACGCCGGCGTATTTTGTTGACATATGGCGATACCCCCAAAAAAGTGCAGAGTGCAGAGTTAAGGTGAATTTTCGCCGAGGCGAAAATTTTCCTATTGATTAACTTTCCGCGTAAGCGGAAATTATCATTCACGCGAAGCGTGATTATCATTCTCGCGTAGCAAGATTTTCATTCCGCCTTCGGCGGATTTACGAATTGTTCGGGTTTCCCTCGAAGGTCATACCTTCTTCGGTTTTCTCGCAGATAACGTATTCGCCGTCGTCGAGCTTGTCGATAGCGATCTTGACAGCCTTTCTGTCGCGGTAGTCGGCGTGGGCAGCGTGCTCCATCATGGGACGGTCGATGTCCTTGTTGCCGGTCAGCTGCTTTTCGGCGTTCTTGCGCTGGGTGGAATACTCATCGGTGATGATACGTGCGCACTTTGCGGTCGCGATAGCGAGCTGATAGCGGTTGTATTTGCCCTGGG
>JAZSMP010000325.1:0-3438 GCA_045535915.1 Eubacteriales bacterium | reverse complement strand
GGCATTTGTGTCTACAAATGCAGTGCTTGTCAAGAAAAAAGGACAGAGAATGTAAAACACTCTCTGTCCTTTTCCTGTCAGTTCGAGTATACTGCTCTATGGCAGACACCCTTTTGGGCGGCTTTTTCTCCGAATAAGGCTTGTTATTATATGATCCTGAAAACCTGATAAGCCGCAGCGCGGAGATTTGCATATGCATTATCGCGGTCTAGCGCCTCATCAAGAGTTGTCACACCGCGTACTATCGGGAAAAATGCGTCGATGCCGTGGCTGTTGCACTCCTCCGCATCCTCTGTGACGCATCCCGCAAAGGCGATCACGCGTTTTCCGTGCTTTTTCGCAAGCTTCGCAACACCTATCGGAGCCTTGCCCATAGCGGTCTGGAAGTCGATCCTTCCCTCGCCCGTGACAACCACATCGGCATCCGCGATATATTTTTCAAGCTCGGTCTCGTCAAGGATGATGGATATACCCGATTCAAGCGAGGCGTTCAGAAAGGTCATAAAGGCAAAGCCGAGACCTCCCGCCGCACCTGCGCCGGGGTATTCGGGATCGGCATCGGGAAAGACGCTCTTTGAGGTCTCCGCATATTTTTCAAGCCATCCGTCCATTATTCTGACGGCTTCGGGCGTCGCGCCCTTCTGCGGGCCGTAAACGGCACTGCAGCCGCGATCACCGCAAAGGGGATTGTTCACGTCGCATGCGACTCTGAAGGAGCACGCCTTCAGTTCGGACAGAGCGTTTTCTGCCGACACCGACACAAGCGAATCAAGTCCGTAAGCACCTCGGGCGATATTCTGCCCGTCCTTATCGAAAAACTCAAATCCGAGTGCCGAGAGCATACCCGTGCCGCCGTCGTTCGTCGCGCTTCCGCCGATACCGATGATGAAGGAACGGCATCCGCGCCCGATCGCGTGAAGGATCAGCTCGCCCACGCCGTAGGTCGTCGTGAACATCGGATCGCGCATTTCGGGCGGAACGAGAGTAAGCCCCGCCGCCTCAGCCATCTCGATAACGGCAGTCGTGCCGTTTACTATACAGTATTTTGCCGTCACGCGCTCACCGAGCGGTCCCGTGACCTCAGCCTCGATCAACTCGCCGCCCAGACCTATCGCCATAGCTTCGACCGTGCCCTCTCCGCCGTCGGCAAGAGGACGGACCGTCACTTCCGCATCGGGATGGGCGCGTAACACTGCCTCCTTGACCGCATTTCCCGCCTCAAGCGAGCTGAGACTTCCTTTTAAAGAATCTATTGCAATTACAACTTTCATTTTAATTTTTCCTTACCATTACCGAAACTCCGTCGGGGATCGCAACGATCCGTGCGCCCTCTCCGACAATCGCCTTTGCCTTTCCGATCGCCTCGTCAAGCGAATGCGCGGGAATCATGTGCATTTTTTCCACAACACCGTCATCCATTTTCGAAACGTATATGACGCTCGCATGCCCCAGGATACGTAAAAGTATCTGCGTCTGCCATTGGTCGGGGACCGTTTCGTCGCGTCGGCGCGAGAGAAATTCCGCCATTGTTTTATTGATATCCGGCTCATCTGCAAGCTGATGATAAAAATGATCGCCCCCGATGCCGTCACCCGATTCGGCAAGCATGATGATAACGCCGCCGCGGCGCACCGTCGCCTCAGCCGCCGTCATACCCTTGACCGCCTGATACATGTTTTGGTCGAGCGGATAGCCGCCGTTGGTCGTGATGACTATATCCGATTCAACCGCATCGGCACCGCAGAGTGAGAAGAGAAAGTCCGTTCCCTTCTTATGCGCCGCCTCGGGATCACCCGCAACGGCATAAATAACCTTCTTTTCCGAATTGAGCACGACGTTTACGATGTAAGCAAGCTTCGCCTTTTTCGCCGCCCAAAGCATGTCCTCGTGGATCGGATTACCATCGAGAATACCCGTGCGTGCGCGCGGATGGTCGATAAATTCCGAACAATGATTTGCGAGAACGGTTTTTCTCCCCGCAACACCGGGAAGAACACTCTTTCTTCCGCCCGAAAAACCTGCGAAGAAATGCGGCTCGATAAAGCCCTCGGAGACAAGCAGATCAGCTTCGTAAGCCAGGCGGTTGATCTCGCACTCACCGCCCGAGGGAAGTGTACCGATATTCACGAGCATATCGGACTCATCGCAGTTGTGAACATAGATCTTTTCGTTATTTATGATCTCCTCGCCGAATTTCGAGATAAGCTCGTCCCTCGTCGTGCCTCTGTGGCAGCCCGTAGCAATGAGTATCGTGATATCCGCGTGCGGATTGCCCTCTCTGATCTCGCGGAGCATCTGAGGAATTATCAGCTTGCTCGGCACGGGACGGGTGTGGTCGCTCGCGATTATGACGACTTTTTTCTTGCCTCGTGCAAGATCGTAAAGCCTCTCCGATCCTGTCGGCGACGCCATCGCGCGGCGCACAAGCTCCGCCTCGTCGGCTTCCGGAATATAAGAATTTATCGAAGGTTCAAGAACACCCGCAAGCTCCGCGCCGAAGGCGTGGCTCATCTTTTTCTTTCCGTAAGGAAACAGAACCTCTTTCATACCTTTTCACCCTCATTGTATTTTTATAAATTATATCATAAAATCTACTTCATTGCAAGAAAAACGCAAGAAAAAAGTAAAATAAAAAGAACGGAATGCGCATTCCGTTCTTTTTATTTTACCAAAGATCCTTCTCCGCGATCTCGGAGAAATCGCCCTCCTTGAAGCCGACTTCGCTGAGGAAGGCTTCAACGCGTTCGCGCGCGTCGGAGTAATTCTTGTGAGAATCCGATCCGTAGGTTACGGGAATTCCCATCTCGAACATCTCGCGCAGATATTCAGCGTACTGACGGCGGAAATTCTCGCTCGCCTTGGGAGTGAGGAAGAAATGCGAGTTACATTCAACGTACTTGCCGTTTTTCTTAAGTTCGTTTGCGATATCAAACTTCATCGAGCGCGGGATCACGTCGAAATCCTCGTACCAGATCGCCTTGCCCATATACCAGGGGTGTCCGAGGATCGTCACACGCTCGTCGGCGGCGAGGTACATCTGCTGGCGGTACCACTCCTTTATGCAAGCGTCAAGATCGGGATCGAGCTTTTTTGCGAAAGGAGAATCAACTCTCCAGTGCGCCGCGCCGATAGCGTAACGAACGCCGAGCTTCATAAGTTCTTCCTTACTGCAGGCAAGCTCGATATCGTAGGGTTCAGACTGCACGGGCGGCTCGTAGCCATCACGCGTACCCGTAACGGCAATATAATCGAATTCGGGCTTCTCGATAGGAGTCAGTTCGACGCCAAGCACCATAAAGGGATACTTTTTCTGTGCCTCGCGGACGCCCGCAACCGATGCGTGAAGATCTCCGAGGAATTTCTTGTCGTTGAAATTTGCGTGGTCGGTGATACCGATGCGGCAAAGTCCCTGTTCTGTCGCCCTTTCGGCAATAAGCT
>JAZSMP010000010.1:0-3675 GCA_045535915.1 Eubacteriales bacterium | reverse complement strand
CTGAAGGCTGATCATCGGCTCGATGGTGGTGCCGCAACGGTAGCAGGTGCCAACCTCGTGCTTGATATTATCGATCTGGCAGAGGTATCCGCCCTCCTCGAGGTCCTTAAGTATTGCCTTACGAGCCTCGTAGCGGTCCATACCCGCGTACTTCGGATAGTTCTCGGTGATCTTAGCGTCCTCGGTAAGTACGACCTCCATCGGGAGCTTCTGACGGCGTCCGACCTCGAAGTCGTTGGGGTCATGCGCGGGAGTGATCTTAACGCAACCGGTACCCTTATCGAGCTGTGCGTGCTCGTCGGCAACGATCGGGATGCGGCGGCCAACGAGAGGAAGTACGCAGTACTTGCCGATGAGATCCTTATATCTTTCGTCCTCGGGGTTGACTGCAACGGCAGTATCACCGAGCAAGGTCTCGGGACGTGTAGTAGCGACTTCAACGTATCCACCGCCGCCTACGAGGGGATACTTGATATGCCAGAAGTGACCGTCCTGCTCAACGTAATCAACCTCTGCGTTCGAGATAGAGGTCTTGCAGTGAGGACACCAGTTGATGATACGCTCGCCGCGGTAAATGAGACCCTTCTTGTAGAGGCGCTCAAAAACATCGCGAACCGCGCGGCTGCAGCCCTCGTCGAGGGTGAAGCGTTCACGTGTCCAGTCGCAGGAGGAGCCCATCTTCTTAAGCTGTGAGATGATGCGTCCGCCGTACTGCTCCTTCCAAGCCCATGCGCGCTCGAGGAAGCCTTCGCGTCCGAGGTCTTCCTTGGTGAGGCCTTCCTTGCGCATAGCCTCAACGATCTTCGCCTCGGTTGCGATCGAAGCGTGGTCGGTGCCGGGGAGCCAGAGGGTGCTGTAGCCCGACATTCTCTTGTAACGGATAAGGATATCCTGAAGAGTGTTGTCAAGGGCGTGTCCCATATGGAGCTGGCCTGTGATGTTTGGAGGGGGAATAACTATGGAGTAATGTTCTTTGCTGTAGTCGACTTCGGGGGTGAAATAACCCTTCTCGGTCCACATAGCGTAGAGTCTGTCTTCAAACTCTGAGGGGTTATAGGTCTTCGGAAGACCCATATTGATCTCGGAATTCATTTTTATCGTCCTTTCAAAAATTAAATTTCAAATAGCCAATTGTAAAACTGCGTTTTACAATTGAAAACGCGCGCTTATCGCCGCCGCCCAAATCCAAGATTTTGCCGGCTCCCCTCGGCGCGCGGGCTCGCACTGCTCGCCAAGAGGTGTTTTTTCGGTCGGCAAAGCCTCCGAAAAAACGGATTTTATTAAATAAAAAAGCACAAACATCCCCAAAACAGGACGCTTGCGCGCGGTACCACCTGTATTCATGCAAAAAGCATGCTCTCTTTTATCCTTTTTCGGGGATAAGCCGTTCAAAGCTACTGCATCTTCACTCCGACCGCTCCGCGGCGACTTCGACAACTTTTCTTACGGGCTCACACCAACCGCCCGCTCTCTGTAAAGAATAATACATCTACTACTCCGCTTCCTCGCGTTATTCAATATACTGCTTAAGTATATCACTATTTTTACAATTTGTCAAGTCTTTTTTTCGATTTTACAAGAAATTTACGATTTCGGGCTCAAAGAACTTGATTTTGCGGTCAAGACATGCTATAATATTAATGAAGCCGCACACAAAAAATCTACGCGGCAAAGAAAGGAAATATTCAAACAAATCATGGAAGGCGACCGATTATTTTGGCTCATCACTCTTCAATTTGCGCTCATTGCGATCAACGCGTTTTTTGCGTCCGCAGAAATGGCGCTGGTATCACTCAACACCAATCTTCTCCGTAAAGAGGCTGAAGATGGCGACACAAAGGCCAAAAAACTCTTAAAACTTTCAGAAGAACCCACAGCATTTCTCTCTGCGATCCAGATCGCGATCACCCTTGCGGGCTTCCTCGGCTCGGCGTTTGCCGCAGATAACTTTGCAGGTCCGCTGACAAGCTGGATCTATACCGATCTCGGATTCACTGCGCTCAGCAAAGAAACGCTGAACTCGATCATGGTCATTCTGATCACTTTGGCGCTCTCGTATTTCACTCTCGTGCTCGGTGAACTTGTGCCCAAGCGTATCGCACAGCACTCACCCGAGAAAACGGCGCGACTCGTCTGCCCGGCGGTTAACGCTATAAAGACGGTCCTCAAGCCCATTATCTGGGTTCTGACAGTATCGACAAACATCTGCCTGCGCATCTTCGGCATCAAGCCCGGCGACAAGGATGATACAGTAACCGAGGACGAGATCCGAATCATGGTCGATATCGGCGAAGAGAGCGGAACGATCGACGCCGCCGCGAGCGAAATGATAGATAATATATTTGAATTTGACAACAGCATCGCGCGTTCTGTCATGACACGTGCGATTGACGTCGTCACGATCCCCTCGGATGCCACCGACTCGGAGATATTCGCGATCCTCAGCGAAAGCGCATACTCGCGATACCCCGTCTGCGGCGAGGACATCAACGACGTCATTGGTATCCTTTACGCAAAGGATTACTATCTTGACCGTCTTTCAAAGAATGAAAACAAATCTCTTGCTTCGCTTCTCCGCCCCGCGCATTTCGTTCCCGAGACTGTAAAATGCGACGTACTCTTCCGCGATATGCAGGAAAGCCAGTGCCATATTTCTGTCGTTGTTGACGAATTCGGTGCAGTCAGCGGCATAGTAACGCTTGAAGACCTTGTTGAGGAGATCATGGGCAATATATATGACGAATACGACGAGGAGGAAAAGGAAGAGGAAGAAAAGGATATCACGCAGATCGAAAAAAACGTATGGCGTGTTGCGGGCTTTACCGAGCTTGACAAGCTTGCCGACACTATCGGATTCGAGCTTCCCGAAGACATTGAGTTTTCCACCCTCGGCGGTATGATAATGAACGAGCTTTCGGAAATTCCCGAGGACGGTGACACTTCGATCGAAGTCGAGACCTGCGGCTTACATATAAAAGTCGAGAAGGTCGAGGACAGAAGAATTGATTTCGCTATCATAACGAAGCTTGCATTCAACGATGAAGGCAAAAGCGAAAGTTAATGTTGTGCCTTTGGCACAAGTTAAGATCGCTCAAATAGCGAGTTAAGGTTTCCGCTTCGCGGAAAATTAAGATTCGCCCTTCGGGCGAAGTTTGACACTCTATGCAAAAGCCTCGGACAACCGAGGCTTTCATTTGTTTATCAATCATTCATTCCAATAATCCTGCGAACCTTCGTAGCGTTTAGCCTCGCCGGGTTCGCTTAAGTATGGCGAATACATCATGATCGCTGAATTCTGCACAAGCAGTTCTTCGTCTATGAACTCTCCGTCAAGCGTGAATCTCTGTTTATAGAGTTCGTTATGGCGGGTGTATCCTCCCCAGATCTCCAGGCGCATTTCGTGGTTGCGCTCAATAACCTCGTACCTTACCGTAGGCTCGTGAAGAACTCTCCATTCGCCGACAAGGTCGTCCTTTTCAACGGTCAGACAAAGCTGGAAGGTCTCGCTTGTGTCGTTACGGATCATCAGATCGACGTGAGGATAAAAGCAAGTCGCCCCGCTTGCGAAGGGTTGAGTCCTGTTGGCATCCGGAAAAACATCGTAGCCGTGGCGGTGGCGTTCGATAACACTCAGAGGAGTATGAGCGGTCATCCAAAAGATCATATTTGCAAGTT
>JAZSMP010000092.1:0-1722 GCA_045535915.1 Eubacteriales bacterium | reverse complement strand
AGGTAGTCAAAACCGAACTCTGTATTTGTGCCGTATGTTATATCGCATGCATACTGGCGGCGCTTTTCTGCGTGCGACATCTGCTTGAGAACGACACCCGTCTTGAGCCCGAGGAATTCGTAAATTCTGCCCATTTCGTTGGCATCACGGAAGGCAAGGTAATCGTTTACGGTAACAACGTGCACACCCTTGCCCGAAAGCGCATTGAGGTACGCGGGCATGGTAGCCACAAGAGTTTTACCTTCACCCGTCTTCATCTCGGAAATTCTGCCCTGATGAAGCAGGATTCCGCCGAGGATCTGAACGTAGAAGGGACGCTTGCCGAGTATGCGGTCGGCAGTCTCGCGGACTGCGGCAAAAGCATCGGGGAGAATATCCATAAGAGTCTCACCCGCATCAAGGCGCGCGCGCAAAACCTCGCTGGTCGAGCGAAGCGTCTGCTCATCCATAGCGCGGTACTTATCCGCAAGGGCATCAACCGCATCTGCAAGCGGTTTTATCTTTTTAATCTCTCTTTTGCTGTAATCTCCGAAGAGTAATGTTTCAAGTTTCATATCAATATCCTTATTAGTGTAAATATATTCAGTTTATTATACAACATTTTTGGGGAAAATACCATAGGGAATTGTAAATTTTATTGACAAAAACAGAAATATGTATTAAAATATATATATCAAACAGTACGGAGGAAACTATGTCAAAAGTTTTACTCGGAATGAGCGGTGGTGTTGACAGCTCGGTCGCGGCAGCACTTCTTCTGCGCGCAGGACACGAGGTCACCGGCGCAACGCTCATCATGCACGATATACATGAAAAAGACGCAGTGGCGGCACGTGCGGTTGCAGATGCCGTCGGCATCAGTCACATAACCGTCGATATGCGCGAAGAGTTTGAAAAGCGTGTCCTTTCGCCCTTCGTTTCGGAATATGAAAAAGGCAGAACACCCAACCCTTGTGTGCTCTGCAACGGATATATAAAATTCCCCGCTCTGCTCAGTACTGCCGACAGCCTCGGATGCGAATATATAGCAACGGGACATTATGCCGCGATCGGAAGCCGCGGCGGTCATCCTGTTATCACGGCGGCGTCCGATAAAGCGAAAGACCAAAGCTACTTTCTCTACATGCTCGGCGAAGACATCCTCTCGCGCCTGCTCTTCCCCCTTTCGGGAATGACAAAACCCGAAATTCGCGCTCTTGCCGAAGGACTCGGACTGCCGTCAGCATCCTCGCCTGACAGTCAGGATATCTGTTTTATCAAGGATATCTCCTGCGCCGACTTTGTCCGCAGCCGTTCTGCGGGCGAGATCAAGCTCGGAAATTTCGTTGATACCGAAGGCAAAATTCTCGGCAAGCACAAAGGCATCACCGCCTACACGGTCGGTCAGCGCAAGGGTCTCGGCATTTCCTCGTCTTCCCCGCTATACGTTTCGCATATTGACGCGGACAGCGGAAACGTAGTTCTCTGCCGCGAACATGAGCTTTACCGCACAAAGGTTTATGCCGAAAACTGCAGATACTTCGCGGGCAAACTCCCCAACGAGCCCTTCGAGGCGAACGTAAGTCTCCGCTATACCAAAAAGCCGGGCATAGCCACAGTCACCGCCCTCTCGGACAATAAAGTTCTCATAGAATTCACAGAACCGCAAAGAGCCCCCGCGCCGGGACAGTCCGCCGTGTTCTTCGACGGAGACAACTTGCTTGGCGGAGGAACGATAAAATG
>JAZSMP010000100.1:0-8723 GCA_045535915.1 Eubacteriales bacterium | reverse complement strand
TTGGCATACCTTATAAAGATCGGTATTGCCCCCGATCGTGTAAACGAATTCTCCGTCGCATCCGACGACCATTCCGACGTGGCTCGCGATATATCCCGCGGCGGCGTCCTCGCGCTTGACGAAGAAGATTATGTCGCCCGCAATCGGAATATAACCGCTCGATTTCTCCTTGAAGATCCCCTGTGTACGGAAATTTCTGACCGCACGGGAGCAACTGACGAAATTTTCGACCGTCTCGGTCGGAACACGCGCCTGACGCAGACACCATGAAACGAACGCCGCACACCAGGAGTATCCGTAGCTCAGTCCGTTGCCCTCGCCGTTGTCGAGCTTGCCGTACATACGGTTATACTCGGCGAAATTCTTATAGCCGTCGCGGTTGGAACCGCCCATGTCATTCTCGTCGTTACCCTCGTGATATCCGTACTGGGTCATGGCGATCGAAATAACGTCGTATCTCTCGTCGCCCGTGAGCTTATATGCTGTAAGATTTTTATAAAATTGGCTCTTTTTATACGAACCGCTTACGTAATATGTGGGCGTGACTGCCGACGCATCGTATGTAAGGAGCGCTGAAGTGCTGTAAATCATAACCGCCGCCAGGATAAATGCGGCAAATTTTTTAAACATCCGAATTTTCGGCATAACATCCTCCGTTTTTATTTTAACAGATTATATTATACCAAAGACTTAATAATAATTAAACAACATTTTTTAAACAAATCCTATTCTCCGCCCCGCATCAGCTCCTCGAAACAGGGATAGACCGGCGTCGTTCTCGCACCCGCGATGAAAATTGCGCGCTCGGAGGCGTTGTTATAGCTTGAAAGCGGACGGTCAAGGGCATCGTCCGAATGGGCACAAACATAGATCTCGCCGTTTTCGACCATAGAAACTATCAAGGTGTGGTAAAAGTCGCCCGCTTCGTCCGAAAGTTGAACAACGTCGCCCGGCTGTACGTTGGCAAGCGTGATCGGAAAACCGAAAGGACCCGTCCCGCCGTTTTCCGAGGCAAAATTCGGTGCGCCTGTCATAAAATCGTAGAAAAATTCCACACTCGTCCAAGCGGGCGCACGGTTTTCCGGAGATATGAAATACCATCCGAGATCGCGCGTGTAATTCTGCACGCAAGTCCCCGCAAATATCGCCTGCGAGACGAAATTCGTGCAATCACCGCCGATGCCGGTGTAATCCTCGAATATCGGATTACGCGAAAGCGCCCATCTGCGCGCGTATTCGACGGCTTTTGCTCTGTCATAAGGAATAAATGAAAGCGGACGCGCGCCGTTGGTCATCGTCTCATACCTCCCGCTTCTGCGATCTTCATGACACCGCAAAGTAACTCCGCAGCCGATGCGCGGTCAAGGATCGATGACGATCCTCCTCCCAGCGCAAATCCCGCGTTTGCAAGCGCGGCAAGCTCCTGCCGAGCCCAATTCGCCTCTCCCGGCGAGAGCGAGACTTGGAGTGCGGAACCGTAATCAAGTCCGAGCAGACGCGCCGTCATCCTCGCCGCCTCGGCAAGCGATATCTCCTCGCCTCCGCCGAAGACCTGCATTCCATTTTCGATCCAACCATCGGTCAGACCCATTTCGTGCGCCTTCAGGACGTATGGACGCGCCGAGACCGAAATTTCCGCGTCGTCGGCAAAGACGGTTTTCATTTCTTCATCCGCCTTGATCCCTGCCGCCTGCATAAGCATAACCGTAAATTCGCTCCGAGTCACGCCTCTTTCGGGATAAAAATAGGATTCGCCGCCGACAAGAGTGCCGCTCATCAGCCCCTCCGCGCTCACGATCCGCGCAAAAGTCTCGGCAGAACCCGACATATCGGCAAAATCGGGCGCGGAAAAACGGCTGACAGTCACCCTGACCTCCGCCTCGCCCGCGTAATTGCCCCATTCGTCGCGGGCGGTGTACTTAAAGGAGTCCTTTCCCGTATAACCCGCTGTCGGGCGATAGATGTACTTCCCGCTTTCTGCGTCCGAAAGTAAAACGCTTCCGTGCTTCGGGTAAGAGACGATCTCGTAGACGAGCGCATCGCCGTCGGGGTCGGATGCCGCAAGACGTCCTCCGCAAACACCGCCCTCGGGCACACTCGCCGAAAGCGCGGCGGCAGTAGCGCAATCAAGAGTCGGTGCCGAATTGACCTCATCCGCATCCATCAAACGTACAACACAGGTGTATTCATAAGCCGAGCCGTCGGCAGAAAAGCTGAAGACTGCACGGTCAGACGCGGGCGACGCACTCGGCATGAACGAGATCCTGTCAAGATTCGAAAGCGACAGCGTCTGACCCGCGGGAATCACAACGCTTCCGAGCGTCAGCTGACCGACAGCCGCGTCGGGTCGGCTCGTCAGAGTAATGCTTTCGGGCTTGTAACCGAGTGTGCGGACAAAATCCTCGCGGCTGAACACCACCTCACCGCCCGGCACGGCAGACACCACCATCTCATACCGTGCCGCAATTACCTCGAGCCCCGGCGACAAAAGCTCATCCCCGCCCTTCTCGGCAAAGGACGGCAATATACTCACCGCCAAAAGCAAACAAAAACAGATCAGAAACGCAAAACTTTTCCTTCGCATAGTTCCACCTCGCAAAATTTTATTCAGTAATTAATACGGACAGTAATAAAAAAATATGACAATTTTTCACTTTCATATTGACAAACCCTATTAAATAGGGTATAATATACGTAAAGAACAGCAGGATGGAGTAAATGATATGACACGTTCATTTATCGAATTACCTCATTTCCGGTCCAAATGGGAAAAACTCGGCTTAACGGATAAGGATCTCCGCAGACTTCAGGAAATGCTTCTCGCGGATCCGAAGGTTGGAGCTGTTATGCGAGGAACGGGCGGTATCCGTAAGATGCGCTTTGCTTTCGAGCATCAGGGCAAAAGCGGTAGTGTCAGAGTTATTTACATAGATTTTGAGGTTTATGAGAAAATTTATCTTATAACCGCATATCCTAAAAATGAGAAAGATAATCTCACGGAAGGAGAAAGAAACGAGCTCCGTCAGCTGATTGAGATTCTTGAAAACCAACTCAAAAACAGCAAATAAGAAAGGAGAACGGTATGAGCAAAATTTTTGACGATATCAAGCTTGGCGTGGAACAGGCGATTGAATATGAAAAGGGTAATCTGAAAGCAAAAAAGACTACCATAACTATTACACCCGTAGATACTTTTACCGCGCAAGACATCAAAGAAATACGGAATAATACCGGTCTTACCCAGGTTTTGTTTGCAAAATATATGGGAGTGTCGGTCAAGACCGTTGAATCCTGGGAAGCGGGCAGAAATCATCCGGAAGGAGCTGCCTGCAGATTACTCTCCCTCACAAGAAACGATCCGAATTTTCCGCAGAAATCCGGATTTGTTGCACGCTGATATCAAACAAACGGTTCGGAGAAATCCGGCCGTTTGTTTTTTGCCTGAATTATTATAGATTATAAAGTGACAAAATGATTATTTATTCATTTTTCTCGAAAAAATATTCAAAAAGCTCTTGACCTTTGAATATTTTTGTAGTATAATATCTTACATATTTATAATGAGAAAGAATTTCTTTTTGGAGGAAAATTTTATGAAAAAAGTATTTATTGACGGACAGGCGGGAACCACGGGACTGCGCATCCGCGAGCGTCTTGCCTCCCGCGAGGACATAGAGCTCATTACACTCACGGAAGAAATGCGCAAAGACGCGGGCGCCCGACAAGAGGCAATTTCCTCCTCAGACGTCACCTTCCTTTGCCTTCCCGATGACGCCGCACGCGAGGCTGTGACTCTTTGCCAAAGCGACTCTACCGTAATCATAGACTGCTCGACCGCGCACCGCACAAACCCCGCTTGGGCGTACGGCTTTCCCGAGCTTTCAGCAGCGCACGAAGAGAAGATCCGAACCTCGAAGCGCATAGCAAATCCCGGCTGTCACGCAAGCGGCGCGATCGCGGTCCTCTACCCCCTCATATCGCACGGAATCCTTGACGCCGCCTACCCTTTCGCAATCCATTCTCTGACGGGTTATTCTGGAGGCGGAAAGAAAATGATCGCCGATTACGAAGCTGATGGGCGTGACCGTAAATTCGATTCGCCCTGCCAATACGCGCTGACCGCGTCTCACAAGCATCTCCCCGAGATCAAGTCGGTCTGCGGCCTTGATTTTGCTCCCGCATTCAACCCCATCGTGTCGGATTTCTACTCCGGAATGTGCGTCTGCGTACCCATCCTGATGCGTCTCGCAAAGACTCCTCTTTCGGTCGCAGATATGCACGCGCTATATGCGGAGCATTACAAAAACAGCCCCGTCATCTCGGTCGCTCCCCTCTGCGAGAAGGGCACGCCCGACGGTCTCATCTTCTCAAACGCCCTCTCGGGACTCGACTCCATGCAGCTGATCGTTTCGGGAAATGAATACACAATGAATATTTATGCATTATTCTGCAACCTCGGCAAGGGCGCATCGGGCGCCGCCATCCAGAACATGAACATAGCAATCGGGCAAGATCCCGTGAAAGGACTCGAATTATGATAAAGTATATTGAAGGCGGCGTTTGTGCCGCGAAAGGCTTCCGCGCCGGCGGCATCCACTGCGGCATCCGCAAGAACAAGACCAAGAAGGATCTCTCCCTCATCGTCAGCGACTGCAAAGCATCCGCGGCGGCCGTTTACACCACCAACCTCGTCTGCGGCGCTCCCATCAAGGTCACTCGCTCGAATATCTCGGACGGCATCGCGCGCGCCGTTATCTGCAACAGCGGAAACGCAAACACCTGCAACGCTGACGGCATCCAAATCGCCGAGGCTATGTGCGACCTCGTTTACAAGGCGACCGGCATCCCCGCGCGCGACGTCATCGTCGCCTCGACCGGCGTTATCGGTCAGAAGCTCGATATCACTCCCATCGCTAACGGCATGGACGAGCTCGTTTCCTCGCTTTCCTATGAAGGCTCGGACGACGCGGCTTGGGGCATCATGACCACCGACACCAAAATGAAGAGCGTTGCCGTCGAATTTGAGATCGGCGGCAAGGTATGCCACATCGGCGGTATCGCGAAGGGATCGGGAATGATCCACCCGAATATGGCCACCATGCTCGTTTTCGTCACCTCAGACGTAGCGATCACCCCCGCAGCTCTTAATGCGGCACTCAAAGAAGACGTAAAGAACTCCTTCAATATGATCTCTGTCGACGGCGACACCTCTACAAACGACATGCTCTCCGTCATGGCAAACGGCATGGCGGGCAACAAGGAGATCGACGAAAACTCCCCCGATTTCGCTACCTTCAAGGAAGCACTCTTCGCAGTAACCTCCAAGCTCTGCCGCGCAATCGCGGCTGACGGCGAGGGCGCAACAAAGCTTCTCGAATGCAACGTAAGCGGTGCGGCTGACAAAGACACCGCGCGCGTGGTTGCAAAATCCGTCATCTGCTCAAGCCTCTTCAAGGCGGCAATGTTCGGTGCCGACGCAAACTGGGGACGAGTCCTCTGCGCTATCGGCTACTCGGGCGCGAAGGTGGACGTGAACACCATCGGCGTAAAATTCGCATCGACTGCGGGCGAGATCGAGGTCTGCCGCGGCGGTTCGGGAGTCGATTTCTCCGAGGAAAAGGCTAAAGAAATTCTTCTTTGCAATGAAATAGAGGTCAACATCACCCTTGGCATGGGTGACGAGTCGGCAACCGCCTGGGGCTGTGACCTGACATACGACTACGTCAAGATCAACGGAGACTACAGAACATGATAAATATTTCAAACGCGGACCGCGCAAACGTGCTGGTCGAAGCGCTTCCCTACATTAAAAAATATACCGACAAGATAGTCGTCATCAAATACGGCGGATCCTCCATGATCGACGAAAGCCTCAAGGAAGCCGTCATGCGCGACGTCGCGCTTCTCAACCTGATCGGCGTCAAGGTCGTTCTCGTTCACGGCGGTGGTCCCGCGCTGACAGAAACGCTCAAGCGCATGAATATCGAAAGCAAATTCGAAAACGGACTGCGCGTCACCGACGCCGAGACCGCGAAGGTTGCAACGATGGTACTCGCGGGCAAGGTCAACAAGAGCCTCGTTGCCCTGATTGGCTCCGTTGGCGGGCTTGCCGTCGGACTTTCGGGCATTGACGCCAATATGATCCACGTAAAAGAGCTTGACCCCGCCCTCGGCTACGTCGGCGAGATCACCAAGGTCAACACGGGACTGATCACCGATATCCTCAACAAGGGCTACATTCCCGTAATTTCAAGCGTTGCCTGCGACAAGACGGGCGAGATCTACAATATCAATGCCGACACCATGGCGGGCGAGGTCGCAGCGGCACTCGGCGCTGAGGCTTTTATCTCGCTTACCGACACCCCCGGCATACTTGCGGATAAGGACGACCCCTCGACCCTCATTTCCAAGATCCACCTCGATGAGATAGATTCAATGATCGCCGACGGCACGATCTCGGGCGGTATGATCCCGAAGGTCACAGGCTGCGCGGATCTTGTCAAAGGCGGCGTAAAACGCGTCTTCATCATCGACGGACGTGTACCGCATTCCATCCTCATTGAAATTCTTACCGATGAGGGACTTGGTACGATGGTTTTGGCATAACTAACGACAAAGCGCAGCGAAAAAGCTTTTGAAAATTCTCAAGAAACTTTTCCCGAAAAGTTTCTTAAGTCGCCCTCCGCAGAGGGCGAAACTCTCCTATGCGCTTCGAACCGGCGGCGCCCCTGCCGACGGTTCGGAAGGAGTCAATCCTTTCCTTCAGGGAAGGATTGCGCTCCTTCACTCTCTTTCTGAATTCAAACACCAAAAGGGTGACAGAGCGCGACACTTCCCTACAATCGGGAAGTATCGACTCTGTCCAAAATCCCGAAGCAAAGCTTCATGATTTTGAAGCACGATGAAGCGAGCTTATGCTCGCATTATAATGGGGCTCTGCCCCAAACCTCGCAAACTTTTGAAAAAGTTTGAACAAAACTTCCCGCTTATTAAAAGGTACAAAAATGAACACATTCGAACTTGATTCCAAATACATCGCCCCCACCTACCGCCGTTTTCCCGTCGAGATAGTATCGGGTAAGGGTGCCGTGGCATACGGTCCGGACGGCAAAAAATACATCGACATGGGATCGGGCATCGCGACCAACACCTTCGGCTACGCCGACTCTGACTGGGTCGCGGCTGTCACGGCACAGCTGAACTCCTATTCCCACACCTCAAACCTCTACTACACCTCCCCCTGCGTGCGTCTTGCCGAAATGCTTTGCGAACGCACGGGCATGTGCCGCGTCTTCTTCGGCAATTCGGGCGCGGAGGCAAACGAGGGCGCGATCAAAACCGCGCGCAAATATTCCTTTGACAAATACGGCGAGGGACGACACAAGATCGTCACCCTCCAAAATTCCTTCCACGGCAGAACGATCACCACCCTCGCGGCAACGGGTCAGGATGTTTTCCACACCACCTTCATGCCCTTTACCGAAGGCTTCTGCCACGTCCCCGCAAATGATACCGATGCGATGCTTTCTGCAATGACTCCCGACGTCTGCGCCGTTATGATCGAGCTCGTTCAGGGCGAAGGCGGCGTCAATGCGCTTGATAAAACTTACGTTTCCGCTGTCGCCGCGGCTTGTAAAGAGCGGGATATCCTTCTCATCATCGACGAAGTACAGACGGGCAACGGACGCACCGGCACTCTCTACGCCTTCGAGCAGTTCGGCATTAAGCCCGATATCGTCTCCACGGCAAAGGGTCTCGGCGGCGGACTTCCTATCGGTGCCGTTATCCTCGGTGAGAAGGTAAAGGACACCCTCTCGGCGGGCTCGCACGGCTCGACCTTCGGCGGAAATCCCGCCTGCGCCGCGGGCGCGCTGAACGTGATCTCGCGTCTTGACGATGATTTCCTCTCCGAAGTCCGCGCAAAGAGTGAATATATATTCACTCGCCTTGCATCAATGAAGGGAGTTATCTCTGTCAGCGGACTCGGACTCATGATCGGCGTCAAAGCCGAAAAGTCCACCCCCGAGATCATCTCGGCGGGCATCGAGCGCGGTGTACTTTTCCTTTCCGCGAAAGACAAGCTCCGTCTGCTGCCCCCTCTCAACATAACCTACGAAGAGATCGACGAGGCTTTGGGCATTCTTGAGGATATTTTGTCAAATTAATTGAAAAATAATTCTGAAAAACACGATCCGCCTGTTGATTTGGGCGGATCGTTATGATATAATATATAAGTATTTTTATTAATATGAAAGGAATTTTTCGATGAAAAAGACTTTAATTGCTATCCTTACGGTCCTTCTCTGCCTCTGCGTATTTGCGGCATGCGGTGACGGCTCGGAGGACGGAGGCTGTGACCACGAATTCGGCAACTGGAAAGTAACTAAAGAATCTACCTGCGCAGAAAAAGGCATCCGCTCGCGTACCTGTGAGATCTGCGACGAGCGCGAGCGCGAATACATCGACACAGTCGCTCACACCGAAGAGGTAGTCAAGGGCTACGAAGCCACCTGCTCCTCCGAAGGTCTCAGCGACGGTAAGCGATGCACCGTCTGCGGCAATATGACTGTCGAACAGACCGCTACCGAGCCCCTGCCCCACACCGTCGTTGTTATCGAAGCTAAGGAGGCGACCTGCACCGATGACGGATACACCGAATGTCAGTATTGCTCGGTCTGCAACGAGATGCTTATGGAGCAGCAGACTTTTGCGGCTCTCGGTCA
>JAZSMP010000235.1:0-15216 GCA_045535915.1 Eubacteriales bacterium | reverse complement strand
TCATCCGCGAAAGATACGGTGACAGCGTGAAGGTCGGCGCGGGCAACGTCGTTGACCGCGAGGGCTTCCTGTTCCTTGCCAAGGCGGGTGCCGACTTCATCAAGATCGGTATCGGCGGCGGCTCGATCTGTATCACCCGTGAAACCAAGGGTATCGGCCGCGGACAGGCTACCGCAGTCATCGAAGTAGCCAAGGCTCGTGACGAATACTTTGAAGAAACCGGTATCTACGTTCCGATCTGCTCGGACGGCGGTATCGTTCATGACTACCATATGACTCTTGCACTTGCAATGGGAGCGGACTTTATGATGCTCGGCAGATACTTTGCAAGATTTGACGAGAGCCCCACAAACAAGCTCTTTATCAACGGACAGTACGTTAAGGAATACTGGGGCGAAGGTTCCAACCGTGCACGTAACTGGCAGAGATACGACCTTGGCGGCGCAACAGGTCTCGGATTTGAGGAAGGCGTTGACTCATATGTCGTTTACGCAGGTTCTCTCCGTGATAACGTGGCAAAGAGTCTTTATAAGGTTAAGTCCACAATGTGCAACTGCGGCGTGATCACGATTCCCGACCTCCAGAAGAATGCAAGGATCACTCTCGTTTCTTCGACCAGTATTGTTGAGGGCGGATCGCACGACGTTATCCTTAAGACTGCAAACGCGAAGCTATGAGTGGTAACGGCGATATTCATGCGGGACACCGTCAGCGCATGAAAGAACGCTTTTTAGCCAACGGTCTGGAAGGTTTCAGTCCCCATGAGGCTATTGAGCTTATGCTGTATTATGCTATTCCGAGACGCGATGTCAACGAACTTTCGCACAGATTGATCGAAAGATTCGGTTCATACAAAGGTGTTTTTGACGCCGACTATGAGGATCTTCTTTCGGTTGAAGGCGTCGGCGAAAATGCCGCCATTCTGTTTAAACTGATGGCGGCAGGCTGGCGCAGATATGCATTGTATGATGAACGGATGCCGTTTCTTTATGATAAACTTGAGAAAATCGGAAACTATGCGGTAAAACTTTTTATCGGAACGTCAGTCGAAAAGCTATACGTCATGCTTTTTGACAATAAAATGATGCTGCTTGATACCGTCAAACTTGCCGAGGGCGCTGTCAATTATGTGAGTGTACCTCCGCGTATAATCGTTGAAAAGGCATTTAAGAAAAATGCGGCTTCTGTAGTCTTGATACATAACCACCCGAGCGGTTTGCCGAATCCTTCCGAGGAAGATATCGGATACTCCAGATATCTTAAAGGACTTCTCACAGGTGTAAATATCAATCTGATAGATCATATAATTGTAAGCGGCAGGTATTACAGACCTGTTTTCGAAGGTGAGGTCGGAGAAAACCGCTTTGTTTCTCCGGTGAATTTCACATACGGACCGCCACCCGATGCAACCGGTATCAGAGAGGCGGTGGATCTGGTTGCCGCCGACGTTCCATATAAAGGAAATGACGAGTCATGATAATTCTGTATTGTTATGACATCGAAAAGAGAATAGAGGTCCATAATTATTTTCGGGATCTCGGCTTGAACGTCGAAGCTTCCGCACCGAGGGAATTCCGCCTGCGCGGTTTCGCCGCCGATGCGGAGGCTTTGCTTATTGTCGGTGATACGCCTCCCGGATATATTTATTGTCTTAATCCTCGGGTGCCTGTCTTCAATGTAGGCAGATATCAGCTCGGTGATGCGTTCCATTTCAGAGAATATACCGATCCGCGTCTGCTTGAAATGCTCACTGAGTTTTCATCGAACGATCCTTTCTTTTCCTACAATGATGTTTTGTTCGGAAAAGTAGGAAAGGTGCTTTTCCTCGGTTACGATATGAAGCTGAACAGCGTTCAAAGGTCAATTCTGCATTTTCTTGTTAAAAACAAAGACAGAGGCGTGACTACCGATGAATTGATGGACGTTTGCTTTGGTGACACTCACAAAAACCGTGCAGTGCTTTCCAAAGAAATATCTCGGATAAATGCCAAGGCACATAATATCGGCGGAAGAAAAATGATCTGCTCTCCCGCAAGAGGATATTACAGAATCAAAAAGTACATATAACAAAAAGCTATCCGATCGGATAGCTTTTTGTTATATAATATCTGTTACTGTGATCATTCCGCTTCCTGCTTTGAAGGAAACTTCAAAATCAGAGTACTTGAATGTATATATCCTTTCGGGATCATCCTGATATCCCGGACGCGGATCTTCGGCAAGAATTGCGGTGATTTCGCTTTTCAGAGTGTCATCAAGCTTTTCCGTTACAGAATCAGCAAAGACAACCTCAACTTTAGGTGCTTCTCTCGTCAGAGCGAAGCCGCTCAGAGCCTCGGGATGAGAATCGGTATAGGAAAGATACGGTTTGATATCGTATATCGGCGTACCGTCCAAAAGATCGGCGCCGGAAACGGTGAGTACCGGACCCTTAGGGGTATCAAGTTCAATAGATACGAGCTTGACCGATGAAAGCCCGATTGGGTTCGGCCGGTAGGGCGATCTCGTAGCAAAAACTCCCATACGCATATTTCCGCCGAGGCGCGGAGGGCGCACCGTCGGCGACCACTCGGAGCGCACAGCCTTCGAAAACTGCCAGAGAAGCCACAAATGCGAATAACCTTCAATACCGCGGAAGGCATCTGGATTTCGGTATTCGGGAGAAAAGATGATTTTGGCTTCAACAGTGTCAACAAGTCCGCTTTGGCGCGGGATACCGAATTTTTCCTTGTAGCCGCAATGAATGTGTGCGATCGGCTTGATCAGCATTTCTCCGTTGTTCATCTGTTTGCCCCCGCAGATTCACCGCCTGCAAGCAGAGATAACATCTCATATACGCTCTTTATCGGTATGAGGCGTACAGAGGCGTCTATGGGGCGTTTTTCTATGTTGCGGTAGGGAAGAATGATGCGTTTGAACCCGAGCCTCTCAGCCTCTTTTACGCGGCTCTCAAGGTTGGATACCGCACGGCATTCACCCGCCAGACCGATCTCACCTATAGCGAGAAGATCTTCGGGTACGATCTTGTCGGTTATCGATGATATCAAAGCAAGAGCTGCTGCTGCATCGGAAGCAGGTTCGTCGAGTCTCATTCCGCCTATTACGTTTATGTAAACGTCGTTTGCAGAAAATTTCAGACCGAGACGTTTTTCAAGAACCGCGAGAATGAGATAAATACGGCTGTAGTCCATGCCGTTTACCGTCCTTCTCGGTGAAGGGAAGGATGTCGTTGTGACCAGAGCCTGAACCTCGGCGATCAGCGGTCTTGTACCCTCAATCGTGCAGAGCGCGCAGTTTCCGGAGACTTTTTTCGGCCGCCCCGCAAGAAGAACCTCGGAGGGATTGGGAACTTCGCAAAGACCTTTATCGGTCATCTCAAAAACACCGATCTCGTTGGTGGAACCGAAACGGTTTTTCACCGAGCGGATGATTCTGTAAGCTTGCTGATGCTCGCCTTCAAAACAAAGAACGGCGTCGACCATATGTTCGAGCAGCTTCGGACCCGCGATCGAACCTTCCTTGTTTACGTGACCGACAAGGATAACGGAAATCCCGTCATTTTTTGCCTTTGAAATGAAAGAAAGCGCGCTTTCGCGAACCTGAGTAACACTTCCGGGCGACGAAGCCGACTGAGGAGAGAACATTGTCTGAATCGAGTCCACGATCAGTACGTCGGGCTTGACTCTGTCGGTTTCCTTGAGTATTTTATCAATATTCGTCTCGGTAAGTACAAGAAGCTCGCGTCCCTTGACTCCGAGACGTGCCGCGCGGAGCTTGAGTTGACCGCTCGATTCCTCTCCCGAAATATAGAGTACTTTGCGGTTTTCGCCGAGAATACCGCTGATCTGCAGAAGAAGCGTTGATTTGCCTATTCCGGGTTCACCCGTGAGCAAAACCACAGAACCCTTGACAAGACCTCCGCCGAGTACGCGGTCGAGCTCGCCGAGTCCCGTAAGAGAACGTATGCAGCTGTCAGCTTCAAGTTGATCGAGCGGAGTTGCGCGGTTGTCCGATCCAATGCTGTATCCGTGTTTGGCTTCTGCAATTTTCGATTGCGGTGAGGTGTCTATAACGTCTTCGACAAAAGAGTTCCAAGCGCCGCATTTGGGGCATTTTCCCATCCATTTGGGGCTTTCATATTCGCAGGTTGAGCAAATATAAACCGTCTTTAAACCTTTCATATTCCGTTCCTTATATACTGTGCGCAGAGATGATATTGCCATCGAGATCCTTGAGATCAAATCTGCCGTTTTCAAAAATCATATAAGAGTTTGCACTTCCGTTTTTCGGTATCGAAACCGAACCGGGATTGATTACCCATACTCCCTCAACCGACTCAAAGCAGGGAATATGCGTATGTCCGTGAAGGAGGATATCGCCCTCTTTAAGCTTCGGTAGATTCTGTGCATTGAAACGATGGCCGTGGGTCGCAAATATTACATTTTTATCAAGAGAAGCATCCGATATGACCGCGTATTCGGCAAGCACGGGGAAGTCGAGTACCATATCGTCAACCTCGCCGTCACAGTTTCCACGAACGCAGATTATGCGGTCTGCAAATTCGTTTAGCATAGAAATGACCGATTTGGGTGCGTAATCACGTGGCAGATCATTTCTCGGACCGTGGTAAAGAATATCGCCGAGCAGAATAAGTCGGTCTGCTTTTTCATTTTTTAACGCCTCAATAAGCTTTTTACAGTAATATGCAGAGCCGTGAATATCGGATGCGATAAGCCATTTCATAAAATCACCTTCTGTTATTATACTTCCTAAATATTATACAATATTTTTTTGCTTTTTGCAAGATTTAAGCTTTAGTTTCTTCAAGAAAAGATGCAAGAGAAGTGAATATCACAAAAGAAAGTTTCTGCCTGTATTCTTTTGTAGAAAGTAACTCGCATTCAGCGGAATTGGATAAGAATCCGCACTCCACAAGAATCGCAGGATATGTTGCGCGATCGAGAAGGTATATGTTTTTCCCTGATTTTATTTCTCTGTTATTTTGCGGCTGTAAAAGAGATATTACTTCTTTTCGCAGATGCTCGGCAGCTTGGTGGCTTACAGGTACATTATCCGAATAATAGACCGTAAGACCAGAATACTTTTCCTGCGGAAATGCATTCATGTGTATTCCTACAAAAAGATCCGGCATAGCTGTATTGGAGATTTCCAATCTTGCCGCAAGATCGAGAACCTTTTTTCTGCCCTTAAAGTCTACGTTTCTGTCGTAGAGCAATATATCTTCTGTGCGCGTAGGTATGATCTCATATCCTGCGAAACGGAATAATTGGCATAGATCATCTGATATCAACAGATTGAGCTCTTTTTCCAGAATTCCGTTTATACCTACTGCGCCGCCGTCTTCACCGCCGTGTCCGGGGTCGATCACTATCGTCTTCTTTTCGTCAACATCGGCAGATGCGCTTTGGGTTACACGTTTATCAATTGTAAGGCGCGAAGCAACGGTGCAGTAGCAGATGAATAACAGCGCAAAAACGGCAATGAACGTAAAATTGCTATAAAGTAATTTTTTATCTTCGGTTTTCATCATTATCCCTCCTACATAATAATTATTTAAGATTAGAGGCGAATATGACAAATAAAAAACATCAAGGTTGTCTCCTTGATGTTTTTTAAACGAAGATGCTTATTTCTCGAGAGTATTGAGATACTCAACAACGTCTCCGACTGTTACGAACTTGTGCATTTCGTCTTCCTGAATCTCGATTCCGAAGGTCTCCTCGCAACGAAGGATGAGCTCGGCAAGCTCAATGGAATTGATTGCAAGATCACCGGAAAGCTCAGCGTCGAGAGTGATCTTATCCTCTTCAACCTGGAACTCTTCGATAAGAAGTTCTTTGAACTGTTCAAACATAATAGATTTGCCTCCAAATAAGTATACGGGTATTTTCCATCGACATAAAAGCCACGCATATTATACAATATTTGTTTGGATTTGTCAATACAAAATTTGTAAATAATATCCGCTAAATGTCATATTACAACAAAAGTTGAGAATATCAGCGGTATTTATACCGTTTGTTGTTAGCGGTGCCTCGGATTATAGCCTTTACCGTGATATATACCACAGTGAAAACAACAGCAAAAATAACTGAAGCTATAAAGATTCTGCTGCGCGAAATATCTTTGATCTTTGTAAGCGCATACAAAACCTCGCTTTGAGCAACCGACGTTTTGGTGATGAGCTCAACAGTGGCGACTTCTTCGCCGTTGTAATAAGCAGTGATGAGACCGACGTGTGCGCCTTCGGCAATCGGTGCCTGAAGTTCTTCGGCATTCAACGTATGGCTGTATGTGATATCGGTTCCGAGAACAGTAGTCTTTGGCAGATACGCGCTGACGCTCCCGGACGGTACGACAAGAACCGTATCAACGTCGAGCGACATTGTAACCGGCATTTCACAAACCGTTTGGTTCGCTGAGATAATTTCAACGTATCCCCAGGCGTCATATGCCCATCCCACAAGGTCATTGACCAGAGAATAGGACATTATTGTTCCGTCTTCCGCGGTTCCCGCGCCCATGACGATGCAAATATATGAAAGATTTCCGTTGTCGGCAACCGTTGCGGCGCAATAGCCGCTTTCTATAGTGCTGCCAGCCGCAAGACCATGACAAAGCGAGTTGAAGTATTTAGCGGTATAACCGGTGCCCACGAGATAGTTTCTGTTTTCAAATGTGAAATTTTTCTCACCGAGCTTTTCGGTTTTGTGATCGCTTGCCGTAGTTATCTGCATAAGAAGCGGATTTTCTGATGCCGCCAGACAAAGCTTGGCGATGTCGTTTGCCGTCGTATACATTGATTCGTGATGCATTCCCGTTGCGTTGGCATAGAAAGTATCGGTCATTCCGAGTGTCGCCGCTTTGGTATTCATAAGTGTGATGAAATTCGGCAGATTACCCGAAACCACGTGAGCGAGAATATTGATCGACTTATGGCATCCTCCGCAGAAGGCGAGGTATAAAAGGTCACGTATCGAAAGATTGTGCCCCGGCATGATGTTGAAGTGCTGTCCCGAAACTCCGTCCAGCATACCTTGCGTAACAACGACTACGTCATCAAGCTTGTCGTAAAGCATCTCGGTGCAGATCAGCCCCGCCATGATCTTTACTGTAGAAACCGGTTGGATTCTTACGTCGGCGTTTTGACTTACAAGGATCCGATCGTTTTCTACGTTATATAAATAAACCGCCGCGGCACTTTCAAGCGGTATCTCTTCGAGAGATTTTGCCGAAGCAGCTATCGTTCCCGCGGATATTAAACATAATAAAGAAATTAAGAGCGCCGCGGTAAGGAGCCATGCCGACCCGCGGCGTATAAAAGATTTTTGTACCATTTTATCACAAAATCTGTAAAATCAGTTTTTATTCAAAAAATAATTGCGAGCGTATTCTGCATCAAGCGCGATCCTTGATTTAAGCTCTTCGATCGAAGCAAAAATCACTTCACCGCGTATGCGCTCAAGAAACTCTACCTTGATGCAACTTGGAGTATTATCGAGTTCAGTGTCAAGAATATGCGTTTCGATACGTACTTTGCCGCTCGAGTCAAGCGTTGGTGCGAGACCGATATCGCTGACAGAATTACAAACGCGCCCGTTATCGAGTGTGGTGCGCGTCACGTAAACACCAAAGGCAGGGATGGCTCTGATATCTTCGGGAATTTGATTCAGCGTGGGAAATCCGATCCTTCTTCCGTCTTGTCTGCCGGATGACACATTTTGCTTTATGGAGTAAGGTCTGCCAAGCATCCGGTGGGCAAGTTTGACATCGCCTTCCTTAACAGCAACACGGATCCTGCTTGAACTTACCGGATGTTCACCGAAGTAGATCGGATCGAGAGTTATTACGCGATCCTTGAAGTAATCACGCAAAAGAATGGGCGTGCCCGCGCGGTTTTTTCCGAAAGCAAAGTTGAATCCGCATACCACACCTATAGCTTCGCATTCCTTGATAAGTATCTCGGTAATGAAATCACGCGCGTCAAGTCCTCGCAGTTCAGAGAAGCCCGCCACAAAAAGCGAGCGTATGCCTCTCCCTGCAAAGAGCTCTTTGCGTTCTTCCTTGTCACCGAGAATTTTTATGTCGCTTCCGGGAGCGAAACATGCGGGCGGAATATCGAAACAGAAAACCGCAGGTTCTGCACCGAGCTCGTCCGCAAGCGAAACAGCGGCATCTATTACTGCACGGTGACCTATGTGGAAACCGTCAAAGCTGCCGAGAGCAAGGACTCTGCCGGATATTTTTTCGGTATCGACTTTACTTGAAAGAGAATAATGAGTCATAGAAATTTACTTCTTTATAATAATGTCCGAAAAATAGAATTTTGCAAGTGCATCGAGAAGCTCGTCCCGGTCAAGTTTGGAGATCAGACCGCGGGCATTTCTGTGGCTGGTGATGTATGTGGGATCCTCGGAAAGAATATAACCGACGATCTGGCTGATCGGATTGTATCCCTTTTCTTCAAGAGCCTCGTATACTGCGAAAAGAATCTCGCGGATAGTCGCGTCTCTGTCCGACATCGAAGGGAATTTCCGTGTGTTGTAATTTGTATCGTGGGCGTTTTTGCTCAGCATAATCATTACCTCCTTGAAGATACAAATATTCATTTATATTATACTCTAAAAATGAATTAATTTCAATAGTTTTTTGCCGAAAAAAATAAATAATCGGTATAAAAATCATATAAAATTTAAATAAATGCAAAGAATTGCTTATGTGAACAAAAATAAATGAAAATATATTGACAGATGTAAAAAAATAGGTTATAATGATATGATACCTGAAAAGAGAGGAGGACTCGGTCATGTCGGATAAAGACAAAAGAGAAGCCATGGATGATTTTTGGAATATAGACTCGCTCGTACCCAAAAAGCGCGCACCTGCGGTATTTGATGATAAGCATACCGAAGCTGCCGAGATTGAGATCCCTCTTCCCGATAAAAGCGTGGAGACCGCGCCGCGAAGCGAGAAGATCCCCGAGGACGGCGTAATAAAAAGATATATCCACCCGCATACCGCTGAGAGTGAAAAGAAAAAGATTCCCGATGAGGAATATGCTCCCGAAAACTCTTTGATTCATTTTGTTCGCTTGTATTCATGGAGCAGTGCGTATCCTTATTACGAGCAATTCAGACGCGCAGCGGTATTTTACTATAACAAGACCTCTCCGAAAGTCGATGCTGAGCCGTATTTTTCGTATATGCCGCAGTATTCTCAGCTGAGCGACCGTCAGCTTGCATACTATCTCTGGTTCAGAAGTGAAATACGCGCGGGAAGGTATCCCTCGGTTGATTACAGCTATATTCTGCTTTTGATTTATGAAACTATCAATCTTTCGGATAAACTGCCGAGGGAGAGAAGTGTCGACCTGCTTTCAAACTTGTGGCTTAATTACAGAGAGGATTATCCACGCCTTGACGTTCAGCTTTCCGAGTGGATCTTTGATATGTGTCTTCTCGGCAAAATGGAACCTCCGCGCGATATACTCGGCGTTGTCGGAAATTCGCTTCCCGCGACAGCGGGACTCCGTGAGTTTTATGCCGATGCCGTGGGGGATGCGGGCGCGTTTGCATCCCTGCTTATACGACATTGTTCAAATTACAATTTCAAAAAAAGCAAATTCGCCGTCGGAGAACATGTGGACCTTTACAAAAAACACATGCACGGTGTGCTTGCTTATATGATCTCAAAGAGCAATGACCCGGCTCACCCTTTCGAGTTTGCCGGTCTGAAGCTCCAGGACAGCCGTACACAGCGCGATACCTATACAGGCGCCCTCTGCAGCCCCAAAGTAAAAAAACGCATAGAGATCGAATTCTGCTCCTTCTCGCATTCGCATGAGTTGCGTTTCATTGTGACGGATATTCTGAAATACGCCGAAAACCGCATCCGTGCGCATATCGGAGTTAAATCGAGACTGTCGCTCAATGCGCTTCCGACGGGAATCAAAGCTCTTGCGGAAGAATATTTTAACCGCGAACTGCCGATAAGAAGCGTTCATCCGAGCGTGAAGGATGAGATTCCCGAATATGAAAAACTCTATGAACCCACATCGAGCGGGCTGTCGTTTGATTCGGCGGCGAAGATCGAGGCGCTTTCCTGGGAGACTACCGAAAGACTTGTTGAAACCTTCGCCGAGGAAGAGGTGCCTATAACGATCGAACCCGAAAATATACCCGATCCTATTGAAGAATCCGAGCCGGACTTTATTGATAGCTTAAGTGACTCCGAAAAGGAGTTTGTATTTGCCGCACTTGCCGGTGACGGGGCAAAACAGTCTGCCATAGCCGCCCGGGAATCATCGCTTCCGGATATAATTGCCGACAGGATCAACACTCTTGCCGCGGATATATTCGGAGATATTATACTTGAGGACTTCGGAGGATGTTACGGAGTTCTTGAAGATTACGAAGAAGAATTGAGAGGAGCATTGGAAAATGGAAAATAAGAATCAGAAGATACCGAAAAGAATACTGTCCTCGCTGATAGCATCGGTTTCCGCGGGTGTTGTTCCGCGTTCGGGTGCTCCTTATATTGCCATAGGCAGACATGACGAAATTAACGCTCTGCTTTCCGACCTTGAACTGATGAACGAGGGCGGCGGAAGTATGCGCTTTCTCGTCGGCAGATACGGAAGCGGCAAGAGCTTTCTGATGCAGCTTATCAGAGGATATGCGCTTGAACGCGATTTCCTTACAGCAGATTGCGATCTTTCTCCCGAACGCCGTCTCTACGGAAGCGGCGGCGCGGGTGTAGCGACATACAGAGAGCTTATGAAAAATCTCGCATCCAAAGCCGCACCTGATGGCGGAGCTATGCCCAAAATTATTGCAAAATGGGTATTTTCCTTGCAAGGAGAGCTCATTTCAGAGGGCATTACTCCCGATTCACCGCAGTTTTCCTCAAAACTCGATGCGAAGCTTTTTGAAAGTCTGCGCGAGATAGAATTTCTCGTCGGCGGCTTTGATTTTTCAAGAGTTATCGGAGAATACTACCGCGCCACACAGAGAGGCGACGATCTTCGTGCCGCATCCTGCCTGAGATGGCTTCGCGGAGAGTTTTCGACCAAAACCGAGGCTCGCAGAGAACTCGGATTTGACGTTTCCGCAATAATCGCTGATAACAACTGGTATGATTTCCTCAAACTCTGGGCGTCGCTTTCACGCGCTATGGGATACCGAGGATTGCTTGTTTTCATTGACGAATGCGTAAATCTATATAAGATCCCCCACCGAGTTTCGCGTGAAAACAATTACGAGAAAATACTTTCCATGTTTAACGATACCCTGCAGGGCAGAGCCCCGCATCTCGGTCTTGTACTCGGTGGAACCCCTCAGTTTCTCGAAGATCCGCGCCGCGGTCTCTTTAGCTATGAAGCGCTCAGAAGCCGTCTTTGCGACAGCAGATTTGCCTCGGAAAAGCACAAGAACTTTGTCGGCCCCGTAATAAGACTCACCAGACTTTCGGATGACGAGCTTCTTGCTCTGGTCGTACGTATGACAGTCCTTCACGGTCAGAATTTCTTATGGGATCCGAGGATCACGAGAGAAGAGCAGGTGAAATTTGTGCAGATATGCCTTGACCGGGCGGGCGCGAATATGATGATAACTCCGCGTGAAATGCTCCGCGACTACATGACCCTGTTAAATATACTCATGCAGAACCCGAACGTTGATTTTGACGCTATTGTTGGAAATACGGTTACACTCAAAACCGACGCGGAAGAGGATGTACCCGTTAAAGTTGAGGATGCTCCGCGTTCAAAGTTCGATCCCGAAGATATCGATTTCTGACGGAGGAAAATATGTATAATATCGACAGCGTATTTGAACGCTTTCCCGACTATATCAGAGAGTATATTTACCGCCATTCTTGGGACTCTCTGCGCGAAATACAGCTTCTCGCGGCAGACTCGCTCTTTAATTCCGAGAACAACCTTCTTCTGACATCGTCCACGGCTTCCGGCAAGACCGAAGCCGCTTTCTTCCCGATACTTACGATTCTTGAAGGCAATATGCCCGAAAGCGTTGCGGTCCTTTATATCGCGCCTCTCAAAAGTCTGATCAACGATCAATTTGGTCGCATTGAAGAACTGCTCGATATCTCGGGAATACCCGTGACGCATTGGCACGGTGATGTTGCACAGTCACATAAGAAAAAATTGCTTGAAAAACCTCGCGGGATCCTGCAGATCACTCCCGAGTCTCTCGAATCGATGCTTATGAACCGTTCGAATGACCTCGTGCGTATCTTCTCCGGCTTGATGTTTGTAGTAATAGACGAGATCCATACCCTGACGGGTTCTGACAGAGGCAACCAGATCATCTGCCAGCTTTCAAGACTCGGTAGACTTATCGGCCATCATCCCCGCAGAATCGGACTTTCCGCAACGGTTGGAGACACCGAGATCGCGGCTTCCTGGCTTGGTGCGGGAAGCGGCAGGGATACCGATGTGCCCGTTCCTACACCGGAAAAACTCCGTTGGAGACTCGGAATGGAGCATTTCTATATCCAGAATGATTCTCATCTCCAGTCGGATGACGCAAGAAAAAATTCTGAAGAGGGTGCAGCAAAACGCGCGGTGATAGACGCGGGATATGAATATATCTATGATTGCGTGCGCGATAAGAAATCACTTGTTTTCTCAAATTCGCGCGAAGAAACCGAATATATTACCGCAACTCTACGCCAAATCGCTAAAAATCGCGGTGATAAGGATATCTTTCTGATTCACCACGGAAATCTTTCTGCCTCCATACGAGAGGAAGCTGAACAGAAAATGAAGGATGAAGATATCCATGCAGTAACTTGCGCGACGGTTACTATGGAGCTTGGAATTGATATCGGCAAGCTTGAAAGAGTGGTGCAGAATTCTTCACCAAATTCGGTTTCAAGCCTGCTTCAGCGTCTCGGACGTTCGGGCAGACGCGGACAGCCTCCCGAAATGATGCTTGTTTTCAGAGAAGAGGATCCGCTTCCCAATACGCCTCTGCCTCAGCTTTTACCGTGGGATCTTCTTCGCGCGATAGCAATAGTGCAGCTTTATATCGAAGAACGCTTCATCGAACCGCCGAGAATCAAAAAACTGCCATTCAGTCTTGCTTTTCACCAAACTCTCAGTACTCTTGCTTCGAGCGGAGAACTGACATCTCGTGCTCTTGCCGAGCGCGTTCTCGGATTGCCACCGCTTTCGGGGATCTCCAAAGAAGATTATAAGACTCTGCTTATCTCAATGATCGAAAATGATTATATCGAGATGACCGAAGAAAAGGGACTTATAGTCGGTCTTGCGGGCGAGAGACTGATATCCAGCTTCAAATTCTATGCCGTTTTCAAGGACAGCGAGGATTTTACAGTAAGACACGACTCCGAAGAGATCGGTACTATAACTACACCGCCTCCCGTAGGAGACCGTTTTGCTCTTGCGGGAAAGGTCTGGGAAGTTGAAGAGCTTGATGTTGCACGTAAACTGATATACGTCAAACCCGTCGAAGGTAAAATGGAGGTCTCATGGCCCGGCGATTACGGCGAGATCCACACAAAAATTCTCAAACGTATGCGACAAGTTCTTGAAGAAGATACCGTGTATCCATATCTCAAGCCCAATGCCGCGCACCGTCTCGAAGTCGCCCGTCATCTCGCAAGAAATACCGGTATGCTTGAGCATTCGATCGTGCATCTCGGCGGATATTCGTGGTGCGTATTCCCGTGGCTCGGTACTCGATCGTTCAGAACTTTCAGAAAGTTCTTGGCATCGCATGCCTTTGAATACCGTATCAGCGGTATTGAGCACGAAGCCGGTGCATATATAACTTTCAAGATGGAACGCGGTAACGATTATGTTCTGGCTCAAGGGCTGGCATCGGCGGTGGAACGCGAAGGCATATCACCGATGTCGCTTATCGGACAAGCGGAAAATCCCGTTTTCGATAAATACGATGAGTATATTCCTAACTCGCTTCTTCAGAAAGCGTATGCGGCAGACAAACTCGACCCGAACGAAGCTGCAGAACGTATTATCGAAATTTTTAAAGAATATACAGAATAAAAAAGCAAACAGCCGATCGTCAGATTCGGCTGTTTGCTTTTCTTTCTCGTGATAAAAGATCGAGCAGAAGCGTCCCTGCCCAAAAGATTAAGTAAGTCGTCAGTATGTAATCGAGCATCGGAGCGTAGTAAAGTTCAAGTCCGACACTTCCTTTATTTGCATCAGCTTCGCATAAATAATAAATTCCGCTTAGCACCAGAATTACAAGCGATGAACCGAATTTATAAAATGCTATTTGCATTTTGCCAATCTCAGAGAACGGTTTCAGTATCTTTTTCATATTTTTTTCCTTTGAATACAAAATGAATATTTTGAAATTATACATTTTAAAACATGTAAAATAATCGGTAATAATATTATAACATATAAAACTTTGCTGTTCAAGATGTATATTTTGGCAATGAATATACATCTTCAATTGAAAATAATATAGAATCAAAAAAATCGGCGCAATAATATCAATTATCGCTGAAAAATTTCGACAAGATTTTTGAAAAATGTCGTACGAAATGTCGCTCGCTTGGTATCAAATGCCAATAATACTTTGTTCTTTTGTTTATTTTGCATAAAAATTCGACTGCCGTTTGGGAATTTTGGCGGACGAGCTGTTGTGTTATAATAATACAAAAAGTGTCAAAAAGCGAGGAGAAGATAATGAAGGTTACGAAGACAACAATAAAGCACCTGCGTGCGGATAAGAAGACTGTTTTGGATAAGGTTGTGGTATACAGACTCTTTCAAATCCGTAGCTGTAAGGGTCATCATTACTCAATAAATGTATCTGCGGATAATGAAAGCAGTACCGGCAGATTTGGAACAAACCGTGCAAAAGCACTTGACATTTACCGTAAAATTGTAAGGAACGAAATAACGCCGTGCAGTTTGGGCGATATAGCGGAAGATTTTGAGAAAGACGTGTGAGATTGTATATTTATACTTTGCTTTTTCAGGTTTTTTTACATTATCTCTTTACAAACCCGTAAAAATGTGATATTATATATTGTGATATATTATAAAATGTTTTGAAAGGTCAGGTGTCAGAATATGAAATGTCCGCATTGCGGTTGCCTTGAAAGCAAGGTCATCGACTCGCGCCAGAATGTTGAAAGCAATAATATACGCCGCCGCCGTGAATGTATGTCGTG
>JAZSMP010000160.1:0-2811 GCA_045535915.1 Eubacteriales bacterium | reverse complement strand
GCAAAAGAGTGGTATAATTATTGTATAAAAACAAAAGGACAACAAAAATGAAACATATACTTCTTATAACCACGGGCGGTACTATCGCATCCGCGGCGGGTGCGGACGGACTTGTACCCACAGTCTCGGGTGAGCGTTTGCTTGAGCACATCCCAGAGGTCGGCACGGTCTGCGACATCAGCGTGACGGCACTTTTCAACCTCGACAGCACGAATATGCGCCCCGAATACTGGCTGAAGTTGGCGGGAAAGATCCGCGAAGAATATTTCAACTACGACGGGTTCGTCATCACACACGGCACCGACACGATGGCGTATGCCGCGTCTATGCTCCATTTTCTCATTCAGAACAGCCAAAAACCGATAGTTCTGACGGGTGCGCAGACTCCTATCGAGAACCGCGACACCGATGCAAGAGAAAACCTTCGCGATGCCTTCATCTATGCAGCCGATGACGACGCTTGCGGCATTCACGTTGTATTTGACGGCAAGATCATCTGCGCGCCGAGAGCAAGAAAGAACAGAACGAGAAGCGCGAACGCCTTTTCAAGCGTTGACTACCCCGAGATCGGATTCGTCCGCGGCGGCGCGATGAGGTATTATATAAAAGAAAAGTTCTCCGAGCCCGTGCGCTTCTATAACAAGATCGACACAAACGTGATGCTCATCAAGCTGACGCCGGGTATGAGCGCGGATATCTTTGACTACGTTGCCGATCGCGCGCACGCCGTTATCATTGAAAGCTTTGGCGTCGGCGGGCTTCCCTACTACGACAACGACGAATTTGCCGACAAGATCGAGCTGCTTATTGAGAAGGGTGTGCGCATCGTTATCACCACGCAGGTTCCGCACGAGGGCAGCGATATGTCGATCTATCAGGTGGGACTCCGTATCAAGCAGAAATACGAGCTCCCCGAGGCTTACAGTATGACGACCGAAACCGTACTCGCCAAGGTCATGTGGGCTCTCCCGCAGTCAAAAACGGCGGAAGAGTTTGCGAAGATCATTAATACGCCTGTAGGTTGTGATATAATTTAAAGAATAAAGGACTGAATCGTTTGATTCAGTCCTTTTATAGAATTACGCGAGTTTTGCAAGCGCCGCTTCGATTGCTGCGAGGGTCTCCTTATACTTCTCGAGCTTTGCCTTTTCGGCGTCAACGACCTGTGCGGGAGCCTTTGCCACGAAGCCTGCGTTCGAGAGCTTACCTTCGAGGCGTTTGATCTCTCCCTGAGTTTTCTCGAGTTCCTTAGTAAGACGTGCTCTTTCCTTCTCCGTGTCAATGAGCTCGGAGAGAGGCAGATATACGGTTGCCGCATCGGTAACGATCTGCGCGGCGTTGTCTGCCGAGATCGCGCCCGCGAAGTCTGCCGAAACCTCAACCTCGGATGCCGAAGCGAGTCTCATAAAGAAGGGGAAGGTTGCGGGAGTGAAGGAATCCTCATACTTGGTCTCAAGGTAGACCTTGGTCTTTCTTGAGGGAGGAACGTTCATCTCGGTACGTCTTGCGCGAATAGCCTTGATGACCGCGATGAGCTTATCGGTGTGAGCGGCATCGGTCTCAAAGTCGAGTGCGGCGTCGTACTTGGGATAAGCCGAGATCATAATGCTTTCTGCGTCACCCTCGTGAGGAAGTGCCTGATAGATCTCCTCGGTGATGAAGGGCATGAAAGGATGCAGGAGTTTGAGTGTTCCGGTGAGAACGTATGCGAGGACGTTCTGAGCAACAAGTCCGCTCTCGCTTTCCTTCTCTGCGAGGCGAGCCTTCGAGAGCTCGATGTACCAGTCGCAGAAGATATCCCAAACGAAGTCATAGAGGTTCGAGAGGGCGATACCGATCTCGTACTTATCGAGCGAGGCTTCAACAGCCGCGCAAAGCTTATTGAAGCGGCAGAGAATCCACTTATCCTCGGGAGCAAGCTTGGACTCCTCTGGGAGCTCGACCTTATCGATCGTGAGGTTCATTCTTACGAAGCGCGATGCGTTCCAGAGCTTGTTTGCAAAGTTACGCGCAGCCTCGATCTTCTCGTCCGAGAAACGCATATCGTTTCCGGGGCTGTTACCCGTTGCAAGCGCGAAGCGGAGTGCGTCTGCGCCGTAGGTAGAAATGATCTCGAGCGGGTCGATACCGTTGCCGAGCGATTTGGACATCTTTCTGCCCTGCGCATCGCGGACGAGACCGTGGATGAGGACGGTGTCGAAGGGGATCGAATCGGTATATTCGAGTGCCGAGAAGATCATTCTCGATACCCAGAAGGTGATGATATCATAACCGGTTACGAGGGTGTTTGTGGGATAGAAGTACTTCAGATCCTCGGTGATATCGGGCCAACCCATCGTCGAGAAGGGCCAGAGAGCCGAGGAGAACCAGGTGTCGAGCGTGTCGGGATCCTGAGTCATATGACCGCCGCACTTCGGGCAGGTGTCAACGTGATCCGCGGAAACAACGGTCTCGCCGCACTTGTCGCAGTAGTATGCGGGGATCCTGTGACCCCACCAGAGCTGACGCGAGATGCACCAGTCCTGCGTATTCTCCATCCAATGGAAATAGTTCTTATCAAAGCGCTCGGGAACGAATCTGATATCGCCGTCGCGCACAGCCTTTACCGCAGGCTTTGCAAGAGGCTCCATGCGAACGAACCACTGAAGCGAGATCATCGGCTCAATGGTGGTGCCGCAACGGTAGCAGGTTCCGACCTCGTGGGTAAGATCCTCGATCTCCGCAAGATATCCGCCTGCGCGGAGATCCTCAACTATCGCCTTGCGCGCCTCGTAGCGATCCATTCCCGCGTACTTGGGATAGTTCTCGGTG
>JAZSMP010000121.1:0-4201 GCA_045535915.1 Eubacteriales bacterium | reverse complement strand
CCGCCGTTGAGGAAAACGTTCCCAGGGGTGCCGTCGGGATTCGCGAAGACCGACATAACGATATCTTTATATTGGCTATAAAACTTCGAATAGCAATGCTTCGGCTCGCGAAGCTCAAATCCGAGGATCTTCGCGCCCTTTTGCATAAATCTTGCGGTAGGGTGACAAGAATAATCCGAACTAGTTTTTTGGCGACAAATATCCGCCATCAGTTCGTCAAACGCCTTGCATGTATTAATATACTATCATCGGCGTTTTCCTGCTGCTGACAAATATTTGTCAGCCAAAAAATCTCCGACCCGAGAGCCTTAATTTTTAGGTGATTTTTGGTGCGGAGGACAACACAAGGTATCAGCCGTACGAGAGTCGAACAAAATTGGTTTTGTCGGGCAGATTTTACCGATAACTGCAGTTCTTTCCTTGATAATATTAATATATGATCGTCGGAAAGAACCTTGTTCTCGAAAAAATCTGCTCCGTCAAAACTGCTTCGCACCTCACGGCGAATTAATTTTTGATGGATTTTGGTGGGATTTTGCGAAGCAAGGTATTAACTTTGCAAGTAAAAGCACACCGAAAGACACGAAAAGTAATCGCCGTGAGGCAATTAGGTTCGACTCCCGTACGGCTGGTTAGGACGACAAGCCGAAAAGCACCAAAAAGTAAGGTTCTCGGGCTAGTTCGTATTATTCTTGTCACTCTAATGTAATTATACTACATTTTCTTCAATAAATAAAGAGCTTTTTTAAAAAAAGAGCGAAAAGAGGCAAAAAATATGGAACTCGAAAACAAAAGATTTGCAAAAAACGACTCCGGATTCATCTGCGGACATTGCGGACGCGAGGTAAAGCCGCTCGGATCGTCCTCCCGCAACCACTGCCCGCACTGTCTTTGGTCGATACATATTGACGAAAACCCCGGCGACCGCGCCTGCGAGTGCTTAGGACTGATGGAGCCGATTCTCGTCGAGCCCGACCCTAAGAAGGGATACATCATCACGCACAAATGCACCAAATGCGGTGCCGAAAAGCGTTGCCGCGCGGCTCACGAAGCACGTGTTCAGCCGGATGACATCGACCTGCTGATCAAGCTTACCGCCGGGAAGGACAGATACTGACGCTATGTCGCATATATGAAAAAGAACAAGGAGCAACCTTCGGAATGATCGGTTGCTCCTTTTCTTATAAGCTTTTTAATATAATCAGACTATCTGAAATTATATGAACCTATTCTGCATACTTAGATACGAATTCTTCCCCTCTGATCAAAAAATCGATCGATACATCAAAATAATCCGATAACAGCAAAAGCATCTGAACATCCGGGCTTCTCTTTCCGTTTTCGTAATATGATAACGCCTCGCGGCTGATCGCAAGATCCATAGCCACCTTTAATTGACTCAAACCCTTTTGCTTTCTGATCTTTTTTAAACCCAACATAAAAAATTTCCTCCCAAAAACAAAAAAATTCTAAAATAGTATTGACATTATTGTAACATTGTGTTACAATATTAATGTAACATTTTGTTACATTTTGGGTTTTCAACCGAAAGGCAGGAAAATGAAAGAAAAAATTTTTTACATTGCCTACGTTGTTCGGTTATCACTTATATGTAACAAACCATTACAAATTTCAAAATCAAGAAAGGAGCAAAATCATATGGGTAAGGGTAAAGCAATTGCCGGAATGATTCTCGGTATTGTCGGTATTGTTTGCGGCTGCTTGAGCGGATATCTCTCACTGATCGGTCTTCCTGTAGCCATCGTTGGTCTGTGTCTGTCCGTTTCGGGCGGTAAATCTCTGCGTGCTAATAATCTTCCCGCAGGTATTGCAACCGCAGGCCTCGTGCTTGGAATCATCGCTACTATCTTCACAGCGATCGCATTCTTCACTTGCGGAATTTGCATCATTTGCGCAGGCGGTGTAGCTGGCGGACTCGCTTCTTTGGCTTAAGCAAAAAGCTATTAAGCAAAACACGCTCCGAAAAATCGGGGCGTGTTTTGCGGAAAGATTGAAATGAAACCTTATTTTACTTTATTTGAACGCGAAATTCCTATTTACGGAGTATTCTTTTATATCGGTATCTTCATTGCGGCGGGCATAGCTTTGCTTATCAGCCCCCAAAAGAAGGTCGAGCGTTACGAAATTGCTTATTCCGGTGTTTATACGATGATTGGAGCAATGCTTGGCTCCAAGCTTCTCTTTATTGCCGTATCGCTCAAACAGATCATTCGGGAAAATATACCTTTAGAAGCTGTCATCAAGGGTGGTTTTGTCTTTTACGGTGGATTGATCGGTGGAATTCTTGGATTATTTATTTACTGTAAACAGTATAAAGTAGCATTCGCGCCTCTCTGCGAAATAATGGCAACCGTTTTGCCGATCGGACACGCATTCGGGCGCATCGGATGTTTTTTTGCAGGATGCTGTTACGGGATCCCTTATGACGGTATATTCAGCTGTACATACAGCTACTCATACGGAACCACTCCTCTCGGAATATCTTTGCTGCCCGTCCAGCTGATCGAGGCTGTACTTCTTTTGTTAGTATTCATTGTTTTACTCATAGTCTACTTCAAGACCCGAGATAAAACGGGTTTTGCAGTACCGATCTATCTGATCATATATCCCATTCTGCGGTTCGTTCTCGAATTTTTCAGAGGAGACTCGGAACGTGGAAAACTCTTGAGCTTATCAACGTCACAATGGGTAAGTATATTACTTTTGAGTATTAGCACTGTATATTTTACCTTAAATAAATTTAAAAAAATAAATCGCACCCGATAAATATAAAAACAGCTCGTCGAGAACGCTTTAAGCACTTCTTAACGAGCTGTATTTTTATCAATTATTACCCTTCCCCATTATCTTATCGGGAAAAACCGAAGCTTCAATAAGATCCGCGGGGGATATATCAAGCGCATCCGCGATATTGAAGAATATCTCAAGCGAGAATGCTCTCGCGATACCCGGTGCCTCGATGGAGCTGAGATGCGAGCGGCTGATGCCCGCCTTCTCGGCAAGCTGCTCCTGCGACATTCCGCGCATCTTACGGAGCGCGGATATTGCTATCCCAAGCTGTATAAGTCTGTCTCTGTTCTTAAATTCAATATCCTTGCTCATTTTATCACCTCTATATCATTATACAACTTTGAAAAATATTTTTCTGTATTTTTTAAAAAGCACTTGACTAATTTATTGAGCAGATGTATAATATATATGTGCAATTGACAAAAACAGAAAGCAAACCGCATTTTACGCGGCAACCTTTTCGGATTTTATCCCACTATATAGTCGAATAGCGTCATAATGTATTAATTATCCCTAAAACCGTGTAATTTATCCCTGATTTCGCAAAATGACGTTTTTTGTGGTATAATTATGCTGACTCCTCCCGGTCCTACTCAACAATAAGTTGAGTCGCCAATTTATCGAAACGTATTGACAAATACGCTGCCGTGTGGTAAAATTATGGCAATAAATTGAAAGGAGGAACTGAATATGTTAATCAAGTCAACGCGTGCTCTTGCCGGAAATATCTTTTCCTCCGGGTATATGTGCGTATAGGTCAATTGCGCAAATATTCAGAGCACACAAGAACTGAATGTGTGCTCTTTTCTTTTGCACACAGACAACCGAAAGGAGCAATATGGAAAAAGAAAAGAAATCGAAAAAAGAGCTCCGTGCCGAGCGGCGCGCGGAGCTGAAGAAGGAAAAGGAAGAAAAGAAGAAAAAGAAGCTCCCGTTCCGTCGGAATTTTGAGAACAACATTTTCGCTCTCAAGCAGGTTTGGGATACTTCCAAGCTATATTTCTTCATTTATTATTTCACGACCTTCATCAACGCGCCGCTCAACTTCCTTCTGGGCACCTACCTCATCAAGCTCATCGTCGACAGCGTTGAGGGGCACGGTTGGTCCACGGACGCGATCTTCACCTACATCTTCATCGTCGGCGGTACGGCAATACTTATCTGGATGTCCTCCAACTACTATTGGAACGCCATCTCGCCGATGTATTCCGAGAAGATCAACCACACCCTCCGCCGCAAGCTTTACCGCAAGGCGACAGAGGTCGATCTTGCCTGCTACGAGACGCCCGAGTTCTATGACAAATACGTAAAGGCGATGGACGAAACGCAGGACCGAGTATGGAGGGTCATGAGCACGCTCGACAACCTCATCTGGAACCTCGTCTCGCTG
>JAZSMP010000271.1:0-2029 GCA_045535915.1 Eubacteriales bacterium | reverse complement strand
GACTTGGCACCACACGTCTGCGGACGTGCCCTCAGGATGACATCGTAAGCAATGAAGGGGGCTGCCGCCCCCCTCACCCCTGCCCCCCCAGTGCGAACATAGCTTTTTGCTTTTTGTGCATTTTGCTATATGCTATTTTTTGTCGTAAGTTTGTCTGCAACCTGAATCAACGGCACCGATGCCGTTGATTTTTATTTATTTAGTCTTTTCACGCCCTATGATAGAGCGAATCGTTTTTCGTCAGCAGATACAGACAATACTGATTCATACTGATCCCTTCGGCTTTGGAGTGTTCAGCCAAAGTTTTGTGCAGACTTTTCGGAATTCTCAATTTGAACTGACCCGAATAAGTGTTTGCGCTTTCGGGTTCGGGGATTTCCAAGCCTTCCTCAATAGCCGCCTCGAGCCACACTCTTTTAGCATCTTCAAGATTTGCTACAGCGGATTCCATCGTATCTCCGCAAGTTATACATCCGACAAGCTCGGGATAAGATGCAACGTATCCGCCTTCGTCAAGATCAGCTATTATTTCTGCCTTGTATGGCAATCTCATATATTCATCTATTGTTCTCATCTTCGATGACCTCACTTTCTAACATAAAATTATACTATGGTCTCACCCGCGGTGTCAAGTGGTTTGAGTAAATTTTTTGCCAATACCGTTGAAAAAATCTCCCATTTATGCTATAATAAACTCATAACACAAAGGCGGTACTATTATGAAGAACTACTACGAATACCTTGAATTCAACTCTGCGTCACTTTTTACCGTAATATGCCTTCCTGAGGAGTCGGGGAAGTTCCCGACTGTTATCAGGCGCGATCCTTACGTTGATGCGGTTGAAGATTCAGCCGAGGACGAGATCGTTTCGTCCTTCGCCGCAAGCGTAGAAGGATGGCTCTCACACGGTTACGCCATCGTTTATCAGCATTGCCGCGGGCGCGGCAAGAGCACGGGCGACTGTATTCCCTACATAAACGAGCGCGAGGACGGGCTGTTTTTGCAGGATTGGGTGCGCTCGCAGTCCTTCTATAACGGCGAGCTCTACCTTGTCGGCAACAGCTACAAATCGACAGTCCATCAGGTCACAGCTCCCTTCGCAAGCGACATCAAGGGCGCGGTCCTTGCCGTTCAGGACACAGAACGCTACAACTGCAACTACCGCAACGGCTTTTACAAAATGGGACTCCACGGCAACTGGTACGTCGGAATGTACAAGCACAAGAGCATCCGTGAGAAATCCTACAAACTCGAAAGCTACAATATGCTCCCGCTGATCGGCTTTTCAAAGACCGTTTTCGGCGAGAGCGTGCCGAGCTTCGACGATATTCTTCTCCACCCCGACCGAAACGATGAATTCTGGAACACCCGCGCGGGCGGAAACGATTCCAGAGACGCGCTGACGAATGCCAACATCCCCATCCTCATCGTCACGGGCTTCTATGACATCTACACGGGCGGCATCTTCGATATGTGGAACGCCCTTGCGCCCGAAACAAAGTCGAAATGCGCTATGTTCGTTCATCCCTACGACCACGGCAATAACAAAAAGGGAGATCAGCCGATTGTCTTCGAGGACGCACCCTCGGGCGCGGACGTCCTTGATGACCTTTACGTCCGTTGGATCGACTCGGTCAGAGGCAAGGATGAAGCTCCCCTCAAGCACGGTAAAGTCACGTATTACAAGCTTTTCGGTAACGAATGGTGCACCGACGATTTCGCCGCGCCCGAAAAGTCGATCTCCTTCACTCTCGGTGAGGGCGAGAAGACCTACACCTACAATCCATATGCCCCCGCGAAATTCAAGGGCGGTCTTTCGGCAAATTTCGGAGGCAGCGCGTGGCAGTATAAGCCGAATATCCAGCACGATGTTCTGTCCTTCTTCACGCCCGAATTCGAGGAGGATACCTTCGTCAAGGGTAAAATGACGGCAAAACTCCGCATCCGCTCGGATTGCGAGGACACCTGCTTCTATATCCGACTCAGCCTCGTCAAGAAGGAAGGTTATTACGGCTTGCGCGACGATAT
>JAZSMP010000111.1:0-2093 GCA_045535915.1 Eubacteriales bacterium | reverse complement strand
CTGGAACCTACCCGAGCGCGAGGAGCTTGATTTCGATCTCGGCGCGCTTCTCGGATTGGCTGCACCCCCGCTGAGCGGTACCGAAACCATGCCGAGCGGAATCGAGCTGACTCTTTCGGAGGACGGAAGCTTTTATATCGTTTCCGATGCGAGTAAGTGCGAGGCGGAGAAGGTAACTATCCCGAAGTCTTATCAAGGTATTCCGATCAAGGAGATCGCCCGAGGTGCGTTTAGCAAAAACGACAATATTGTAAAAATAAGCATTCCCTCTTCCGTAATTAATATCGGCTCTTATGCTTTCCTTGAGAGCAGTAAGCTTGAGTTTAACGTCTATGAGGGTGCAAAATATCTCGGTAACGAAGAAAATCCCTACCACGCGCTTATCGAATTTACGGAAACGGCGATATCTTCCCCTGCCATTCACGAAGAAACGCGCGTGATCTCCTCGGGCGCGTGCAAGAATATAAATGCGCAGAATTTTAAAAAGATAGTTATTCCCGACAGCGTTGTGAGCGTTTGCGATGCGGCATTTGAGATGTGCTCAAACGTGCACACACTTGTGATAGGAAACGGCGTTGAGACGATAGGCGACAACGCGTTTTCAAAAATGATCAGACTGACTGATCTCATCGTCGGCAATTCTGTGAAAACGATAGGAGAAATGGCTTTTTATAGCGCAACATCACTCGAAAATCTTGCGCTTCCCGACAGCGTGACGGAGATCGGAAACAGTGCCTTTTCTTCCTGTGATAAACTCCGCAAGGCGGATCTCGGAGACGGTGTGAAGACCATAGGTGCAGATGCGTTCTTGGGATGTGAGTCGCTTGAATCTGTCGGCCTCGGTGAGTCGCTTGAAAGTATTGGAAATAAAGCTTTTTCGGGCACGGCACTTGCTTCCGTATCTCTGCCCCATACGCTTGAATATATCGGTTTGGATGCATTTTCCGATTGCCCCGATTCTCTTTTCAATTTATGGGACTTCGGATGGTATCTCGGAAATTCCGAGAATCCTTACGAATATTTGATTAAGATCGATAACGGATTTTTCAATATTGTTCGGTATCCTACGCTTTCCTCCTCCTCGTTGTTGTTAATGCCGTCTTTCAATCTCCACCCCGATACACGCCGAGTTGCTTTCTTCCTTTTTGGAATGAACTTTGTGTACGGCTTGAATATCCCGGCGAGCAGCAAATATCTGACCGTGAAAAACAACTGTATCATAGATAAAACCGAGAAAAAGCTTATAGCGGGTAATGTGGGCGCAACGATCCCTACCGACGGAAGCGTTACCTCGATTGGAGATTATGCCTTTTACGGTATTGAAGGTCTTCCTCTGACAAGTATTCCGAAATCGGTTACTCATATCGGCGACTATGCTTTCGCCTACAGCTTGGGATTCTCAAAGATCACAATTGAGGGCGCCGCTTCGATCGGTAATTACGCGTTCTATGACTGTGCGAATATTACGGCGGTATATTTTGAGGAGCAAACGCCGTCGATAGGCGACAGCGCCTTTGCGCTTTGCAGTTCGCTTGCGAAAATAGATATTCCCGATAGCGTGACATATCTCGGGATAAGCGCATTTCAAAACTGCTCAAAGCTCAGTCAGGTATATATCGGATCACAGGTGGACGTTATCCGCGAGAATACTTTTTCCGGGTGTAGCGCGCTTCGGACAGTTAGGCTCGGCGGTGAGCCGAAAGCTATAAAAACGAGAGCCTTTTACAACTGTTCAAGCCTCAACTCGTTTGAATTCAAAGAGGGACTTGAATATATTGGTCCGTATGCGTTTAATTTTTGCAGTAAGCTTGTCTCAATCGACCTGCCCGAAAGTCTGATCGAGATCGGATACGATGCTTTTGCAAGATGTGACAAGATCGATACGGTATATTTGGGAAGCGGACTGAAAAAAATAGGTAACGATGCATTTGCGAACATTTCGTCACAAGACGAGATTGAATACCGCGGAACGGTCAAGATGTGGGGAAAGATCAAAAACGCACATAATCTCTACAGAGGAAACAGTAACGTGAAGGTGACCTGTACCGACGGCGAAGTCGTTCTCGAACCCGACGAACTTTATTACGTGCTTG
>JAZSMP010000389.1:0-3035 GCA_045535915.1 Eubacteriales bacterium | reverse complement strand
TCGCGCGTCGCTCCCGTCCTCCTTTTCGAGGACTACCCGATGACCCTTGAGGAGATCTTCCGCTATGAAACCACGAGGGGAGGTGAGGGAATTGAAATCTCGGGGCTTTTCTCCTAACGCGCATTATTTCAAATACGTTGCCAAGCGCTACGCGTGGCTTGCCCTCATCTCGCTTGCCGTCATCGGGTTCCACACCTGGGCGGGATGGTTCATCTTCAGCTGGGATTCGACGGGGGTCGGTTACATCAAGAGTTCCCTGACCGGAGAATACTATTTCGGCGGGAATTTCCACGATGTGGCGTCCTTCAGCATCATCAACCGCGACGCCGAGCTCGGCAATACTCTTCCCTACGCCTCCGCGATCGTCGCGATCGTCTACGCACTCACGCTTTTCGGCTTTCTCTGGCGGAAGAACGAGTGCTTCACCACGCTCTCGCACGGCGTCTCGCTTCGCAATCAGTTCCTTATCAGATACCTTTTCGGCGCGGGACTGATCACACTCTGCGACGCCGTCTCATTCGGTCTGAGCTACGCGATCCACATCTCTCAAGTCGGCGGCGACACCACGGGGCTGACGCTTCCCTACTCGCTCTGCTATTTCGCGGTTTATATCCTGCTTGAGCTCTGCGTCTATACGCTTTCGGTACTGTTTGCCGTACTTTCGGGCAGATTTCTCGACTTTCTGCTTTCGGTCGGCGGAATACTTGCCGCGCCCTACGCGATAGGAAATATGCTCCGCCATATTTTCGCGAACTTCCTGCACGGTTCTGCGCTCGGACTTCCCGAGAACAGCCTGTTTATCACCGACGCGGCATCGGAATTCAACTCTATTCTCATGCACGCCAAAAAATTCGGAGCTTTTACGGCGTTTAAAGACGTGCTTGACGGCGTTTCGATCCCCGCAAACGGCAACGAAAAGTGGATCAACGATTTCGTTATCGAGGCTTACCGCAAGGAATTTATAAAGCTGCCCTGGCTTCCCTTCTTCCTTGCGCTCGCGCTCACGCTGATATTCGCCGCCCTCGCCTGCATCTTCTTCATCCGCAGACCGGCGGAATACGCGGGAAAGGCGGGAATATATCCGCCCGTTTACGTCACCTCCGCTATCCTTGCATCTGTCGGTATATCCTCCTTCGTCGGCGAGCTTGCCCTGAACAGATATTTGCTTACCCTGCTCGTCTGCGCGGCGTTTGCGATCGTTTTCTTCATCCTGATCGCGGTTTACAAAGCGTCCATCAAGAGCAGTCTTGGGCATTTCCGTTCCGCGATCGGTGGCGTATCCGCGCTTCTTCTCTGCGTTCTGATATGCGCCTTCGGTGCTTTCGGATATTCGGATTATATTCCCGAGACCGCAGAGATCGAAAGTGCCGTGATAAACTACGTCGGAAATCCCGCGGCTCTGAGTGTACCGAGAATCAATATGTCTTTTGAGGGAGGCTTTTTCACGGACGGTGCACCGCAAGCGGATTTCAATCTGATCACAAAAAGTGTAACGGCACACGCTAAGCTCAGCTGGTGGATGTCTCTCGGGGATATGCCCGTGCTTACCGACGAGGGCGACATCGAAGCCGTCCGCGATATCCACAGATACGTTATCGACTCGGGAATGAAAACGAGGGGTGACTGCAAGCTTGAGAAAGACGTATCCGATTCGGCAATTCAATGCAATTTCTACGTCGTTTATACCCTCAAGGACGGCACGCGCGTTGAGCGATTCTACAGATACCTGACTCTCGACGCGATTGAGAAGGTCTGCTCCATTGAAACCTGCCGTGGCTTCAAGGATAATTATATCAACAACAGCCTCGGAAAGGACGCCGATATCTACAGATCGGGCGAGACGAAATTTGAGGCGGCGGACGAATTCTTCTCCGACATCGTTCACCTCGATACGCTCACGACCGAGCAGAACGACGCGCTCTTTGAGGCTCTGACCTACGATTTTGCCGATCTTTCATATGAGGACAGATATTTTTCTGACGATAAAGTGCTCGGAATCATCCGCTTTGCCCAAAGATACACAACGTCGGGCGACGGAACGATAGTCTACTTTGACGCCTCCAGGACCCCCGAGGACGCGTCAGGCAGGACCTGGTATATAACCGAAAAATACGAAAGAACGCTTGCGCTCCTTGACGCTTACGGACTCAAGGGAGTCTTTGACGGCAAAATGAAGGTAATAAAGGTCGAAACCACAAAATTCGATCCCTATCTTGCGGGCAACAATCCGACGGGATACGGTACGTTCTTCGCGATTCAATCCTTCGATAACGTCATTCACACGGATAAGAGTGCGCTGCTTACAACCGTTCCCGAATCCGAATGGGATGACTATATCGGACGCTCGCGAGCTATCGCGGCTACGACACGCGGCGGCACGCTCCTCCGCATCACCTATACCAATTCTTCGGGCGAGCACAAGGTCATCGACCGACTGATCCCGAACGAATAATCACAACCAATTACGGAGCCGTCCTTTCGGGCGGCTCCCGGGTTGCTGACAAAGTAGCATAAAAAACATTCTTATAGCAATATGCACAAAAAGCAGAAAGCTATGTTCGCACTGGGGGGGGAGGGGTGAAGGGGGCGGCAGCCCCCTTCAAGAAAGACGATGTCATTCTGAGGCGGCGACCGCAGTCCGCTATGCCGCCGAAGAATCTCGTGACGACCGAGTTGTTCCTCGGGCGTCGCGGTGCTGGCGAAGTGGTCTGCACAGCACCCGACCAAACTAAATGTATATGAATATGGAAAATCACTGTGTAGTTTCAAAATTACACAGTGATTTCGTATTATTCTGACTTGTAAAAGTGCAAACATTCGCGTTTGACTATAATTATCCGATTATTCACATCAAACTTCTTCGTACAGGCACCGCGTCGCGCTTGTAAATGGGCGCGGCACGATGATCCACTGTTTGCCTTCGGCAAACTATAGGTGCGTTGCAAAGCAACACACCTACCGGGCGCCAAGCGGTTGCGGGCATTTCCGACGGTTTTCCGAAGGAAAATGGAGGCGTAAGCCGAGAAGTCGGAATT
>JAZSMP010000163.1:0-20668 GCA_045535915.1 Eubacteriales bacterium | reverse complement strand
GCGTTGACGCCGGACTTGCCGCAACCATTTTCCATTTCGGCAAGATAAAAATCCCCGATCTTAAGCGTAGCCTATGCGATGCGGAAATCTCTGTGAGGTACACAAATGTTTGATATCAAGAATCTTAAATACAATTCCGATGGGCTCATCCCCGCAATTATCACCGATGCGGCTGACGGCGCCGTTCTCATGCTCGGTTATATGAATTCCGAAAGCCTCGGCATTACGCTTGAGCAGAAAAAGGTCTGCTTCTTCAGCCGTTCGAGACAAAAGCTCTGGCTCAAGGGCGAGACCTCGGGCAATTTCCTGAACGTGGTTTCGATCAAGACCGATTGTGATGCCGATACTCTTCTGATCACGGCAAAGCCCGACGGACCCACCTGCCACACGGGCGCTCGCTCCTGCTTCTTTGAGGACATCTACGAGGACGAGGATGCCGAGCAGGCGTTCTGTCTTGACGACCTTATGAAGTTAATCGAGGGCAGAAAAACGAACCCCAAGGAAGGCTCTTACACGACCTATCTCTTCGAGAAGGGGATTGATAAGATACTCAAGAAGGTCGGCGAGGAATGCACCGAGGTCATCATCGCCGGCAAGGGCGGTGACCGCGCAGAGGCTATCTTCGAGATCGCAGACCTTACCTATCACGTCATGGTAATGATGACAGAGATGGGCATTTCGATCGACGAGGTGCGCGCTGAGCTTGCAAGCCGTCACGTGGTCGATAAGAAGATCAAGCAGGAGAAAATGAAATAATGGGTTATTTCAACTACCATACCCATACCACCTTCTGCGACGGAAAAAGCACGCCCGAGGAGATTGTTCTCGAGGCTATAAGGCTCGGGATGGACACCATAGGCTTTTCGGGTCACGCGCCCTGTCCGGGCGCAGAGGATTATTCTGTGCGCGATCTTGAAGGCTACAACGAATGCATAGAGTGTCTGAAGGATAAATATTCCGATAAGATCAGGATCCTTCGCGGTATTGAGAGGGATATTTTCGCTTACGATGATGATCACGATTACGATTACGTTATAGGCGCTTTTCATAATCTCTACGTTAACGGAAAGTTCTACGCGACAGATCGCTCGCCGGCAATAATACAGCAGAGCATTGACGAACTTTGCGGCGGTGACGCTGAGGCTTTTGCGATCCGTTATATGAAATTTGCAAAGGATATTGCCCGCGTGACCGGATGCGATATCATTGCTCATATGGATCTTGTTACAAAGTTTAACGGAGATGGTGAGAACAAGCTGTTTGACGTGCGCTCGGAGGCATATCTGGCAGCAGTCAAAGAAGCCATTGATGAAAATATGAAGCTTTGTAAGCTCTTTGAGATCAATTCCGGCGCGATCAGCCGGGGATGGCGTAAGACTCCGTATCCCGATCCTGCGATACTCGATATCATTCACGACGCCGGCGGTAAGATAACCTTCGGCTCGGATTCGCACGCGAAGGAAACGCTTCTTTTAGGGTTTGATCAGGCGGAAGAACTTGCGAAGAAGCACGGCTTCGGCGGTTTGACAAGACTTGATCTGAAATGACAAAAATGCCGGAATGAAAAATTTCCGGCATTTTTAAAAATTTTTTCTGAAACGGTGGAACTTTTCGTCCTATTTTCCGTCTTTATATATGAAGCCCCCGAAAGGAGAATGAAAATGAAAAGATTTATTGCTTTATTTGCGGCAATTTTGCTTTGCTTGCCGCTTGCTTCCTGTGATCTTGATGGGATCGGAAACGATAAAGGTCATGAAGATACGAATGGACGCGATGTTCCCGAAACTACCGGGGATTGGGTCGATCAGGGTACTTTGTCTGCGGAGACAGAGATCGAGATCCTGGTGGATTGGTCGGATTTTGTCAGAGTGAACGGCATAAGCTACAACGGTCATTTTGAAAACAGAGTAATTGACGAATCGCGTGTCGGCGAAAAGCTCGGCGAGATCCTCTATCACGTGAAATCAAGCTATTCGAGTCATGAAGAAATGAATGCCGCAAGCAACCGTGATTTTACCGCCTCGTTCAGATCGATAGGTTGTGAAATTTTTTCGGTCAAGGATGAGGAAGACTCGGTTGCCGTGCTTGATAACGGTAAGTATTATCTCTATACGCACAATGAAGGCTACGCGATACCATTTGAGGCTTTCGGAGGAGAGAATTATTCTTTACCCGGTACGAATGAGATAAACCGCGGTGTTACCGTCAATACCTTTGATCAGCTTTGTGAAGCCTGGGGCGGTGCGGAGAATATGCCCATTGAGATTTTGAATCGATATTCGGGCGATGCGCTTTCGAATATTTCTTTGGTGATTGTTGAGCTGATTTCGGGCTGGGGCGGCACCGAGTTCGGGATCAGATCGGTTTCGAAATCGGGTGACGATCTTCTGGTCGATGCCGTTGAGCTTAACAGCGACGGTGACGGCGACTGCGCGATGCATTATTGGACATTCTTTATCGAGATCTCGAAGACAGATGATAAGGACGTCATCGTTGAGGTCGATAAATATGAACCTCTTGCAAATGATGCCGAGCTGAAAAAAGTCACTTACGAGGAGATCTCGGGATATCCTGTTTGGGTGCCCGGTGAGGATTACGGACGCTATGAGGGTCAGGCGGTTCTTAACAAGTACGCCGCGGAGGAGGTGCTTTGCGGTATGTATAATTATACACTCGGAAACATTGAGATCTCTTACAATCCTACTTACAATTACTGGATCGCACAGCATACGCGCGGTAACGTTACAGTCGGGAACGATATCGTTTACACAATTATCCGCGCCGCAGACGGTAAGTGTATTTCACAATGGGAAGATCACTGAAGGGCTGCCTGATGATTATGAAAAATGACCTCTTTTGAGGTCATTTTTTCAATAAAATGTAAATTTGTTTTGGATTTGATCGAAAAATAAAATATTTTTCTTGACATTTGGACAATATAGAGGTATAATATATTGTAAATTTCCTTATGAAAGTTACATAAATTTGTATTCTAACACCAAGGAAGGTGATCTTTTATGGAAAGACTTATTGGAACAGTATCAAGAGGCGTACGCGCACCCATCATCAGACCCGGTGATGATATTGCCGCTATCGTTGCGGACAGCGTTATTGCCGCCGCAAAGTCGGAAAATCTTGAGATCCGTGACCGCGACATTATTTCGATGACCGAATCGATTGTTGCTCGCGCGCAGGGTAACTTCGCACACATCGACCAGATCGCGGCTGACGTCCGCGCAAAATTCCCCGGCGGAGAAGCAGCTATCGTTTTCCCGATCCTTTCGAGAAACCGTTTCTCTATCTGCCTTAAGGGCATTGCAAAGGGACTTAAGTCCATCATTCTTATGCTTTCTTATCCCGCTGACGAGGTAGGAAACCATCTTATCGACCTCGACGTTCTCGATGCATCGGGGGTCAATCCCGTAAGCGACGTTCTCACAGAAGAGAAGTACCGCGAGCTTTTCGGATACCACAAGCATACCTTCACGGGCGTTGACTATATCGAATACTACCGCGAGCTCATCGAGTCCTGTGGATGTGAATGCAAGGTAATTCTCGCTAATGATGTAAGAGCGATCCTTAACTATACAAAGCACGTTCTTTGCTGTGACATCCACACCCGTTTCCGCAACAAGAGACTTCTCAAGGCTGCAGGCGCAGAGACCGTTTACGGCATGGACGATATTCTTTCCGCGCCCGTTGACGGAAGCGGATATAACGAGTCTTACGGTCTTCTCGGCTCCAACAAGTCCACCGAGGAGGTTGTAAAGCTCTTCCCCAGAGACTGCCAGGTAGTCGTTGACGCTGTACGCGACCGTATTTTTGCTGAAACCGGCAAGTGCGTTGAGGTTATGGTATACGGTGACGGCGCATTCAAGGATCCCGTAGGAAAGATCTGGGAGCTTGCAGACCCCTGCGTATCTCCCGCATATACCGCGGGTCTCGAGGGAACTCCCAACGAGATCAAGCTCAAGTATCTTGCAGATAACGAGTATGCAAATCTTTCGGGCGAGGAGCTTCGTGCTGCTGTTTCGGAGAGAATCAAGGCAAAGGGCGCGAACCTCTACGGTCAGATGGAGTCCCAGGGAACCACTCCCAGAAGACTTACCGATCTTATCGGTACTCTTTGCGACCTTACCTCCGGAAGCGGAGACAAGGGTACTCCTGTCGTTTGGATCCAGGGATATTTCGATAACTATACCAACTAAACTTTATCAACAAGAGCCGTTCCGCGCCGCGGAACGGCTCTTGTTGTAGAGTGAAAAGTGTAAAGCGGAAAGTGAAAAGTTATGGTGAATTTTCGAGCCTTCTGCTCGAAAATTTTCAATTGAAATATTTAGGCCGCGGATAAAGCAAAGTGTGTTTTGCTGAGTCCGCGGCTGTTTCTTTTCGTATGAAATTTACCTGATTTGCCGTCGCTCGCTGTCGAGTAGGAATGAGTTGTTGAAAGAGTTGGTTGTAAAATGTAAATAAATAACATTTTTGATAATAAACAGGAAGGGTTACACTAAATTACAAATATAGTGATGATAAATAGGGGCGGGAGAGGCATTTTGCGATAAAAAATTGTGTTTTTTCAATGAATTTCAAAAAAGGACTTGCATTTGCTCTTTGAATATATTATAATTATGGCACTTAACAATGGCGCAAAATGGCGCAGAAATCCCTGATTTGTTTGGGAATCCCATAGTCGACGTCGGAGAATCAGCCTTCATGCCGATGTTAAAAGACATCAAAAGGTGATATTTCCCACACAGATGGTGAAGAAAACACGAAAGGAGCGGTGCGAATGGTTATAACTACCCCGATAATGGGCAAAGTAACTCATAATCTTGACAGCAAGAACAGAATTTTCATACCGGCGAAGCACCGCGAGGCACTCGGTCCCAATTTCGTTATCTTCCCGAATATCAAGGACAAACGCTCTCTTGTGATTTCCACCGTTGAATATCTTGTTGAACTTATGGATAAGATCAGAAATTCCGATAAGATCCCCGGAAGCAAAAAGGCACAGATGATCAGCTATCTCTCGAGCTTTGGTGATACTCTTGCTCCTGATAGCCAGGGAAGAGTTGTCGTTGCTTCTTCGCTGGTAGAGCACGCGGGACTCGGAGGAGCTACGGTCATCAACGGTTGCTTTGACCACGCCGAGATCTGGGCGGAGAGCGTATTCGACGGAATCACCGACGAGCAGACCGCAGAGTTTGCAGAGCTCTATGAAGAGGCTGATCTCATATGAGCACCATGAATGAACTTAATCGCGAAAATTCCCAAACGGGCGGGGAATTGCCGCAGTTTTCGCATAAGCCCGTATTGCTCGAAGAAGTCCTTGACGCACTCTCCTTGCGCGAGGACGGAATGTTCCTTGACGGAACTGTTGGCGGCGCGGGGCATTCGAGCGCCATCGCCTCAAAGCTTACGACAGGCAAGCTGATCGCTCTTGACAGAGACGATACCGCAATTGCCGTAGCCCGAGAAAGACTCTCTTGCTTTGGGGACCGCGCCGAAGTCGTCAAATCAAACTTTTGCGATATGGCAAAGGTTTGCAGAGATAAAGAGATCGAATCCCTTGACGGGATCCTTCTCGACCTCGGAGTTTCCTCGCATCAGCTTGATACCCCCGAGCGCGGATTCTCCTACGTTCACGATGCGCCCCTCGACATGAGAATGGACAGAAGCTCACCGATGGATGCCGCTTACGTCGTAAACAACTACGAGAGAAGCGAGCTTATCCGAATCATTCGTGATTACGGCGAGGAAAAGCTTGCGGCCAGAATTGCCGACAAGATCTGCCGCAGAAGAGAGGAAAAGCCGATCGAAAGAACAGGCGAGCTCGTTGATATCATCAGAAGTGCCTACCCCGACGGCGGAAGATCACTCAAACACCATCCTGCAATGAGAACCTTCCAGGCGATCAGAATCGAGGTCAACGGCGAACTCGAGATAATCGGCAGGACGGTAAAGGATGCGGTAAACCTTCTCGCCCCGGGCGGAAGGCTTGCGATCATCACCTTCCATTCGCTTGAAGACAGAGCGGTCAAGGAAGCCTTCGCGGAGCTTGCTCAGGGTTGTACCTGCCCGCGCGATTTCCCGATCTGCGTATGCGGAAAAAAACCGCAGATAAAGATCATATCCAAAAAGCCGATAGTTTCGTCGGCAGAGGAACTTAAAGAAAATCCCCGCGCACACAGCGCAAAGCTGAGAGTGGCGGAAAAAATATAAAAGTCCGAAAACGCCGGGAGCGGCGGAAAGGCTGAAGAAATGAAAAAGACACAGAAAAATTACCGTGTTGAATACAGCGAAGCGATCAAGTCCATGTCGGTATGTGACGAGGAATTTGAATCGCTGAAGGATATAAATGCCGAGCTTGAGCTCCAGCTTGAGCGCGAAAGAAAGAGTATGTCCGAGTTTCCCGAGTTCTATAAGCTCAGCGATATGATGAGTTCATCTTTCGGAAACGGCTACAGAAGCGGCGACGCGTGCGGTGCGAAGGTCATGACCTACGAGGATTACATCAGGCTGATCGTTGCCGAGACTCGCATCCCCGACTACGGCAAGCGCAAGCGCGAGAGCTATCACGTCGATCCCCGTCCCGCGTCGGTCTACACCGTAAGAGAATGTGGTAAGGCTTTGGCACAGAGCGGCATATCATCTTCATGCGAAAGTGTTATCGACGGCGACGGATACAGCGTTATGAGAGTCGAAGGATCGGATACAACCGTATACGGCGGCATCAAGAGATTTATTACCCAGTGGGCGCCGATGCATACGGTAAAAAGACCCGAGAGAAAGTATCGCAGAAGACTTGCTTCTTCGGCAGCGGGAATTGCCTGGGTGATGATCTTCGCGGTCGTTCTTGCACTTCCGATAACCCTCGGTGTTCTCAAGAGTGAAGCTTCTTCCGAGCTTGCGGAAATGAAGACCGAGCTTGCCGCGCTTGAACTCGAAAGCGAACGTCTCGCAGCAGAATTCGAAAGCGGACTTGATCTTCGTGAGATCGAAAAGGTTGCTATCAATGATTACGGTATGATCAAGCTCAATCAGAGCACGATCAGAGTACTCAGACTCAATGATGTGGATTCGATCGAAAGCTTTTCCGAGGCTGAGCGCACACCCGTTGTTCCCGCTCTGTTGAGCGCACTCGGAATTCGCGTTCCGGAAGAATAAATTGTCCTTTGTCTGAATAAAATTCATAGGGAAAAGGCGTACCTTTTCCTAAGGCTGAAGCGATTCAAGCCTATAGTGAAACGGGGTTGCCGGCGATATGCGGCGCCCCGATTTCCGCAACAAACCCAATAATAACCCAGTAATGATGAGGAAAAACCGTTATGCAGAGCACCAGAATTAGCACAAAATTGACAGGTAGAGCCTTCTTTGGACTCTCTGTTGTAGCTGTTCTGTTTCTCGTTTTGATCATTAAGATACTTGGTCTGCAGACGGTGGATTTCGAATACTACAGAAACAAGGTTCTCGACCAGCTCACCACAGAATCCACGATACTTTCCGAGCGCGGAAATATCTACGATTCGAACGGTGTCCTTCTTGCAGCAAATAAAACGGCATACCGAATCTTCATCGCCCCAAAAACGATAAAGGAAGAGATGACTGAAGCGAAAGAGGATGGTGACACCGAACGACTGGACCTTGACGTAAAGATAAGCCGCGGACTTGCCGAGCTTCTCGGAGTCGATTACGATACAGTATACGCGATGACGGGTAAAACAACGAGTCTTGATGCGACCGTGCTCAGAGAAGCTACCCCCGAACAAGCCGATCTGGTCCTTGATCTGATTGCCGAGCTCAAGGTTTCGAATTGTGTTTACGTTGAACCGATGAACGTCAGATATTATGCTTACGGCGATCTTGCAACGCATATTCTGGGCTTCACGGGACGTGACGGAGACGGCCTTTACGGAATCGAGTATTATTACAACAAGGAACTATCGGGAACACCCGGTAAGTTTATAACCGCCAGAGACGCATACGGAAACGAGATGCCCTATAAGTATCAGAGCATTATCGATGCAGTCGACGGCTACGATCTCAATACCACGCTTGATATCAAGATCCAGGCTATTCTCGAAGAACAGCTTGAAGCTACCTACCGCGAATCGGGCGCTCAGGCGGGTGTTGCGGGAATGGTCATGAACGTAAAAAGCGGCGCTGTTTACGCGATGGCAACCTACCCCGACTTTGACAGCAACGACGCATGGACGCTCAGTACCGAATATGCTGCTCAGCTTGAAGCAAGCGGACTTACCGCAGAGGATGACGGATATTCGTCACTTCGTTCCTCGCTTCTCAATCAGATGTGGCAAAACAAGGCTCTGACCTTCACCTACATGCCGGGTTCCACCTTCAAGATCATAACCACGGCCATGGCAATCGAGACGGGTACGGATAAGCTGGTGTCCACTTGCAATTGCCGAGGTCAGCTCAACGTATACGGAAGCATCATCAAATGCCATAAGAAGGGCGGACACGGTGTTCTCGACTTCGCAGGAGGTCTTCAGCAGTCCTGCAACCCCTATATGATGGAGCTTGCCGAAAAGATCGGCAGACCTACATTTTACAGCTACGTTAAAAACTTCGGATATCTTGAAAAGACGGGAATTGACCTTCCCGGCGAGGGTAAGAGCAGCTTTTGGGATGAAACGGCCTTCGGTCCCGTTGACCTTGCGGTTGCCTCCTTCGGTCAGAACTTCAAGATAAGCATGATACAGCATCTGACGGCCATCTCGGCTGTTGCAAACGGCGGAATGCTCGTTGAACCATATGTTGTGGAGTCTATGAGCGATGCCGAAGGAAATATTGTCTGGGAGCATGAGGTAAAAGCGGTCCGCCAGGTCGTTTCGGAATCTGCAGCCCGGCAGGTCGCAACCATCCTTAAGGACGGTGTTGCGGGCGACGGAGGTTCAAAGAATGCCTACGTTGCAGGCTACAGAGTTGCGGCAAAGACCGGTACTTCGGAGAAGATCGGTGATGACGAAACGCTCAGAATCGGTTCCTGCGTGGCGTTTGCCCCTGCCGAAGATCCCGAGATCGCAATTATAATTATCGTTGACGAGCCTACCTGCTCGAACGTTTATGGAAGCTACGTTGCCGCTCCCTATATCGCAAACTGCCTCGAGCAGATGCTGCCCGCACTTGGTATTGAAGCCGAATATACCACTGCAGAATCGGCAAAGCTTGAGGTCGAGATAGGCAATTACGCGGGAATGATGTCATTCAGCGCACGCGAGCAGATCGAAAAGAAGGGCCTTGACGTCGAGATCATCGGTAACGGCGAAAAGGTCACGGCTCAGGTTCCCGCCGCGGGCAGTAAGCTTTCAAAGCAGAACGGCAAGGTCATTCTTTACGTCGGTGACGCCGCTCCGAGCAAGGAGCTCACTGTTCCCAACGTCATCGGAATGAGCGCGTCTGCGGCAAACCGTGTTCTCATAAACGCAGGATTTAATATCAGCATCGAGGGTGCAACGAACTATGATGCCGGAAGCGGTGCCGTGGTCGTGGCGCAGTTCCCCGAAGCGGGAAGCGAAGCAACGCGCGGAGACGTCGTCTCGGTTACCTTCAGACACGCGGACGTCAGCGACTAAAACAACAAATTAAAAGGCATTATAAACTCAAGGATGAAAAAAGAATAATTTTCATCGGAGGGTGTATATGCTTCTAAGCGAACTTTTGCGCTCCGCGGGTCTTTATTACCGCGCGGAGGGCGACGAAAATATCGAAATTACTTCTATAACATCAGACTCGCGCTCGGCGGGGAAAAATTCTCTGTTCGTGTGCATTCGAGGCCGCAATCACGATGGGCATTCCTTCGCGGGAGATGCGGTGCTGAAAGGCGCCGCCGCGATCCTTGCCGAGGATGGTTTAAAGGGTCTGCCGAGCCGAGTCACTGTGATATACACACACGATACCGCAGCCGCTCTTTCGCTGCTGTGGGATGCGTGGTACAGCCATCCCGCGCGTGATATGAAGCTTATCGCCGTGACGGGTACAAACGGAAAGACAACGACCTGCTTTATGCTTGACGCGATCTTTTCGTCGGCGTTTTGCAGATGCGGTATCATAGGTACCGTTTATTGCAGAACCCCTTCTCGTTTGCTTGAAGTTCCCGAGGAACGATCGGGTATGACGACTCCGGAGCCCGACGTGCTCTACCGTCAGCTTTCGGAAATGAAAAAGGACGGTGCGGAATACGTCTTCATTGAAGCGACATCGCATGCACTTGCGCTCGGCAGACTTGCTCCTCTTAATTTCGAAGCCGCTATATTTACGAATCTTACCGCAGACCATCTTGATTTCCATGGGAATTTTGAAAACTATTTTCTTGCAAAAGCTTCTTTGCTTGAAAAAACCAAACTTGCGCTTATAAATCTCGATGATAATTACGCCGCCCGCTATCGCGCGTACGCGCGCGCGATGGGATGCCGTGCCGAATTGCTCTTTTATTCTGCCGACGGCAAAAGAGAAGCAGACTACAGAGCAGAGAAGCTGAAACTCAGCGGTGCAAACGGCATAAGCTTTACATTGAGTGCCAAAAATATAATGCGAGAGATCCGCTCGCCCCTTCCCGGTCGGTTCAACGCGGACAATTGCCTCGCCGCCGCATCAATGGCTTTTTGCGAGGGGATCGGTGGCAGATGTATTTCCGAAGCGCTCGCTTCATTCGGCGGAGCGCCCGGACGTCTGAAAAAGATCAAAACACCCTCGGGGTATACGGCGTCGGTCTACGTTGATTACGCTCATACACCCGATGCGCTTGAAAACATATTGACCACAGCTAAAAATTTCACTCCGAAAGGATCGAGACTCCTGCTCGTTTTTGGGTGCGGAGGCGACAGAGACCGAAGCAAACGCCCTGAAATGGGACGGATAGCTGCTGAATATGCCGATCTGAGCATAATCACTTCGGATAACAGCCGTAGTGAGCTTCCCGAGGATATCATCGGTGAGATCCTCTCGGGATTCGACATAACAAAGGAGCACGCGGTCATTCCTTCGCGTGCGGATGCAATAAGATACGCCGTTGAGAGCGCGGGTGACGGAGACGTCGTCCTGCTCTGCGGTAAGGGACATGAAAAATACGAATTGGGTATCGGCGGAAGACGCGACTTTGACGAGTCGAGGATAGTCGGCGACAGCGTAAACGATGTCCTCAGCCGCGGCGAAACGCAAAGATCAAAGGAAATTAACTAAAATGAAAGTTAGATTTGCTAATAACATACCTACCGCCTACGAAATCGCGTCGCTTTGCGGCGGTAAAGTCTTCGGAGACGGAAATATAAAAGTAACCTCTGTTTGCACCGACTCGCGTGAGGCGGGCGAGGGAACGATGTTCATCGCAATTGTAGGCGAGCGTGTTGACGGTCACAACTTTATAAAGTCCGTGATCTCATCCGGAGCCGCTTGCGCGCTTTGCAGCCGTATTCCGGAGGAAGCCGGGGATCTGCCCATCATCCTCGTTGAGGATACCGTAAAGGCTCTCGGCAGACTCGGACACAATTATTCCAAGAACTGCCACGCAAGAAGGATCGGCGTTACCGGAAGCGTGGGCAAGACCACGACCAAGGAATTCATTGCGTCGGTACTTGCTACCGCGGGCAAGGTCTGGAAGACCGAAGGCAATTTCAACAGCACGGTCGGACTTCCGATGTCGCTTCTGACACTTCCCGAGGACGCGGATTTCGCAGTTCTTGAAATGGGTATGACTGGTCCCGGCGAGATCAAGCTCCTTTCGGATATCGCTGAGCCCGAGATCGGTGTTATAACCACCATAGGAACGGCTCATATGGAACTTCTCGGATCGCGCGAGAATATCGCGGCGGCAAAGCTCGAGATCAAGAGCTCGCTTGCGGCTGACGGACAGCTCCTTATTTGCGGAAACGAGCCTCTGCTCGAAAACGAATGGAAAAAGGATGAACGTGTTCGCTATTTTTCAGCAGACGACAAAACCGCAGATTATCTCGCATACAATATAAACTCGGATGAATCGGGTATGACCTTTGACGCTTCCTGCAGGGGTAAGATGATCTACGATCTTGAGATCCCCGCCGTAGGAAAGCACAACGTCGCGGCGGCGCTTGCGGGTGTTGCTGTGGGTTGCATGATAGGTATCGACAGCGAGCGTATCAGACGCGGTCTTGCGGCGTACAGGACAGTAGGGCTGCGTCAGCAGATGACCGACGTTGCCGGAATCAAGATCATTACAGATTGCTACAACGCAAGTCCCGAATCAATGAGAGCGGCGGCTTCGGTACTTTCTACCGTTGCTTCTCACAGAAACGGAAAAAAGATCGCTCTGCTCGGCGATATGCTTGAGCTTGGCAATCAGTCTCCCGAGCTGCACTACGCGGCAGGCGTTGCATTTGCCGAGGCAGGAACCGATATGGTTGTAAGCTTCGGTGAGAGAGCGGAGAAGATCGCGGACGGTTTTGCCTCTGTCAGAGGCGAGAAAAGCGTAATGCGTTTCCCAGACAGAAGCGATGCTCAGGCTCCCGCAAAAGCACTGTTTGAGATAATGAGACCGGGCGACACACTTATACTTAAGGCGAGCAGACTTATTGCCGCCGAGCGTGTTGCCGAAGAACTTAAGAAAATGTATTAAAAAGGAAAACTGCCATGAAGGAACGTATGCTGATAGAATTCTTCTCCCTGACAATTGGAGTGTTTCTTGTAACGTGGCTTATATTAAAAAAATTGATCCCCGTGCTCAAGAGCAAAAAGATCGGTCAGAAGATCTACGAGATCGGACCTCGTTGGCATAAGGGAAAAGAAGGAACCCCCATCATGGGCGGTCTCGGATTTATAATCGCTACCATCATCGGAATTGCGGTTATGAGCGGTGTTTACACATATTACGGCAGAGCGGAAGAGCTCGTCGGCGTCTGGCTGACACTTGCGCTGGCACTCCTCAACGGTCTTATCGGCTTCTTCGATGATTACACAAAGCTCATCAAGAAACAGAATCAAGGCTTCCGCGCATGGCAGAAGCTCGCGCTTCAGCTGATCGTTTCGGCAGCTTACCTATGGGCGATGGGCAGATGCGGATTCATCGACACATCCCTTGAGATCCCCTATTTAGATATCAGCATTGAGCTCGGCATCTTCTATTATTTCCTTGCCATCCTCTTTATTTCGGGTATGGTAAACTCGGTTAATCTGACGGACGGCATCGACGGACTTTGTTCGAGCGTATCTGCCGTTGTCGGTGCATTCTTCGCGGTCGTTGCGTTCATTATGCTTCGCCCCGAGCTTGCAATTTTCCCCGCAACCGTGATCGGCGGTACGGTGGGATTCCTTATGTACAATTTCTACCCCGCAAAGATATTCATGGGTGACACAGGTTCGCTTTATCTCGGCGGTGCTGTTGTGGGAATGGCGTTCCTTATAAACGAGCCTCTGATAATCCTCATCGCGGGAATCATATATCTGACCGAGGTGGCATCCGTCATTCTCCAGGTCGGTTACTTCAAGATCACACACGGAAAGCGCATCTTTAAAATGGCTCCGATACATCACCATTTTGAAAAATGCGGCTGGAGCGAGGTCAAGATCGTGGGAGTGTTCACGCTCATTACCGTTCTCGCTTGTGTTCTGGCTTATTTCGGTCTGTAATATGCAATAAATTTCGGGAGGCTGCCGCATGGCGTGGTTTGACAAAAGAAAACACTCGCCGTCGGTCAGCGGTGACGGAATAAAGCGCAAGCGCGCTAAGCGCAAGAATTGGCTTCTGCTGAGCGAATACAAGGATAAAGCGGTTCGCGAGGAACAGGAAAAGGCTTTGCTGATCATCCAGAACCGTCCCGATACCTTCTTTACGGTTCTTTACGTACTTCTTCTCGCACTCGGTGCCGTGCTTTCGTTCAGCGCGGGTTCGGCATACGCATCCGAGGCATACGACTCGGGATTCTATTTTGTTCTTAATCATATAAAACATCTTGTGGCGGGTTTCGTAATTTCGGCGTTCTTCTACTTTGCATCACAGCCGAGATTTATGAGAGGAATTTCGGTCGGTTTTTACGGAGTATCGATTTTATTGCTTATTGCCGTTCTGTTTGTCGGAGTAAGCGGCGGCGGTGCTCAAAGATGGCTGAATTTCGGATTTTTCACACTCCAACCCTCCGAGCTTGCAAAAACGGGTATAATACTTTTGATGTCGCTTTATCTGACAAGATTTGATAGGGCGGTCAACTCTAAAGGACTTAACAAATATTCCTTCCTGCACGGTTTTCTTGTTCCGTCGCTGATATTTCTCCTGGTCTGCGTGCTTGTCATGCTTGAGGATCACTTTTCGGGAACGATAATCATCGCCGCGATCGGATTTGTAATGCTTTTTCTCGGCGGAACCTCGCTTTGGTGGTTCCTGTCGATAATTCCCGTGGGAATCGGAATCGGAGCGATGATTCTGAATACCGATTATGCACGTCAGAGAGTAGAAAGCTTTCTCGACAAGGGCGGAGATTCTCTGACGAACAACTGGCAGTCGACGCAGGGTCTTTACGCTATCGGAAGCGGCGGACTTTTCGGAGTCGGACTCGGTGAATCGAGTCTCAAATACGGCTACGTTTCACAGCCTCAGAACGACTTCGTTTTCACCATCATTTGCGAAGAGCTCGGATTTTTCGGAGCAGCCGCAATACTTCTGCTTTTCTTTGCGTTGGTCGTAAGAGGTATAATCCTCGGAAGCCGCGCACCCGATAAATTCGTTTCGCTTGTAATCTACGGCCTTACCTTCAAGCTTGCGATCCACGTAATTCTGAACGTCGGAGTCGTAAGCGGAGTTCTCCCGAATACGGGAATATCGCTTCCGTTCTTCTCGAGCGGAGGAAGCGCAACTATCTCGCAGATGATAGACATGGGAATTATTCTCGGTCTTTCGAGATTCTGCACACAGAAAAAATAAACCGAAAGGAGCCCATCAATGCGGGTTCTTGTAACCGGCGGAGGTACGGGAGGCCACGTAAATCCCGCTCTCGCCATAGCTAACACGATAAAAGAGAATATCCCCGACGCGGAGATCGCCTTTGTAGGAACGGTACGCGGCCTTGAAAATACCCTCGTTCCCAAGGCGGGATATAAGCTTTACCACGTTGACGTGCGCGGTATCAGACGTTCTCTTTCGCTTTACAATATCCGTTCTCTTTGGCTTGCGGCGATATCGCCGATCAAGGCAAAGAAAGTAATAAAAGACTTCCGACCCGATATCGTAGTCGGTACGGGAGGATACGTAAGCTGGCCGATCCTCGTGGCGGCGTCGAGAATGAATATTCCGACGGCGGTTCATGAGTCGAACGCGGTCCCCGGACTTGCCGTCAGAAAACTCGTTCCTTACGTTGACAGAATCTTTACGAACTTCGCCGTCAGCGCGGAGCTGCTCGGCAAAAGCGGTAAGGTTATGCAGGTCGGATGCCCAATGCTCGGTCAATTCGGCAATATCAGCCGCTCAGAGGCGAGAGCTAAGCTCGGCATCGGAGATGATGAAAAATACATTGTATCCTTTGGCGGAAGCCTCGGTGCGGCGGCAATGAACGATATGGCTCTTGAGCTGATGCGCGATTACGTCAGCACACGCAAAAATATTCGATATACCCATGCAACCGGCGGCGACCATTACGAATCGGTCCTGTCACGCTTTAATGAGGCGGAGCTCGGAAAGTATGAAAATATCGAGCTTTTGCAGTACATTTACGATATGCCATACCGAATGGCGGCGGCGGACGTCATTATCAGTCGAGCAGGCGCGATAACGATCTCCGAGCTTGCCCGCCAGGGAAAGGCGGCAATACTTATTCCGTCCCCGAACGTCACTGACGATCAGCAGACAAAGAATGCTAAAGCACTTGCAGATATCGGCGGAGCCTGCATGATCCGCGAGCCCGAACTCAAGGACGGAAGAATTTGCGCAGAGGTCGCGTCTCTGCTTGAAGACGCAGACAGACGCAAAAAGATGGAGAAAGCCATCATGGGTTTTGCTCCTCTCGATTCAAACAAACTGATATTTGACGAGCTGATGAGGCTCGCGGATAATAAAAATAATTCGAAGGAATAAAAAAGAAGGTGAGCGCCCGATGAACTTGGAAAAAGTTAATAAATCCGAGATCGCGAAGACTGCTGTCGAGCGCGATAAACCTTCGGGCGTCTCAACCTTCGTTAAAAAGGAAGAGAAGACCTATGTCAGAAGATATGCGATGACGCAGGGTTGCCGCCGTGTCTGGCTTGAGAACCACAAGCCGGGCGACGAGATCGCTATCATGTTTCCTTCAACGCGAAAATACAGAAGCGAAGAGGAAGCAAACGATCCCGAAAGACGGCAGAAAGCCAAGATACTGATTGCATGTCTTGTGATAGCACTGGTACTCTTACTGCTTTATCCTTTGGTTCGCTTCGCAATGTCCCGGCTTGTGATAGGCGAGGTGAAAATCGAAGGAAACGCAATCTACAGCACGGACGAGCTTCTTATCGCGGGCGGGCTCGGACTTGGTGATAGGCTTCCGATGTTTTCGGCGGATAGTGCCGAGGAAAAGATACTTTCGGGAATGCCATATATCAGATCTTGCAATATCTCGGTTAAGCTTCCAAACGTTCTCATCATTGAGATCGAAGAAGAAAGTGCCGTTGTTTGCACCGAGCTGTTCGGAGAATATTACGCGCTGTCGCGGGATATGAAGGTTCTTGAGAGAGCCGATGCACCCGAAAGCTTCGGCGATCTGCTCTATATCGAGCTTCCCTTCGCAAAACGGGCGGTCGTTGGAGAAAAGCTTGTCTTTGAGGACGGAGAGAACGGAAATTACATCGTGAACTTCCTTGAACTCCTTTCCGAATCCGAGCTTGACGGCAGAGTCGGCAAGGTATATTTCGACCGAAAATTCGATATCGTTGCATCGGTTGACGGAAAATTCCGTGTTCTATTCGGTTCACCGTCAGACATGAAGATGAAGATCGCGGCGGTGGCAAAGATGATCGAGGAGAATGCCGAAAACTGCAACACAAGCGCTATCATCGACGTAAGAGTGGTTGACATTGCCGGAATTGTGCTGAATGCAGATATTGACCCGAACGTAAGGGAATAGTTTCCTGCAAAGGAATAAAAAACCGAATCGAAAACAGAAATATTTTCGCAAAAACACTTGAAAAAGAACACAAAAAAGTATATCATATAATAAAGTAAATTATAGCCGGAAGGCGTACCTATAAAATCGGAGGAAGAAAAAATGGCATACGATTACGAACACGAGAACTTCAACACAAACGACGATATCCTTGAGAGCGGTGTCAGCATCAAGGTAGTAGGCGTTGGCGGCGGCGGAAACAATGCCGTAAACAGAATGATCGACACAAACATCAGAGGCGTAGAGTTTATTGCGGTCAATACCGACCGTCAGGCACTCCGCAACTCCGTCTCTCCCACACTTATCCCGATCGGTGAGAAGATCACTAAGGGTCACGGCGCAGGTGCTAACCCCGAGATCGGTCAGCGTGCCGCAGAAGAGAATGCCGAAGAAATCCGCGCGGCTCTCGCAGGCGCAGACATGGTATTCATCGCAACCGGTATGGGCGGCGGAACCGGTACAGGCGCTGCTCCCGTTGTTGCACGAATTGCACATGAAATGGATATACTTACGGTCGCTATCGTAACCAAGCCCTTCCTCTTTGAGGGACGCCGCCGTATGCTTCAGGCGGAAAAGGGTATCGAGGAGCTCCGCAATTACGTTGACTCCCTCGTTATCATCCCTAACGAGAGACTCAAGCAGGTCTCCGAGACCAGAATCACTCTCAAGAATGCTTTTGAGATCGCCGACGACGTTCTCCGCCGCGGTGTACAGAGCATCTCCGAGCTTATCAACGTTCCCGGCTTCATCAACCTTGACTTTGCAGACGTTCAAAGCGTAATGCGCGATGCAGGTTATGCACATATGGGTACCGGTTCCGCAACCGGTAAGGACAAGGCGGAGATCGCGGCTAAGGCAGCTATTTCGAGCCCGCTTCTCGAAACCTCCATCAAGGGCGCTACAGGCATACTCGTAAGTATTACTATGTCTCCCGACGTAGGACTCGAGGATGCAGATCTTGCTTCCACCATGATCACCGCAGAGGCTCATCCCGATGCGAACGTAATCTGGGGAGCCGCATTCGATCCCGATCTCGAGGACGAGATGAAGATCACCATTATTGCAACCGGTTTTGAGAACCCCGGACACGAGGAACATAAGGCACCGGTTCGCCCCACTCCCGTGAACAGAACGGGTAACGCTCAGCAGAGACCCGCGCCTCAGCCTGCACCTCAGCCTGCACCTCAGCCCGCGCCTCAGCCTGCGCCCCAGCCGGCTCCTCAGCCTGCACCTCAGCCTGCGCCCCAGCCCGCACCTCAGCCGGCTCCGCAGCCCAAGCCTCAGCAGAATAATCCCGGCGACAGCTTTGACGATATAATGTCGATCCTCCGTCAGCGCAAGCCGAGAAACGATTTTGGCAACGGCAGAAGATAAGTTTATAGCCGAAGAGAGTCGAACTCATAAGCTCTTCGGCGATAAATTTCCGCGTCTTTTGGCGTGATATATCTCGCAAGGTAATCATAATACAAAAAGGAGAGAAGAAATGACACTTTCGGAATTCAGAGCGCTTCTTGAAAGCGACAAGGTTATTGATATTATCCTTGATACCGACACCTATAATGAGATCGACGACCAGTTCGCTCTCGCTTATGCAATGCTTTCTGAAAAGAAGGTCAATCTTCTTTCGGTAAACGCCGCCCCCTTCTTTAATTCGCGTTCTTCAAGTCCCGCTGAGGGCATGGAGAAAAGTTACAATGAAATCTTTAACATCATGAAGCTGACTGATGCGAAGATGGCAGAGCAGGTACCCGTCTTCCGCGGAAGTACACGTTTCATGACTTCAAAGACCGATATAGTCGAGTCAGATGCATGCGACAACATTATAAATACTGTAATCTCCCGCGAAACACCCGTCGTTATCGTGGCAATCGGTGCTATTAGCAACGTAGCGTCAGCGTTGGTAAAGGAACCCGAAATCGCCAAGAGAAGCGCGGTCATCTGGCTCGGCGGACACGCCCTCGAGCGCCCCGACACCAAGGAATTCAATTTGCGTCAGGATATACCCGGTGCGCAGGTGCTCTTTGACAGTAAGATCCCCTTCCTTCAGATCCCCTGCGACGGAGTTTGTTCATCATTCATAACAACCCCCGCCGAGCTTTCGTATTACCTCAAGGGCAAAAATGATCTTTGCGATTATCTCTGCTCGATCACGGGGGATTACATTAAGTGGGGATACGGACGTTCGAAGGTCGTCTGGGACGTTACTGCCGTCGGCTGTCTGACTCTTCCTTCCGCTATGGAGATAGTGGAGATTCCGCGTCCTTACGTAACGAGCGATTGCCGTTATGCATTCAATAACGCGAGGCACCACTACCTCTATGTAAGAAAGATACATAGAGATCCTCTCTATGCCGATCTTTTCAAGACCCTCAGCGAGAAATAAGTATAAAAAAACGGCACTTTTGCAAAAAAGTGCCGTTTTTTTATTGCAGAAACGCAGAAAAAATGGTATAATATATATGATTAATCTTATGGAGGGCTTACAATTGAAGACTAAAAGATTCAGCGGCGCATTTCCTGCAGTCATGCACGCCGCGCCCGAATACCTTATTTCCGATAATCCCTTTACAGCCATTGCCGCATGCCGTGCTTTCGGCGAGAGTGCACCCGAAAAGCTGACTCTCAGAATCGAGGGCGGAAAGGATTTTTATCTTCTTCCTTATGATAATTACGAGCGCCGCGGCGTCGGCTACACGATTTACAGAGCGGACATTCCCGCATCTGCGATCGTCGGCGACCGCATTGCCTACAGAATATATATTGACGGCGAGAAAAACGACAGGGTCACTCCCTATATTTGCAAAATTGTCTCCGCCGATTCACTTCCGAAGCTTCCGCCTCTCGTTATAACCGAAATATTCGGAAGGCCGAAGGGACGTGAGCATACCGTTTACGTTGAATTTTTTAATCCTACGGATGCAGCGGTCGATCTTTATAATTACGAGCTCTTGGTTTATCCCGATGCAAAAGAAGCGGTCGGCGAACCCAAGGGCAGAATTCCGCTTGCAAGAGAAGCGGGCAATATGCTCGGTGCGGGAGAAAGTGTAGCAGTTTGGCCTCTTACGGTAAAAAATTATCATCCCGACGTCAATTGTCTGACAGTCGAGGACTTTATCAAGTCGCTGAACTCCGCGTATTTTTACAGCAAGGATCCGATAGACGAGGCAAGGGCACGTGTTCTTCCGCTTGATCTTACCGAGATCGACGCCGAAACGGGCGTCCGTAAGAATATTTCGGGAATCTGCACTCTTCCGAACGGACATGATATAACGACTCTTCTGGTCGTTCCTCGCGGAGGCGATGCTTCGAGCGCGGTGTTTACTTTGGTTTACAGCGATTGCTACGCCGAATGGGATACTCCCGTGCTTCGGTCCTCTTATTGGACGTTTGACCCGTTGAATCCCTCAAAGGCTGTCAATATTTCGCATGCCGAGCTTGCAACTCCAGGTTATCCCTCGCATCTGGAGACGGGTAAATTCGATCTTACCGCGCCGATGCCCGCGATCCTCCCTCTGGCTCCCGTCAAGGAAGCTTATCACGGCGACTATTGCGGT
>JAZSMP010000082.1:0-12069 GCA_045535915.1 Eubacteriales bacterium | reverse complement strand
TATCATAGTGAACATATTTCGTTGTTAAAACAAAATAGACCGCACTGACTAGTTGCCTCCCCCGGGATCTGGGGGGAAGGGGGCCCACCGCCGGGTCCCCGAAAACGCATTTGCGCGTTTTCGGGGTTCGGGCGATAGTGGTGGATGAGGGGTGGCGCCGTTTATAGATAACTAAAGAAAAACACTATTCAGCCCAATATCAAACAGAACACAAAACTAATATGATACTTCACAATATATCTTTCTTCGGAGGCTTAATTTGATAACTCTGCTTTCAAAAATCTTCATAAAGGACGGCGGAGACGTTTCGTCAGCCCGCGTCCGCGGTGCGTACGGCACGCTTTGCGGCATTATGGGCATCATCTTAAACATCCTTCTCTTCGGCATCAAGATGCTCGCGGGCGTGATCAGCGGCTCGATCTCGATCATGGCTGACGCCTTCAACAACCTCACCGACGCGGGCTCGTCCGTCATCACCCTGATCGGCTTCCGTATGTCGGGTCAGAAGCCCGACCGCGACCACCCCTTCGGCCACGGAAGGATCGAGTATATCTCGGGTCTGATCGTCTCGATGCTCATAATCCTCGTCGGCTTCGAGCTTGGCAAGTCGTCTGTCGAAAAGATCGTCTCACCCGAGCCTGTTGAATTCAGCGTAGTCGCAGTCATAATCCTTGTCTGCTCGATCCTGATAAAAGCGTATATGGCGCTCTATAATTTCCGCATTGGCAAGAAGATCTCGTCCTCCGCAATGCGTGCAACGGCTCAGGACAGCCTAAATGACACAATAGCAACCGCCGCGGTTCTTCTGTGCCTCATTATCGCACGCCTCACCTCACTCGATATCGACGCTTATTGCGGTCTTGCGGTCTCGGGATTCATTCTCTTCTCGGGTCTGCGCGCGGTCAAGGAAACGATGGATCCCCTTCTCGGCACTCCTCCGAGTGAGGAATTTATCAAGAATATAGAGGACATCGTTTATTCCTACGAGGGCGTTGAGGGTATTCACGACCTTATCGTACACGATTACGGCCCCGCGCGCACGATGATCTCACTCCACGCCGAGGTACCTTGTGACGCTGATCTTCTTCAGACGCACGATATGATTGACAACATAGAAAAGGATCTTCGTGAGCGTCTTAACTGTGACGCCGTGATCCATATGGACCCCATCGCGACGAACGACGAGCTGACAAATTCCGTCCGCGAGAAGGTCGCCGCACTCGTCACCTGCATCGACTCCGAGCTGACCATCCACGATTTCCGCATGGTCACGGGTCCCACGCATACCAACATCATCTTCGACGTCGTAGTTCCCTACGGCATCAAAAAGAGTGACACAGAGATAAGAAAGAACGTTGAGACGATCGTTAAATCCATTGACGAAAATTATTTCTCGGTTATCAATATTGATAGGTCTTATGTATAATAAAAAAGTCTGCGACAAGCAGACTTTTTTATATTTTTCCCTCTTCAATAAGCTCGATAAGGCTTGCGATAAGTCCCTCGGTATGGTGGCAGAGGCAGAGATCAGAGACCGCCTTAACGCTGTCGAGTGCGTTTGTCGGGCAGACCGAAACGTCAGCCGCCTTCAGCATTGTAAGATCGTTTTCGTAGTCGCCGCAGGCATAGAGCTTGACGGGCTTACCGACCTGCGCCTCAACGTACTCGCGGAGCGCGGGAAGCATGGTCGCCTTTGTTGTACCGGGATCCTGAAATTCAAGATATGCCTTACCGGATTTGCTCGTTTCAAAGCGATCCGGCCATTTTTGCTCGGCTGCCGCGCGGAATTCGTCGGTGCGCTCGTTCGAACCGCGGACAACGACCTTATACCAATCGGCAATCGAGACCCATTCCTCCTCGGGAAGTGTGAAAACCTTTGCGGGCGCGACTCTTTCGAGATCGTGATCGACCTCGGGGCAACGCTTGCGCTGTGCTGGGGAGGAAAGAAAGCCCTCCTCGACCGAAATTCTCGCGCCGAGATCGGGGAAATCACGTATCATAAGATCAATAAGTTCAATAACGTGATCGCGGTTCATAAGTCTGCCCGCGATCATTTTGTCGGTCTTGAGGTCGCAGAGCATCGCGCCGTTACAGCCGACAACGGGCGCGTTCACAAGATCTGCGGCGTCTCGCCATTTATGCTTGAGATTGAGATTGGTACGCCCCGTTGCGATGGTGAAATGACCGCCCTGTGCCTTGAGGCGCTCGACAGCTTCAAGATTGCGATCGATCGGTGCGCCGTGCTTGCCAAAGAAGGTACCGTCGAGATCGGTGACGATCAGAATGTTGCTTAAATCTGCCATTTTACTGTTCCTGTCTGAAAATTTCAATGAGGTGCGCCATGTTTTCGGGAAGCGGAGCTTCAAAAGTCATGCGCTCGCCCGTGCGCGGATGATCGAGCTCAAGTCTGTATGCGTGCAGAGCCTGACCCGAAATATACTTTGCGTGCTCACGTGCCGCGCGGCATTTGTCGCCGCCGTAGACGGTGTCGCCGAGGACGGGATGTCCGATGCTCGACATATGCACGCGGATCTGATGCGTGCGTCCGGTTTCGAGCTTGCATTCGATCAGCGACTTTCCGTGGAAACGCTCAGCAACAGTCCAATGCGTTACAGCCTCGCGTCCGCCCTGAATTATCGCCATACGCTTGCGGTCAATGGGATGGCGTCCGATGGGGGCGTCTACAATTCCCGAGTCCTCGCGCGGTGAGCCGACACAGAGCGCCATATAGCGTCTGTACGCCGTATGAAGCGCGATCTGCTCGGATAGTGAGCGGTGAGCGTTATCGTTCTTGGCGACGACGAGAAGGCCCGAGGTGTCCTTGTCGATACGGTGGACGATACCGGGACGCTGAACACCGCCGATGCCCGAAAGCGAGTCGCCGCAGTGGTAAAGCAAGGCAGACACGAGCGTGCCCGTCATATTTCCGGGCGCGGGATGGACTACCATTCCGCTCGGCTTGTTGACAACAATTATATCCGCGTCCTCGTAAATGACGTCAAGCGGGATATTTTTGGGAACGACCTCATCGGGAAGCGGCTCGGGACGTACGACAACAACGCTTTCACCCTCGCGGAGAACGTAGTTTTTCTTGACGCTCTTACCGCCAACGGTGACGCGTCCGTCCTCGCAAAGCTTTGCCGCGGCGGAGCGTGAAAGAGGCTCGTCTTCCTCGGCACTCATCCGCGCGAGAAAGCTATCCACTCTCTCGCCCGCGTCAGCTTGGTAGACGCTCGTGTACTCGCCGCTCATTCTTCGGTCTCCTTTGCTTCCTTCTCTGCCTTTTCCTTCTTATAAGCCTTCACCGTGTCGATGATGAGCCAGACGGAAAGCATAAAGGTTCCCACACAGACGCAGGAATCGGCAATATTGAAGACCCATTTCCAGAGGTTCGGAAATGCGCAGAAGTCGATAAAATCTATGACGTAGCCGAGAAGAACGCGGTCGATCATGTTACCGATGCCGCCGCCCACGATAAGTATGAGCGAGGTCATGACCCATTTGCTTTTCGGCTTGTATTTGCAAATGTAATAGATCAGCGCGGCGATCATAACCGTTGAAAGAACGAGGAAGACCCAACGGTGATCGTCGAGCATTCCGAATGCCGCGCCGTCATTTTCAACGTAAGTAAAACGGAGCACGCCCTTGATCAGGTAGACGGGATCCTTGCCTTGAAGCCCCGCAACGACCAGCCACTTGGAAAGCTGATCAACAAATATGATAAGAATTAATAGAATTATCCAAAGCATTTTTTGCCCTTATTGAAGCACCGCACAACGCAGTTGTGCGGTGCTTTTGATTTAATATTAGAAATCAGAGACTTTCAAGAATCTTCTTACATCTTTCGCAGATGAAGCCTTCCTCGTCGGATTCGCCCTCGGCGGAGTAGCACCAGCAACGGTCACAACGCTGACCGTCAGCGTTCAGGACGAGAACGGAGAGCTTGCCCTCCTCGGGAACGTATGCACCCTCGGGAGCAGCGGCATTGACAACGTGCGCACCGGAGGTGATGAATACGGTCTTGAGTTCTTCCTCGGTGAACTTGCCGAGAAGCTCGAGAACTGCCGCATCGGCGGTGTAAACAGTTACCTTAGCGTCGAGCGACTTACCGATCTTCTTCTCTGCACGCGCGATCTCAGGCGCCTTCATAACGTCATCGCGGAGAGTGAAGAGCTCTTCCCATCTCTCTGCTCCGTCAAAGGCATACTTGCCCTCAGCCTTCGGCATTTCGGAGAGGAATACGCTGATCTTGTCGTCGGTCGATGCATGAGGCATAGCCTGCCAGATCTCCTCAGCCGTGTAGGAGAGGATGGGCGCAATCATCTTGACGAGTGCCGAGATGATGTAGTAAAGCGCGGTCTGCGCCGAACGGCGAGCCTTCGAGGTGGGATTCTCAACGTATACGCGGTCCTTGGTGATGTCGATATAGAGCTTCGACATATCGACGGTGCAGAAGTTGTTGATAGCGTGGTAAACGAGGTGGAAGGAGTAGCCGTCGTAAGCTGCACGGACCTCGGAGATAAGAGCCTCAAGGCGGGAGAGTGCCCAGCGGTCGATATCAAGCATATCCTCGAGTGCGACACAATCGGTGTCGGGATTGAAATCACCGAGGTTAGCCATGATGATACGGGCGGTGTTACGGATCTTACGGTAGGTCTCGGAGAGCTGCTTGAAAATGTTATCGGATACGCGGACGTCTACCTGATAGTCGCTCGATGCGACCCAGAGGCGGACGAGGTCTGCGCCGTACTTCTTAACGATATCGTCGGGGTTGATTACGTTGCCGAGAGACTTGTGCATAGCCTTGCCCTCGCCGTCAACGACCCAACCGTGGGTCAGAACCTGCTTGAAGGGAGCGTCCTTCTTGCCCGAACCGATAGCGGTCAGGAGAGAAGCCTGGAACCATCCGCGGTACTGGTCTGCACCCTCAAGATATACGTCAGCGGGCCACTCAACGTCCGTGCTGTCGTCAATTACCGAGAAATGAGTAGATCCCGAGTCGAACCAACCGTCAAGAGTGTTGGTCTCCTTCGAAAAATGCTTCTTGCCACAAACGGGGCATACGAAATCCTCGCCGAGGATCTCGGAAGCTTCCATATCAAACCATGCGTTCGAGCCCTTTTCGGCGAACACCTTTGCTACCTTATCGATGGACTCGTCGTTGCAGATCGCCTCGCCGCAGTCCTCGCAATAGAATACGGGAATGGGAAGACCCCAATGGCGCTGACGGGAGATGCACCAGTCGGCTCTCTCACGGATCATCTGAACCATTCTCTCGCCGCCCCACGCAGGAAGCCAGGTTACGGGTTCGCAAGCGGCAACAGCCTCATCCTTGAAGCCTGCAACCGAGCAGAACCACTGAGGAGTCGCGCGGAAGATGATGGGATTCTTACATCTCCAGCAGTGAGGATAGGAGTGAACGGTGGTCTCGGATGCAAAGAGCGCGCCCGATTCCTGCATATCGGCAAGAATGACCTCGTTTGACTTCTCATAATAAAGTCCCGCGTACTTGCCCGCTTCCTCGGTCTGGTAACCGCGGTCGTCAACCGGAACGACAATGTCGATATTGTATCTCTTACAGGTGTTGTAGTCGTCTGCACCGAAGCCGGGAGCGGTATGAACGCATCCTGTACCGCTGTCCATGGTAACGTAATCGGCATTGACTACGATACTGTCGCGGTCAAGGAAGGGATGGCGCGCGGTCATGAACTCGAACTCGCGTCCGGGCATGGTAAGGACTGTCTCGTACTCCTCGATGCCGCCCGCAGCCATAGTCTTAGCCGCGAGAGCCTCTGCTACGATGTAGCAGTTTCCGTCAGCGGCGCGGAGAACGGCGTAGTTCTCGATCGGATTGAGAGCGATCGCAAGGTTGCCGGGGAGAGTCCAGGTGGTTGTGGTCCAGATGATGAAATAGGTCTTGTTAAGATTGATGGTAGGTAACTTACCCTTATCATCATTTATCTTGAACTTAACGAAGATGGAGGTACACTTATCGTCAGCATACTCGATCTCTGCCTCAGCAAGAGCAGTCTCGTCGTGAGGGCACCAATAAACCGGCTTGAGACCCTTGTAGATATATCCCCGCTTGAACATCTCGCCGAAAACGCGGACCTCGCGAGCCTCGAACTCGGGAGCCATGGTGATATAGGGATGCTCCCAGTCACCGACAACACCGAGTCTCTGGAACTGTTCCGACTGCTTGTCTACGAAATCCTGCGCGAACTTGTGGCAAGCCGAACGGAATTCCGAGATCGACATCTTCTTGCGGTCGAGCTTGTTCTTCTTGATGATCGCGGATTCGATGGGCATACCGTGGTTGTCCCAGCCGGGAACGTAAGGAACGCGGTAGCCTTCCATGATCTTCGATTTATTGATGATATCCTTTAGTATCTTATTGAGGGCGTGACCCATATGAATGTTACCGTTCGAGAAGGGAGGTCCGTCATGAAGCGCAAACTGGGGCTTGCCCTCCGCGTTTGCAAGAAGACGGTTGTAAAGATCTTTTTCCTGCCAATACCTCAGCATATCGGGTTCGCGCTGAGGCAGATTTGCCCTCATCGCAAAGCTTGTCTGGGGCAGATTGAGTGTGCTTGTGTAGTCCTTGGACATAATGTGTATATCTCCTTAAAAATATGTATTACTTTTTGAGTCTTGCGCGGATCGCGTCAAGAGCGCTCTTCATATCGGTAAAGCTCGTCGGAGCGTGCTTTTCTTCAGCAGCGAGAGCTTCTTCCTCTGCCGCGGGGGCGGGTTCTTCTTGTGCGTACATTTCGCTGAGTTTGGCGGTAAGATCCTCATCGCCCACTTCCTCGGCGGGTTCGATCTCCTCGGGCTCGCTGTCAAGTCCCGCAAAGCGTATAAGCTCATCCGCAAAGCTTGAATCGCTTTCTTTCTCTGCCTTGGGTTCTTCGATTACTTCGGCCTCCTCGACGGTCTCCTCGGGGATCTCTTCAACTACAGGAGCAGGAATCTCCGCCGCTTCTTCAGCGGGCTCGTCCTCGAAAGCCTCCATAACTGCTACTTCGGAAAGAAGATTTTCTTCCTCTTCGGAGACGATCTCCTCGTCCTCCTCGGGGATAGGCTCAGCCTCGAAAAATTCCTCGAGCGGGATTATCTGCTCGGGAATATCAGCCTCGATCTCTTCCTCGGTCTCTTCTTCGATCTCCTCTTCGGACTTCTCTGCTGACTCGTCGGCAAAGATCATAGGGATGACATCGGCAGGAACACCGTCGATCTTATCACCGAGGGCGTCAATGGCATCAAGGATCTCTTTTGCGGAATCTTTTGCTGCCTTCGCATTATCGCTTGCGATATCGCCTGCCAACTTTGCGGCTTCTGCGGTGTCCTTGATTTCCTTTACCGCGTCCGCAGCCTGATCTGCGGCATTTTTTGCTTCTGTTGCAGCGGTTTTCGCAGCTTCCGAAGCATTTTTAGCCTCGGTTGCAGATTCCTCGGCCTTCTTTGCCGAATTTGCCGCATCATTGACAACGCAAAGTGTGTCGTTCACTGCGGTTTTGATCGCATCAATCTTTGCCTCAAGGGCTGTGATCATCATTTCAAGTCCCGAAACGGTAAGCTCGAGTCCCGAAAGATCGACCTCTGCCGAAACTGCGGTGGGAGCGGCATTCTTCATTTCCTCGCGGAGTGCCGCGACCTCTGCCTTAAGATCGGCATTTTCTTTATAAAGTCTGCCCGAGACCGCAAAAAGCTCGGAGAGCGCGGCGTCGGCGTTTGCCGAAGGATAGTGGTCACCCTTCAGCTGATATTTCTGTCTGAAATTCTCCGGAATTTTCATAAAAAACCTCCAAAAATTCGTGTGCTACATCGGTATTGATGCGAGAAGCACCTGAACCATACCGATGAGCAGGGTTGTGAAAAAGAACGACACGTCCATGGGCGTACCCTGAAACAGTCCGATCTTCTCAAAAAGTTTACGCACGGGCAGTATGAAAGGTTCGGTAAAATAATACAAGACCATAGAAATCTTGCTCTCCTCGCCCATCATGAAAAACGACATCAGAGCCCGCGCCAGCATTGCAAAAAGCAGGACGCTGAGAAAGAGGTCAACGAAATTGACCGTCAGTACCAAAAAAAGTTTCAAAAACTATTCCGCCTTTCGGAAGATCAATAGGTGTATCCGCCGATACCGCCGAATCCCGCAAAGCCGTAACCCTCGTCAGCGGGGCCTTCCTCCTCGGATTCGATAACCTCCTCTGCGATCTCCATCGAGTTGGGAGAAAGCATATAGGTTGTATCGGAAACCGGCTGGATCTGTCCGCCGATAGCGAAAACAACACCGGTAAGGAAGCACACGAGATCGTGGGCAACCTCCTTGGTCGTGTTTTCCATATGGATAAGGACGGGATGATTCTCCATAAGCGCGGTTGCTATGGTCTGTCCGTCGGCAAAGTTTGTGGGACGGATCAGCTTCATCTGCACGGGCGCGGAATGTGCCATACCGAAAGAGGGGCGCACGGGAGCCGCGGGCTTTTCGGGCGCGGTTTTTTCCTCGGGTGCAGGAGCCGCGTAATCCTCATCCTGGCCGTAGTAAGCCGAATCGAAATCATCTTCCTTGAGATTCTTTGTCTGCTTGTTGAAAATGTTGAGAGCTGCCATTTTAAATTCCTCCGTTTATTTATCTTCTTTTATTTATCTTCTGTTTTATTTTTCATTTTTAAAACGTCTGCGGTGGTCCTTCCGAAAACCGTGCTTCCGAGGCGGACAACGGTTGCGCCCGCCGCGATCGCGGGACGGTAGCTTGCGCTCATGCCCATCGAAAAGATCGGCTCGCCGTCAAAGTGAAGCGTATTTTTCCAGATATCGACCGACAGATCGTATGTTTCCTTGAAATACTTGTAATATTCCGACTCGGACGCGCATATCGGCGCCATCGTCATGAATCCGCAGAGTTTCACGTGCGGAAATTCTGCGAGTGCCTCGCAGAAAGTGCGGAGATCCTCGGGAAGCACTCCGCTTTTTGATTCTTCCCTGCCGATATTGACCTCGGCAAGAACCCGGACTTCAATGCCCCGCTTCGCCGCCTGACGTTCGAGCTCTTCGGCAAGACTGAGCGACTCAAGAGAGTGTATCAGCGAGACCTTATCTATGATCGTTTTTACTTTGTTTCTTTGCAGGTGGCCGATGAAGTGGATCTCGACCTTGTTTTTCATACCCTCGTAATGCTCGATGAGGGTATCTGTTCTGTTTTCGCCTATGACACTGAGGCCGCGGTACTCGCAAAGCGCATCGAGCTCGGCGCAGTCGGCGTATTTGGCGGCAACAACGAGTTCGACGCCCGCGCCCTCTCTGCCCGATTCTTTTTCAGCCGCGCGGATGCCCTCGATCGCGGCATCGTAACGCGCGAGAAGATCGGCATATTTATTTTTATCCATATCAGTCAAGTGCCTTTCCGTGATAGAGATCCTTACCCGTGAGTATGACCTGCTCGAGGTCGTCGAGGTGGTAAAAATACCTCAGCGTCTCGCCCTTCGGTACGGGTATACCGCCGTTGTCATAAATCATTTTCTCCCATCCGCGCTCCTCGGCAAACGTATGGAGAGATTCATAATCACCGAGCTTGCCGTCCTCGTCAAATCCGAGGCAGGTATAAGTCAGCGGCTTGCCCGGCTCGGCAACCGAATAATCCGCTGCGATAACGTAGCCGTTACCCTCGTAGATCACGTCGATCTGCCTGAACATAACGTAACCTCCCGCGAGGGTATAAACTCCCGTCATTCCCTCGTAATATCGCAGAGCGTTGATCGGTATGCGGTAACCGTGATACTGTGCCAGCTCTACGCTGACATCCTGAATACGGAGATAGGAAAAGTCTTTCGGCATCTCCTTTGAGGTAAAGATAAGGAGAGCCTCAGCGCGGTCGCCGTCACCGTCATGATCGTCAAGATCGAGAACAAGTCTCTCCAGCGTCATTTCGAGACTGCGCGCACCGCTGTCATTGAATATGATATTGTATTTTTCTCCCGAGACAAATCCTTCTGCGGCATCCGATTCGAGCGGTACGCAAAGATACCATCTCGGGTCGCCGATCATCTTGCCGACGGCATCCGAAACGTCATCGGGCTCGGTCTTGACAAGCTCCGCAAAGGATCCTACCGTCATCTCGCCGAGAAGATCGGGGGTGAAGATATTCTCGTAGCCGTCGGTGTCGCGGAAAAAGTAGCCGACGCTCTTTGACTTGATCGTCGCCGTTTTCTTGCCGTAAGCCGCCATCAGCGAGCTTCTTTCGCCTTTAAGAATGGCAAGACGCGCTTGCGCCTCGTCGGCGCCCTTCTCAAGCACCTCTATTCTCTGCAAAGAGGCAAGGAATCTGTCGGAAAGTGCCGCGGCAGAGCTGTAATCGCCCTTGGCGATCAGGCTCATGATCTCGGCATAATTCTCCTTCGAATCGGCAAGAGCCTCGGGAAGTCCCGTCTGAATAACACCCGTACCGAGGCTTGACTCGATAAGAGCGATCTCGCGGTCGATCTCGGATATGCGCATGCGCACCTCATCGGTAACAGCCGAATAAATATCGCAAAGCTCCTCCTCAATGCCGACTCTCGCGCCGTCCGCCTTTTTATAGTCGGGCGTTCCCGAAGAGTAGGTAAGCACGTCGGCGTCGCTTCGGAAGATATAACCCGTAGCACGGCGGTACTCGCTCTCGGTAATGTCGTATGCGGGAGAGGTCGTAACGTCGGTCGACAGACTGCGTACGAAATGGTATCCGAAATAAAATACCAGACCGACCGAAGCAAGTGCCACAGCCGCCGCCAGAAGAGCCGAAAAAAGATAATTCAGGTCGAACCCGAGCCTTTTCTTCTTCGCGTCGGTCTGCTTTTCGTCGGCATTATTGAATTTTTGAATATCCGACCTGCGCGAGGACGCGATCAGGCTTTTATCTTTCTCGTTTTTTCTCATTAAACTGTTTTTTATCTTAATTTTCAAGCCACTTGCGCACTCTCGCGCAAAGGGCATCCGTCGGATCGGGAGATGCATTTGTCAACCCGACCGTTTCTATATAATTCTTCGCGGAGAACCACGTAACCTGCCTTTTGGCATACTGACGGGTTGCGATGCAAAGTCGCTCGCGAGCCTCGGGGATCGTCATCTCTCCGCGGACGCATCCGAGCATTTCCTTGTATCCTATCGCCTGCGCGGCGGTGGGATTCTTCTCAAAAATACCCATCGAGAGCAGCTTTTCGGTCTCGTCGAGCAGACCCGACGCGATCATGGCGTCGCATCTCTTCCCTATCCTTTCGTAGCGTTCAGCCATATCGGTACGGCGGAGCTCGAAGGCGAGATGATCGTATCTCGCGGGCGTGGGAATGAGATCGATCTCACTCTTTTTCTTGCCCGTGGTCTCGTAGATCTCAAGCGCGCGAATCACGCGTCGCAGGTTGTTTTCGTGTATCTTTTCGGCGCTTTCCGGATCGACCTCGCAGAGTCTCACGTGAAGTGCGTGCGCGCCGAGCTCCTCAGCCTCGCGGCAGAGTCTTTCGCGGATCTCGCTCTTGCCCGAGCTTTCATCGAAGGGACGCTCAAAAAGCAGGCTGTCAAGGTAGAGTCCCGTGCCTCCGCAGATTATCGGAAGCTTGCCGCGGGAGATGATATCTTTTATGACTCTGTCGGCGTCTTCGGCATATTCCGCGCAGGAATAGGAGCGAAAAGGGTCGATAAAATCGAAAAGATGATGCGGAACGCGCGCTTGCTCCTCGGGAGTCGGCTTTGCGGTTCCGATATCCATCACACGGTAGATCTGCATCGAGTCACAGCACACGATCTCGCCGCCGAGCCTCTCGGCAAGTCGGATCGCGAGCTCTGTCTTGCCCGATGCGGTATGACCGACAACGGCAATTATCTTCGGCTTCATTTCTTTTCTATCGGCATATTCGCCGCGATCGTGAAATCGTCGGGATAGAGACGCGCGCGGGAGCCGAATTTCTTCTTCGGTGAAGAAACGAGCTCGATCGGAACGTAGGGCCCGTAAGGCTCTTCAAAATACGAATATCCTTCCGCGAACTTCTCGCCCTTCTCGGTTGCGTCGGGGATAAGCGAATAATAGGGCTCGCC
>JAZSMP010000340.1:0-32577 GCA_045535915.1 Eubacteriales bacterium | reverse complement strand
ATGTGTTTGCGAATCAATGCCCGAATGCCATACGGTAATCTTGAGTTTGCTGTCAGTATTTGTATGGAATTTGATATCCTCATAAGCGGGAGTATCGGGATAATCCGCATATTGACCAAAAGAAAGCAATTTACCGTCGAGATAAACCGCTCTGTCAGTATCACAGACTATTCTTAAGGTATATTCGGTGTTATCTTCAAAATCAACATTTGGCAGAAAGTCAACATATTCGTCTTTTTCAGAGCTGTTATTTTTCCATATTGCATATGCCGGAATTATTTCATTCGGAAATTTCATTCATGATCTCACTTTCCGGGTCAGCCAGATTAATTACTGCGATCCCCATTTTTGTTGCTTGAATTACAGTGTTGAGGCTTCCGCCTCCCCTTGTACCTGCACGGAGGTATGCAATACATAAGTCAGAGGAGAGAAGCAGCTCTTTGTTGCGCGCCTGCATACATCCGTTATAAAAGAAAGGTGACAGCGTTCGTACACTGTTTGCTTTTTGCTTGATTTCATTATAGATCTTCTTTTGATCTGATGACCACTTGTTTTCTTGGCCGATGCAGGGTAGTATTAAATTCAATTTAATATCGGGCTGTTCTTTTTGAATATTAAGAACGACCTGTGAAGCAACCGTATCAAAGCCTGTTGCTCCGCCTGCATAACAGTTTTTCAAACGGTGATTATTAATAAGAACGTTTAGCAAGCGTGTCAGCTTTTCTTTTATGTACTGCTCTTCAGCTTTTGAGAGTTCTCTGTGACCTGTAAAGCATACGGATGTGATTTCGGGTGGAATTATCATTTTTTCGTTTCCTTTGAGTGATAAAACAATTATAGCATAAAATTAATCATTTGTATATGTTTTTCCTGAAAAAAGGTATATGAACAAATTGTAAAATCGGGATTTTTATTTAATACCACTTGATTTTTGATTTGAAATATGCTATAATTTACCACATAAGGGAGTAGTCGACATTCCGCAGAGAATGGGATTAAGTCAACATCCTCGGGTTTTCCGTGGCTTAGTCTAAAGGTCAGCCTTAACGACAAGACTTATCTGCGCGGCAGATCAGTCTATATATTTGCCGCCGGTTTCAAAAACAAGAAACGGGGGCTTTTTCTTTTGCAGTTTCTCGAAATTTTTCTGTTATCTGTCGGCCTTGCTGCCGATGCATTCGCCGTATCTGTATGTAAAGGCTTGTCTGTAGTTCAAATGAAACCGAAGCATGCTTTGATATGCGGAGTTTACTTCGGAAGCTTTCAGGCTTTTATGCCGCTTATAGGTTATTGGATCGGTAAAGCAGCAACAAGTCTGGCTTCGTCGAAATTTGATGATTCTGTAGTCGGAACAGTTTGCGCTGTTATAGCTTTCATACTTCTTGCCATAATCGGCGGAAATATGATCAAGGAGTCTCTTTCAAAAGAAGAGGATGAAGAATGTTCCGCATGCTTTAAAGCCAAGACCATGATCCCCATGGCGATCGCTACAAGTATCGACGCGCTTGCTGTTGGTGTAGCGCTGGCACTTGATGAAGCAGCCAGCGGAGAAACCGATATTTTTCTTACTATTGCCGCTATCGGTGTGATTACCTGCATTCTTTCTGCAATCGGAGTAAAGATCGGAAATCTTTTTGGTAAGAGATTTAAGAAAAGCGCAGAACTTACGGGAGGTTGTATTCTCGTTCTGCTCGCAATAAAGTTTCTTCTTGAAGGACTTAACGTTATTTGATAATTGGCGAATAAATAACATTTTTAAAGGTTAAGAATATTCTTGCAAATACATAAAGGAGTTGATTATTATGAAAGAATATCTTCGTGAAGTCGGTCAGATTATGATCGAACAAAACACACGCCCCGAGGGTTTGAGCTCTTCTGAAGCGTCCGAAAGACTGCAGAAGCACGGTCTCAATAAGCTCGCTGAGGGCAAAAAAGAATCGATATTTGTAAAGTTCCTGAAGGAGCTTGCAGATCCGATGATCATTATCCTTCTCGTTGCGGCGGGCATATCCTTGATCACCGAGGTGATGGAAGGCGCATTCCCTACTGACTTTTTCATTATACTTGTCGTCGTTCTCATTAACGCAATTCTCGGCGTTTATCAAGAGAGCAAGGCAGAGAAGGCTATTGAAGCCCTGCAGGAAATGGCGGCGGCGACCAGCAAGGTCATCCGCGACGGTCATCAGATCGTTGTAAAGAGCGAGGAGCTCGTTCCCGGCGATATCGTCGTTCTCGAAGCTGGCGATGCTGTTCCCGCAGACTGCCGTATTATCGATTGTTTCTCTATGAAGGCAGAGGAAGCGGCTCTTACCGGTGAATCGGTTCCCGTAATCAAGACCAGTGAAGTGATCGTACCCAAGGACGGAAACAAGGATGTTCCTCTCGGAGACCGTAAGAATATGGTCTATATGGGATCTACTATCGTTTACGGCCGAGGAACCGTTGTAGTTGTAGCAACCGGTATGGATACCGAAATGGGTAATATCGCAGGCGCTCTTGCTGCCGCTAAGGAAGGCGATACCCCCCTTCAGATCAAGCTCAACCAGCTTTCCAAGGTTCTTACCGTTCTAGTTATTGCCATCAGTGCCGTGATCTTCGGCGTTGGCGTCCTCAGAGGCATCGGTGACGGTTTTGCTTTCAAGGATGATATCCTTCCTTCCTTCATGACCGCTATAAGCCTTGCCGTTGCGGCTATTCTCGAGGGACTTGTGGCAGTCGTTACCATCGTTCTTTCTATGGGCGTTACCAAAATGTCCAAGAGAAATGCTGTCATCCGTAAGCTCACCGCAGTTGAGACTCTCGGATGCACTCAGGTCATCTGCTCGGATAAGACAGGTACCCTTACCCAGAACAAGATGACGGTCGTTGAGGATTACGGCTCAGACCGCGAAAAGCTTGCCGTTTCCTTCTGTCTCTGTACCGATGCAAAGCTTCCCGAGGGCGAGCTGATCTCTATTGGCGACCCCACTCAGACCGCTGTTGTTGACTATGCCGCAAAGCTCGGACTGCCCAAGTATGAGCTTGAGGCTAAGGAACCCCGCGTAGGAGAGATCCCCTTCGACTCGGGCAGAAAGATGATGACCACAGTCCATCAGTCCGTCGAGGGCGGCTTTGTTCAGCATACCACAGGCGCTCCCGATGTTGTTGTAAGCCGCTGTACGCATATTCTCCGCGACGGTAAGGTCATTGAGCTTACCGATGCTATACGCGATGAGATCTCGGCCGCCAATAAGGGTCTTGCAGACAAGGCTCTCAGAGTTCTTGCGGCTGCATACCGTATGCACGATTCCGCACCTGCTTCTTACGAGGAGCCTGCAGAGATCGAAAACGGACTTATCTTCCTCGGACTTGTCGGTATGATCGACCCTGTACGTCCCGAGGTTACCCTTGCTATCGAGGAATGCCGCCGCGCGGGAATCAGACCTGTTATGATCACCGGCGACCACAGAGACACCGCTGCGGCTATCGCACGTCAGCTCGGCATTCTCGGAGAAGGTCAGCTTGCTATCACGGGCGCAATGCTTGACGAGATCAGTGATGAAGAGCTTGCACGAGATATTGAAAAGTATTCCGTATATGCACGTGTACAGCCCGAGCACAAAACCCGTATTGTAAATGCATGGAGAGCGCACGGCTGTGTTACCGCTATGACCGGTGACGGTGTAAACGATGCGCCTTCCATAAAGAGCGCAGATATCGGTGTCGGCATGGGTATTACAGGTACCGACGTTACCAAGAACGTTGCTGACATGGTACTCGCTGATGACAACTTTGCTACTATTGTTGCCGCTGTTGAAGAGGGCAGAAAGATTTACAGCAATATCCGTAAGGCGATCCAGTTCCTGCTTTCTTCCAACATGAGTGAGGTTATTACGATCTTTACAGCTTCTATGATCGGCTTCACCATTCTTGAAGCTCCTCATCTGCTCTGGATCAACCTTATTACAGACTGTTTCCCTGCGCTTGCACTCGGCGTTGAACCCGGTGAAAAGGATATCATGACTCAGCCTCCCCGTTCCAGCAAAGAGGGTATCTTCTCGAACGGCCTCGGCTTTGATATGGTATATCAGGGTCTCATGGTATCAATTCTCACCCTTGCTGCATACTTTATTGGTGTGAACTTTGAATTCGGTGCGAACTGGTATACCGAGGTTGTGGTTAACGGTGTTCATTCCGCGCATGGTATGACTATGGCGTTCCTTACAATGTCCATGGCAGAGATTTTCCATTCGCTCAACATGCGTTCGCAGCGAGGCTCTATCTTTACACTCAAGGGTAAGAATATGTTCCTTTTCGGCGCGATGGCTCTTGCATTCATTCTCACTACTCTTGTAATCGAAATTCCTTTCCTTGCATCCGTATTCGGATTCAGCACCGTCGGTATTGATGAGTACCTTATTGGTATCGGCCTGGCGTTCCTTGTAATTCCCGTTGTTGAGCTTATCAAGCTTATTCAGCGCAGTGTATCTGCTGCAAAACGCAACTGATCTTTATAATTTTTATAAAGCCGGAGCTGATTTTTGCTCCGGCTTTAAGGTATGTTATAAAAATCTTAGAAAGGAGATATAATGTCAACCAACAAGAAAAGAGTTTTACCTCATTTTTTCCGCGGAAGAGTAATTGTTGCATTTTCGATTATAATACAAATATCAGTCTTGATTTGGATTATTTTTAGCGGAGCAAAATCATCGCCGTATATTGCTGTGGCTTTTAATTTAATAAGTCTGCTCATAAGTCTTGTGGTTATTGTGAGACATACTAAAGACGCTTATAAATTGACTTGGATATATCTTATTTTGTGTTTTCCCATATTCGGCGGGCTGTTATACCTTGTTTTTTCCATTCAGACGTCTATGAGACTGATGGAACCGTTTATGAAACAAATTGATGAAATGGCTACAGCTGTTACGGATTATTCCGAGTCATGCGCACAACGTGCTTCGGATAACTATCCGGAAAATCAAAAGCAGATAGCATATCTATATAAATATGCAGGATTCCCTGTATGTGATCATACAGAAACGGAATATTACTCTTCAGGAGAAGATTTTTATCCTGCGTTATTGGATGCGCTCAGCAATGCCGAAAGATACATTTTTCTGGAGTATTTTATCATCAGTGAAGGTAAGATGTGGGGTTCTGTTTTGGATATTCTCGCAGAAAAAGCCAAAAGCGGAGTTGATGTCAGGATAATATATGACGATTTCGGATGCATTTTTCAACTTCCGAAGAAATATCCGGAAAAACTTGCAGAACTGGGCATCGAATGCCGTGCTTTTAACAGATTTCGTCCGATCCTGACGGGTCTGCAAAATAATAGGGATCACAGAAAAATTTGTTCGGTAGATGGTAAAGTCGCTTTTACCGGAGGGGTTAATATTGCAGATGAATATATAAACGAAATCGAAAAATACGGAAGATGGAAGGATGCAGCGGTAAAGCTTACCGGAGATGCGGCATGGGCGTTAACCGTTATCTTTATGAAAAATTGGATATTAACTGATTCGGAACATTCGCTTGTTGCGAATATAGCCGATCTGAAGCCAAATACATCTGAACAAATATGTGAGATACATGACGGTTACGTTCAGCCTTATTGTGACAGTCCGTTGGATACAGACCACGTATGTGAGCATGTTTATACCCGGATAATCGAACAAGCAAAAAAGTATTTGTATATTATGACACCATACTTAATTATCGATAACAGTATGCTTACTTCCTTGACTCTTGCGGCAAAGAGCGGCGTTGACGTAAGAATAATTGCTCCGCATAAATGGGATAAAAAGATGGTGCATGTAACTACACGTTCTTATTACAGCGAACTGATTGATGGCGGAGTCAGAATATATGAATACACACCGGGGTTCATCCATTCCAAGGTCATGGTCAGCGACGATCGGGTCGCAAGTATAGGAACTGCTAATCTCGATTTTCGAAGTTTGTACCTTCATTTCGAATGCGGAACAATGCTTTACGGCAGCAGTGCTGTTATGCAAGCAAAGGAAGATTTTTTAACCACTCTTGAAATTAGTCATGAAATTACAAAAGACGAATGCCGCGCAGGTCTCTTTATGAGATTTATAAACAGCATAATGAGATTGTTTGCGCCGCTATTATAATAAAAAAGCCAAAGTTTTCATTAAGAAAGCTTTGGCTTTTTATGATTCAGTTTTGACCGTAGGTGGCGTTAGGACCGTGCTTGCGGTTATAGTGCTTTAAGAGAAGATCCTGTTGCATGGGGATTCCACCGTTTAAATTGGTAGCAGTCTGCAGGATTTCGGTATTGAATGCCATTTGAGCAACGACTTCAAGGACGACCGCTGCATCAACGGAAGCAATGGCGTCCTTGCCCCATGTAAAGGGACCGTGTGAATAGACAAGACATGCGTGAAGCTTGTCTGCACCAATATCGGCAATTGTTTCGATTATCACTTTTCCGGTGTTAAGTTCGTAATTTTCGTTGATTTCTCCCGGAGTCATTTTTCTGGAGCATGGAATGATGCCGGGATAGTAGTCGGCGTGTGTTGTTCCGTAAGCTTTGATACCTCTTCCTGCCTGAGCAAACGAAGTTGCGTAAAGTGAATGGGTATGTGTAATTCCGCCGATTTCCGGAAACGCACGATAGAGAGCAAGATGAGTAGCGGTATCTGAAGAAGGTTTGTAGCTACCTTCAACAACATTACCTTCAAGATCGAGCACGGGAAGATCGATTGGAGAAAGGTCGGAATATTCAACGCCTGAAGGTTTGATTACAACCAACCCGCTTTCTCTGTCGATTCCGCTTACGTTTCCCCAAGTGTTAATAACAAGATTTCTTTCAACGAGCATCATATTTGCCCGATAGACTTCTTTTTTCAGATTTTCAAGCATCATCTTCCTCTTTTCCGAGTGAAATGCCTTTTGTATATTTCAAGCATTTCATTTTCGCTTAATACATAAGGACTGTTAGTATAGTTTTTGGCGGCTTTGATCAAATCTACGTATTCTTTGATTTCATCGTCAGTGAGAGTTATATTTACGTCTGCAAGACCGGGAAGAAATTCTGCCATGAGGCGCGGAGTAGTTCCCAAAGCAGATGCCAGACTGTTCATTTTAGTCGCTCCTTCTTCAGTACGCATATTGTATTCGATATAGTCACCGTGGAATACAGCGCATGCACGACCGTGCGGGATTCCTGAAAGCATTGTAAGGCTGTATCCGAGCGGATGCGGGAATCCTGTGCCCGTGATACTGATGGCGGCTCCGGCTGCACAAGAAGCGTAGCAAAGCATATCTCTAAGTTCAGGCGTGAATTCGTCGGGCATTTGTGTCAGCACGTCCCATATGTTTTTTGCAGCATACTCAGCCAACATAGCGGAAAGCGCGGTTGATTTCGGTGAAAGATATGATTCAAGTGCATGAGCAAATGCGTCGAGAGCTGTGCTGACGGTTGTAGAATAGTTGAGAGATTCGGTATATGCCGGATCAAGGAATGCAACTTTCGCCCATGCAAAGTTCGACGAATAAGTCTTCTTTCTTTCGCCGTCCGGGAGAGAAAGCACGGAATATGGATTAGCTTCGCTTCCGGTTCCGGCAGTGGTTGGGATCAGTACGATTGGAAGCGCACCGTTTTCGAGATTGGATGATGTGAAAATATCTTCCGGCTTGATAGAAGGATTGGCTGCAAACGCTGCAATAGCTTTTGCTGCATCCATTGCGGAACCGCCTCCTATACCGATGATAAAATCGGCATCGAAATTGCGTGCGGATTTGCCTGCTTCATATGCATCAAGAAGGGGAGGGTTAGCTTTCACATCGGAATAAAGATAATATTCGATGCGATTTTCTTCAAGTATACGAATGGTATCGGTGAGTGCGCCGCTTGATTTTGCTCCGGCTTTGCCGGTAACAACGAATGCTTTAGATCCGATCACAATATCCTTTGAGTGGTTGATCAGACATCCCCTGCCCGAAATTATTTTCACGGGAATATTTATCGAAAAGATCATATGTAACTCCTTTCATGCTTGACTTTTAATAAAATAATTATAGCACATTTAGTGCTTGTATGTATGAAATTTTTGTGAATACGATAGCGTGAATTAAATTTTAATTGATTCTTTGTTTTTTTCTTGAATTTACTATTGAAATATTCTAATATATGTGATAAAATATATATAATCATATTCATTTATTACGGAGCTGGCAATGTTAGATAGAATTTATGAGTACTGGAGAATATTTGCAGACCTTGTTAATCGATATGTTATAGGTGTTATTGCCGAAATGAAGTTTGTCGACTTCGTTGACATTGTTATTCTTTCGATAATACTGTTTTACGTATACAAATTTATACGCCAGCGCCGCGCGGTTCGTTTGGCGCGCGGTATTCTTATAGTAATGGCAGTCCTCTTTATCAGTATGATTTTCAATATGAGGGCATTGATCTATATCCTCGAGAACTTTGTACAGGTTGGTATGATCGCGCTGATTGTTATATTCCAATCGGATTTGCGCGCCGCTCTTGAACGATTCGGTTCCACGAAAATCAAAGATTTTCGAGGTATAAGCGAAACAGATGCCAAAGCGATAATTAATACAGCGGAGACTATAGCTGAGGCGGCAGAGGTCCTTTCAAATACAAAAACAGGAGCACTCATTGCAATTGAACGCTCAACGAAGCTAGGCGAGCATTTGTCGCACGGTGTTATACTTAACGCTGAGATGTCATCGCTGCTTATCAGAAACATATTCTTTAACAAAGCTCCTATGCACGATGGCGCTATGATTGTACGCGATAAACGAATTTACGCTGCAGGATGCTATCTGCCTTTGTCAAACGCTGATGTAAACAAGGATCTTGGAACCCGCCACCGCGCAGCTTTGGGACTGTCCGAAGTCAGCGATGCAATAGTAATAGTTGTTTCGGAAGAGACCGGAACGATTTCGGTTGCGATTGACGGTGAACTTACAAGAGATTTCACCGAAGAATCTCTGAAGAAGGAAATAACAAAATATTTACTTCCCGCGGATAATTCAAAACGTCAACCCGGCGAAAAGAAGAATAAGAAACAGAGAAGAAATAGGAAGGGAGGAGCCGAAAATGAATAATGCTTTCAAGAATTTTTATGATGCAAATTCATCGGGCGGCGAAAAAACAGGCTTGCCCAAGCAATGGTTCTTCTCAAGAATTCTCTGTTTCATTGTTGCACTCGGTATTTGGATCTATGTTGTTAATATTACCACTCAGGATTTTGAAAAGACATTCAACTTGATTGATATTGACATTGAGGGTTGGGAAGAACTTGAAGACAAAACTAACATGTCTGTGGTGAATCTCGAGGAAAGCAAAGTCAGCATTACTGTTAAAGGACTCAGAAGCGATATTGCCAAGCTGTCCGAAAATGATTTTTCTGCATATATCGACATAAGCAAACTTACAGAAAGCGGCAAACACAGTCTTGAGGTATCTGTAAATCTCCCCAACACTGTTTCTCTGGTTTCCAGATATCCGGAAACAGTAGTTGTTTCTGTTGACGAAAATGTCGAACGTGAAATCGGAGTTGAGATTAATGTAACCGAATACAGCATGGATACAATTTATGAAATGGGAGAACCCACTTCCGATATCACTTCCGTTATAGTTAAGGGACCGTCAGATGTTGTTGAAAGGATTAAATCTGCCCAAGCGTATATTAATCTCGGAACGGTAATGACCAGCACAGTAATCCGTACCGAGGTCGTTTTGGTTGATAAGTCCGGAAATCTTATTGATTCTACCTATCTTTCGATCGATAACATGAGCGTGACAGTAACAGTTCCCGTCACTATGGAGAAGAGCGTATCGCTTCTTTGCACTTATCTTCCGGGCGTGAGTGCATCGGATTATTCATCCGTTTACGTATCTACGGAACAAGTCAAGGTTAAAGGCGACCCCAAGGTGTTGAATGAACTTGATTTTGTTAATATTTATGCTTTGGACGGAAATGATGTATCGGTGCAAATCGGATTCGATTCGCTATTATTCCCGAGCGGTGTTGAAATCCTTAATCCGCCCAAAACAGTTACTATTGTCGCAGAGCTCGCGGAAATGACAACTCCCCCCGAGGACACTACGACTGATACCGATCCGGCAAATACGGCGGAAACCACAACAGAGGCTTGATTTTAGAAATGGAACCCACAAAGATCAAATGCAACAGATTGATTTCAGAAACTATCTCGCTGCCGTATACCGCTGCATCCGCGGAGGCTTTTGAGATTGTAAGCAAGAAATTGCGCAGAATCGCACAAGTTAATAACAGCGACGTTTCTTTTTCTGTTTACAGAAGATCTGTAGATGCGAGACGTAAGGATGATATTAGATTCGTTTATACCGTTCTTGCAGAATCTGCCGAGGGTTTCAAGGTGGATTCAGCGCGTATTTCAAAAGAAGGCTTTCGCTTAGATGATTCAAATGATATAAACCTTGATTTTGGGACCGAAAAGTCCAACCACCGTCCCATCGTAGTCGGTGCCGGACCCGCAGGAATGTTTGCGGCATTGATTCTTGCAGAACAAGGATATAAGCCTATTTTGATTGAACGAGGAGAAAAGCTTGAAGATCGTATTGCTTCTGTAAATTCTTTTTTCAAAACAGGCATGCTTAATACCGAGTCAAATGTAATGTTTGGGGCGGGCGGTGCCGGAACATTTTCTGACGGAAAACTGGTTACTCGCATAAATGATCCTCTATGCAGGTATGTAATAAACAGATTGCGGGATTTTGGAGCCCCTGCTGAAATAAGTTATATGGCGAAACCGCACATCGGAACAGACTTGTTGCAGGGTGTGGTCAAGAATCTTCTTGATAAAGTATTGGAATATGGAGGAGAGGTCTACTATAATTGCTTGCTTAAGGCTATATCGGAAAATGACGACGGAAGTGTAACTGCCAAAACGAGTCTCGGGGATTTTTGCGGAAGCAGCATTATTCTTGCTATCGGTCATAGTGCAAGGGATACTTACTCATATTTGAATGACAGTGGTTTTTCGATGATTGCAAAACCGTTTTCGGTTGGAGTCAGAATAGAACATCTTCGCGAAGATATTGAGAGAGGTCTTTATGGCGATCACGCGGGTGATCCACTGTTAGGCGCTGCAGAATATGCGCTGTCCGATACCAAGAACGGAAGAGGAGTATACACTTTTTGTATGTGTCCCGGAGGCGAAGTGGTTGCGGCATCTTCCGAAGAAGGCGGACTTGTTGTAAACGGAATGAGCAGGCATGCCAGAAACGGACTTAATTCAAATTCTGCGGTCGCCGTCAGCATTCGGCCCGATGATTATGACGGAACGCCCATGGGTGCAGTAGAATTCCAAAGAGCACTTGAAAGAAAGGCATTTACTTTGGGCGGCGGAAACTTTACTGCACCGGTTGAATTACTTGGAGATTTTTTATGCGGAAAAAAGACTTCTTTAAGATCTCCGGAAAGAATAATGCCTTCTTATACACGAGGCAGTGTCAGGGTAAGCGATATTTCGGAAATTTTCCCGCCTTACGTTAATGAAGAACTTCGTCACGGTTTTAATTCCTTTGCAAAGAAACTTCCCGGTTTTGACGCTTATGATGCTGTGATGACTGCCGTAGAGAGCAGAACTTCTGCTCCGATAAGAATATTACGTGATGAGTCGGGTATTGCGTGCGGAAGGAAATGTGTGTATCCTTGCGGCGAGGGCGCCGGATATGCGGGAGGAATCACGAGTGCTGCCGTGGACGGAATAAGAACGGCGCTTGCCGTAATGAAAAGATTTTCGCCCCGATAATTAATGAATTTTGACTAAATATTTTAATACGAAAGCAATATTTAAATGGATTATACCGATGTAAAGAAACAATGGTCTCTCCGAAACTATGAGTGTTCGGAGAGCGTTGTTGATATGTTAATAGATAAATATAAATTATCACGCGCTACCGCCGAGTTGATAGCCGTCAGAAGCGGAAATACCGCCGAAGGAGCTCATAATTTTGTAAATAAAGATACTTGCGAGCAGAAAGATCCTTATATGCTTAAGGATATGGACAAGGCGGTACATAGAATTTTAAAAGCAATAGATAATAAAAATGAAGTCGTAGCAATATACGGCGATTACGATGTTGACGGAGTGACATCTGTCTCTATGATGTATTTGTACCTTACTTCGCTTGGTTTGCGTGCGGGATATTACATCCCCAGCAGAAGTGACGAAGGATACGGTGTCAACCGTGCGGCAATCAGAAAACTGCATAGTAGGGGTGTAACACTTATAATCACTGTTGATACCGGTATTACCGCTATTGATGAAGTTGAATATGCCAAGTCGCTTGGAATTGATATTATTATTACCGATCACCATGAGTGTCGTCCCGAATTGCCGGACGCAGTTGCTGTTATAGATCCTCACAGACCTGATGATACATATCCATTTAAGGATTTTGCGGGTGTTGGCGTTGCATATAAATTGATATGTGCAGTTGAAATCGCAAGATGTTCAGCAACTGGTATGACAGAATATGAAGCACAAAGGAAATCTCTGCTTACTTACGGTGATTTGGTGTCAATCGGAACAATTGCCGATGTAATGCCTATATGCGACGAAAACCGCATGATAGTTTCATTGGGGCTGAAGATTATAGAAGCCAGACCCCGTCCCGGTATTGCGGCATTGATTGAAGCTTCATCGAATAAAACTGCTTATTCTGCGGCGAAAAAAGAAATTACTTCTACGTATATTGGATTTACCATAGCTCCTCGCTTGAATGCAGCGGGAAGAATGTCGAATGCTGCTATTGCCGTTGAGTTGCTGTTGGCAGATGATCCCGATAACGCAAAGATCATCGCCGAGGAGCTTTGCGAGACCAACAGAATGCGTCAGGCAGAAGAGAACAAGATCGTTGACGGTGCGCTTGAAAAAATTGAAGAAGAATGGAATCTTCATATCAAAGACGGCGGTGTTATCGTTCTGGATGATAATGACTGGCAGCAGGGTGTTATAGGTATTGTATCCTCGAGAATAACCGAAAGATACGGCATGCCGTCGATACTAATCACTTTTGACGGCAGTATTCCGCCTCTTTGTGATGAGTCTCCTGTTGATCTCGGAAAAGGATCCGGAAGAAGCGTAGAAGGCTTTAATCTTGTTGCCGCATTGGCGGAATGCTCCGAGCTTCTTGAAAAATACGGAGGTCACGAACTTGCAGCAGGTCTTTCTATCAGAAGGGGAAATCTTGAAGCTTTCAGAGAAAAGCTGAATAATTATGCACGTCCGATCCTCAATAATCTGGAAAGAGTGCAGGTGCTGGCAGCGGATAAGATTCTGTCGCCTAAGGATGTAACTTTGAGTTTTGCACGTGAGATCAATCAACTGATCGAACCCTGCGGACCTCAAAATCCGACACCGACTTTTATTCTGACCGATCTCACAGTAACTTCTGTCAGAGGAATCGGTGCAGGCAAACATTTGAAATTTACTTTTGAAAAAGACGGATGCAAGTTTACCGGTCTGCTTTTCGGTGTCTCCGAATCGCAAAATAGTTTTAATATTGGCAATAAAGTTGATGTTTTGTTTACTGTCGGCATAAACACTTTTAACGGACATACAGATCTTCAGCTCATATTGAGCGATATAAGATACGCTGAAGATGTATATAACGAACGTACAGCTGAACGTTCTAAACTTTTTTCTGTACTTAATGGTGAAGAGTTTACAAAATCGGAAGGCTATTATCCCGAAAGGCAGGATTTTGTTGCATTATACAGACTTATACTGAATTTACTGACAGATGTAAGGTTGAGTATTGCCGATACTACTGCGAAAAAACTTTTTGCCGAAAAGTTTCCGTCGGAAAGTGCTCCGAACTTTGTAAAATATCGCATTATGCTTGAAGTTTTCAATGAGCTTGATATATTTAAAGTCGAATATTTACCTATAATTTCGGATAAAAACGGTGACAGATGGAATCTGCCCGAAGATATAAGCGTTATTACCCGAGGCGGTGCGGAAAAGGTAAATCTTGAGGATTCAAAAATACTTAAAGCTCTGCGCGAACAAATGAGAGAATAAACTGCAGGAGAATACTGTTTATGGATAACAGGAATGACATTATCCATCCCGGTACGGGAATAGACCGATTGCTCGGTATCCTCGCCGGTACGGGAAAAAATTATAATATAGAGAAGATATGCCAGGCGTATAATTATGCCGCATCTCTTCATGAGGGACAGTTCAGAGCGAGCGGAGAGCCTTATATTTCGCATCCGCTGGCGGTTGCAGAGATCGTAGCGGGACTTGAGCTTGACAGCGACTCTATTTGTTCGGCTCTTCTTCACGACACGGTTGAGGATTGCGCAGATAAGACTAATCTTGCCGAAATCGAAAAGCTGTTTGGATCCTCGGTTGCGGAAATAGTTGACGGTTTGACAAAGATGGTTACCCTTGACATAGAAGATAAGGAAGAAGCTCATATTGAAAATCTCAGAAAGATGCTTCTCGCTATGTCAAGAGACATAAGAGTTATTTTTATTAAACTTTGCGACAGATTGCATAACATGCGCACTCTTAACGCGAAGCCGGAAAATAAACAACGCGTAACTGCTCTTGAAACGATGCAGGTCTTCGCGCCGCTTGCTCACCGTCTCGGTATGCAGAGAGTTAAGCAAGAACTTGAAAATCTCGGTCTCTACTATCTTGATCCTATAGGATATGAAGAAGTCAAAAGTGATATTGAGCGCAAATATGGTCAGAACCAGAATTTTATCGACAATATCCGTGCTCTTGTATCGGAAAAGCTTAAAGAGTACTCCATAGATTACCGCCTTGAGGGCAGAATCAAAACCGTATACAGTATCTATAAGAAAATGTATACGCAGAACAAGAGCTTTGACGAAATTTACGACTTCTATGCTTTAAGAATTATTGTTAATACAGAACTTGAGTGCTATACTGTGCTTGGAATTATACATGAAAAGTTTAATTCTATGCCGGGACGATTCAAGGATTATATCTCAACGCCCAAGCCCAATATGTACCGTTCGCTCCATACTACCGTTATAGGAAGGGACGGAATACCTTTTGAGGTACAGATACGTACCCGTGAAATGCATCAGATCGCTGAATACGGTGTTGCGGCTCACTGGAAATACAAGAGCGGTGAGAAAGCAGGAATGGATCTTGACAAAAAGCTCGAATGGATCGCAAGGCTTATTGAAACAGAAGATGAGGCGCGAGACCCGGATGAGTTTATGCAGGCTCTCAAAACCGACGTTTTCCACGACGAAACATATGTGTTTACCCCAAAAGGCGACGTAATTGCACTGCCTTACGGTTCTACGGTAATAGACTTTGCCTATGCAATTCATTCGGCGGTGGGGAACAAGATGGTCGGCGCAAAGATCAACGGTATGATCGTGCCGATCGACAGAGTTCCGAAGAATGGCGAAATCGTTGAAATAATTACTTCATCTGCGTCTAAAGGACCGAGCCGTGACTGGCTTAAGATCGTTCAGACAAGCGAAGCCAGAACCAAGATTCGTTCATGGTTTAAAAAAGAGAAGAGAGCAGATAATATTGTTGTCGGTAAGGCAGCTCTTGAAGCTGAATTCAAGCATTTTGGACGAAGTTATACCGATGCTCAGTTTATCGAAGTTTGTACTGCGGTCGGTGCAAGAACCGGCTTTATGAGTCTTGAAGATCTATATAATACTCTGGGATATGGCGGACTGGCAATTTCCAAGATTGCGCTTAAACTCAGAGATGAATTCGACCGTGTTGTTAAACCCGAAGAAACTCCCGTTCCACTGACAGACGTATCTCAGATTCAGGTTGCCAAAAAGCCGAGAAACGTAAAGAGCAACAGCGGTGTTATTGTTGACGGCGAAGCGGGATGTTCGGTTAAATTTGCAAAGTGTTGCAATCCCTTGCCGGGTGATGATATTATCGGATTTATCACAAAAGGCTATGGTATTTCTGTTCATAAGAGAGATTGCCCGAATGTCAAGCAGGGAATGCGTGATCTTGAACATGCGAACAGATGGGTTCCCGTGGAATGGGAACGAAGTACGGTCGGAGACTCGGGAGCGGGTGTATACGAAGCTCTTGTCCGCGTGCTTGCTGATAATACCATTTCGCTTATCGCGAATATCACAAGTACCTTGGCTGATATGCGTGTGTCAATACTACAAATCAATTCATTGGCGAGGTCTGATAATACAATTATTATTGATCTGAAAGTCGGATGCAAGAATATCGATCATTATAATTCCATTGTTTCCAGACTTTCGTCTCTCAAGGATATTAAAAACGTTTCAAGAGGTTTTTCATAAATGATAGCGGTAATTCAAAGAGTGAACCGAGCCGAGGTGACGGTTGAAGGTGAGTCTGTCGGCAAATGCGGTAAAGGGTTTCTCATACTTCTCGGAGTTGCTTCGGGAGATACATATGCAGATGCAGATGTAATAATCAAAAAAATTCCGGCGCTGAGGATATTTACTGATTCAGAGGACAAAATGAATTTGTCTCTTAACGATATAGGCGGCGAGATCCTTGCGATTTCAAATTTTACACTTTTAGCCAACTGCAGAAGAGGGAACCGTCCCGATTATATGGGCGCCGAAAAGCCGGAAGAAGCATCTCGGATGTATGATTATTTTGTAGAGAAACTCCGTGATGCGGTACCTCATGTAGCAACAGGTGTTTTTGGAGCTGACATGAAGATAGATGTTCAAGATGACGGACCTGTGACTATTATTCTTGAAAGCCATGCGCTTCGTGCCCCGCGTTCGGGAGGTGCGTCATGATACTGCATATTGACGGCGATATCAACAGATACTATGTTCAGACTCTCTGTATGATATTTTTCCCGGGCTCAACCTTTCCCGATGACGAGGAACCGGCAGATAATGTTCCTGAACTTACTCTTAAAGTAGAAAAAGCCGACAACGGATATAAAGCATATAGTTTTGTCAAGCTGGGGAATAATACTGCCGAGTGTTTGAGAGAAACGGCTTTTCGCCCTGATCTTACCGATGAGAGATGCTGTAAACTTGCTGTTGGTGCATCGGTGGCGGGAGCCCTTGGTAAGCTTCTCGAATACCGTCCGACTTGGGGTGTGCTGACAGGAGTAAGACCTACTAAAGTTGCCTCAGAGATGCTTGCTACGGGTATGAGTAAGACTCGCGTAAAGAGGCAGCTTATGAGCGATTATCTTCTTTATGCTAAAAAAGCCAATCTGGCAACTGAGGTGGCAATCCATGAAAAGAAAATTATAGGTACTCCTTCTCCTGCGGATTGCAGTATTTATGTTTCCATTCCTTTTTGCCCTACCAGATGTCAGTACTGTTCTTTTGTTTGCTATACTTCAAACAAGCTGCTTTCTCTTATCCCTGAATATGTGGATAGATTGATTGTAGATCTGAAAGAATTGTTTGCTGCTATTGACAGAAACCGTTTAAATATCAAAACCGTTTATATCGGCGGCGGCACGCCTTCTATCCTCGAACCTGATCAGCTTCGCAAGCTTTTAAATGCTCTTTCTGAAGGAATTGCGGGAAGAAATATAGAAGAGTTTACCTGCGAGTCGGGAAGACCCGATACGATAACAAATGAAAAACTCAAGGTTATAAAAGAATATGGCGTCGGGCGAATCAGCGTAAATCCTCAGACCCTTTGTGAGGAAGTTTTGCAGGGTATAGGACGCTCCCATACGGTTGATGATTTTTATAAAGCATATAACACCGCAAGAGAGGTCGGCATCGATGAGATCAATACAGATCTGATAGCAGGATTACCGGGCGATACTTTCCAAAGATTTGCCGCTTCAATGGATGGAATTATTGCACTGAGACCTGAGAACATCACGGTTCATACTTTCTGTGTAAAACGTTCAGCAGCATGGAAACAGAGCAACGTATATTCGCTCAGGGGCGGAGATGCGGGAAAGTCGGTTGATTATGCGCAGATCAAGTCAAGAGATTCCGGGTATATACCCTATTATATGTACAGGCAGAAAAACACGGTTGGTAATTTTGAAAATGTAGGTTTTTCTTTGCCGGGTCATGAAGGTAGATATAATATTTATATGATGGAAGAAGTTCATTCCATCCTTTCCGCCGGCGCGGGAGCCGTTACCAAGCTTGTTAATCTTGGTGTTCCAGGAGAAAGCAAGCCCGTAATTAAACGAATTTTTAATCCCAAATATCCTTATGAATATTTGCAAAAAGAAGGTTCTTCCGCAATTATTGAAGGAATTGACGAGTTCTTTGCAAATAATCCAATTGATTAAGTCGAATAAATAATCCGGAGGTTACAATGATTTCTGTTCATCGATTTTTAACCCCAAGTCAGGCTCAAGAAAGTGTTCGTATAGGTGATGCTACTTTTGATGCCGAATTAAGAGCTTGTTATGATGATTTGCTTGTAAGCCGCGGACGCTTTCACGGTCAAAGCGTGAAAGCTATTGCGCTCTGTGGTCCCACGTGTGCGGGTAAAACTACAACCGCAAAAAAACTTACTAAGATACTTGAAGAAAAAGGCAAGAGAGTTCACACAATTTCAATCGATGATTTTTATTATGACCGCGCGTTGCTAAAAAAGAGATCGAAAAAAGGTGAGATAGATTTTGATTCTCCCGATACTATCGATACCAAAGAGCTTTCGCTGACTCTTAAAGAGATATTTGATGACGACGAGAATGTTGTTGAAGTTCCGACTTACGATTTCAAGAAGGGGACAAGAGGCGAATCCCGTTTGATTCCTGTTGATGATAATGACATATTCATCATCGAAGGTATTCAGGTTTTTTATCCCGAAGTATATGCTTTGCTTAAATCTTTCCCGACAACAACGATTTATATCAATGCAACGAGATCGATCCAGGCGGGAAATACTACCATAGCCGGAGTAGATATACGTTTCTTCAGACGGTTGGTGAGAGATTATTACAGAAGATCAGCATCTCCGGAATTTACTTTTGAGTTGTGGAGATCTGTCCGCCGTAACGAAAATGATAATATTTTTCCGTATGCTTCAAAAGCAAATATCAGCATTAATTCTACGTTGTGTTATGAGATTGGCATGCTGAAACCTTACCTCTGCGAGATTTTGCCGTTGATACACAAGGAAAGCGAATTTTATTATGAGGCACAGGATATTCTTGAACTTATCAGTGATTTTACTCCAATTGATAAATCATATCTTGCTCCGGATTCATTGTATCACGAGTTTGTATAAAACAATTCATATTTGTCATTGACGGGAATATATTTTATTAGTTTAATGATTAATTTGGGGAGGCTCTTTTGCTGTCGGAGAATAATGTGATCGGAACTAATAAAAAGAGCGGAAGTCGAATGATTTCCGGTGTTATGCTGCTAACATTTTCAACGTTAATATGCAAAATTATAGGACTGCTCTTTAAAATACCGATAATCAATATCGTTGGCATAGACGGTATGGCATATTTTTCGTCTGCATATAACATTTATATGCTTTTGAATTCTATTGCCGCCGCGGGGCTTCCGGTTGCACTCTCAATCCTTGTTTCAAAGAACAGAGCTTGTGAGAATTATTCAAACGTAAGAAAAATATTTTTCGCTTCGTTATTTTTGTTTTTGATATTGGGTATATCAGGCACGCTGATACTAGATTTTGGTGCCGATTTCTATTCTGTTGCTATAGGGATTGATGATTCTTCGCCTGCTGTAAAGGCAATAGCTCCTACCTTACTTTTTATTTGTATTTCCGGTGCGATCCGAGGATATTTTCAGGGGCATGAGATTATGGCTCCTACTGCTGTTTCACAGTTGATCGAATCGGTCGGTAAGCTTGTATTGGGAGTTGGCTTAGCTGCTTATTGCGTAAATGCGGGAATGAATTCTGCATATACAGCAGCAGCGGCTGTTACAGGACTTTCCGCAGGTGTTTTGATTTCCGTAATATATCTCATCATACACCTCTTGATTTACAATAAAAAATACAATGAATATTGCAATAAGAATTCAGCACACACAGACAGTAACCGAAAAATACTATACGAACTTTTTGTTATAGCTTTTCCTATTACGTTGTCATCTTGTGTTACAAGCCTGACGAGCCTTGCTGATACCGCGTTGATAACCAACCGACTTGTTGACAGTGGATTTTCCTCCGGAGCTGCGGTGAGCTTATATAGCAGTTATACAAATCTTGCTATACCGCTTTTTAACCTTCCTCCTGCATTGATAACCTCAATAGGCATATCTTTGATACCTGCTTTGACCGGCGCCGTTGCCCGCGGTGCCGTAGCAGAATCAAAGAAGACATTTACTGTCGCTCTCAGGCTTTGCTGCATGCTTGCAATACCCGCGGCTGCGGGGTTGGCCGTGTTTGCCAAGCCGATTTTGTTGGTACTTTATCCCGCCGAAGCTGAAGCCTGCACATTTGCGGCGCCTCTTTTGTCGGTGCTTTCTGCGGCGATTGTGTTTTCGTGTCTCATAACCGTGTGTAATTCAACACTCCAAGCCTATATGAAACCTTCATTACCCATAGTTTCTATGGCAGTCGGCGCGATTGTAAAGATCGTTGCTGAATATATTCTTGTCGGAAGTAATATAGGAATCTACGGAGCGCCGCTGAGCACTGTAGCGTGTACTTTTACCATTTTAATATTGGATCTGATTTTTATCACGATTTATACACCGCAAAGATTTGCGTTAATTTCTTTAGCCAAAACATTTGCAGCGGCAGCCGCCGGTATCGGACTTAGCGGTGTACTTTACAGTTTCATGGTATATAAAGGCGTCGGTTTGTTGATGTCGCTCACGACGTCGATCTTATTTGCTGTTGCGATGTATGCGTTTTTTGCATTACTTTTCAAAGTTGTGACCTATACGGATATTTCAGGAGTTAAGATACTGAAGCCAATAGCGGATTTTTTGAAAAAATATAAATTTATAAGTTCATAAAAGGATTTAAAAATGACTGAAAAAAGCATGAGCGGATTTGAATATCTCGCTAATAAAAATGAAAAATATGATTTCAGCGATCTCTGTCTTTTGGCGCGGTTACTTCGTGCGGACGGCGGATGCCCTTGGGACAGAGAGCAAACCCACAAATCCATAAGAAAAGACATTATCGAAGAAACTTACGAAGTTATTGAAGCAATAGATAACGACGATCCCGAACTTATGCGCGAAGAACTCGGTGATCTGCTTTGGCAGGTGGTTTTTCATGCCGAGCTTGAGCGCGAAGCTGAAAGATCGGATATCAATGATATAATTCACGACATTTGCGCGAAGCTGGTTCATCGCCATCCTCACGTTTTTGGCAGTGTTATTGCAAATACATCGGATGTTGTGCTGAGCAATTGGGAAAAGATCAAAACAGAAGAAAAACAAAGAAATACGATCACTTCAAAGCTTGAATCGGTTCCTCCCGCTCTTCCTGCGCTTATGAGAGCACAGAAGGTAGGTAAACGTGCACCCTTCTTTGATTTCCCAAATCCAGATTCGGTCATGTTGAAACTGGAGGAAGAGACTGCGGAATTGAAAGAAGCCATCGTGGGTGGAAATACAGAAGAAGTTGATGAAGAATTCGGTGATCTGCTCTTTACTGCAGTGAGTCTTGCAAGAAAACTCGGTCTTGATGCCGAAGAATCGCTTACACGTGCAACCGAAAAGTTCATCAAACGTTTCGCACGTCTTGAAGCCGAGGTTATTAAGGATGGCAAGGATATTACTGAGCTTGATATGGATGAACTTGACTCTATCTGGGATCGAATCAAGCATCAGAATTAATATACTTGACTTTTTGGCACAATTAAAGTATAATTATAGGTGAGATTATGAGACTTGATAAATTTTTAAAGGTTTCGAGAATTATTAAAAGAAGAACCGTCGCCAACGACGCATGCGACGGCGATCTTGTTACCGTTAACGGTAAACCCGCCAAGGCGTCTTATGATGTTAAAATCGGCGATGTGATAACGGTTCGATTCGGTCAGCGTTCTTTGAGTGTAAGAGTCAAAGAAATAAGAGAAACCGTCGGAAAAGATTCCGCAGGAGAACTCTACGAGGTCGTTGACTGACATATTAACACTCTCGGTTGCATAAACTGTACCGAAGAGAGGTGTTGATCAATGGCTTTTGAGATTGAGAAAAAGAACGCGGAGCATTCGCTTTCTTTAATTGATAGAAAAGAAATAAAGATTACAGGAGTAAGCAGGATAATCAGTTTTGATGACAGTTACGTAACGCTGTCGTCGGTTCTCGGTGATATTGACGTATCGGGGCGCGATATGAAAGTCGATGCATTGGATCTTGAATCAGGGTATGCTCTTATCAGCGGTGAGATTTGCGGAATTAATTACATAGAGGATTCTACAAAGAAGAAAAAGCGTTTTTGGAACTGACAAATGAACGTAGTTCTTCATTCCGCCCGCAGTATTTTTTACTTACTTGCCGCAAATTGCGTTTGGGGGATAATTACAGCATCTTTTTGTTCGCTGATTGAAGACACGCAGAGATTGGCTGTTGCGCTTACACGTAAAAGATTTATTACTTTTCGCGAATATAGTTCTATTGAAATTAATAATCGCGTATCTGTGATCTTTATTGATCTGATTTCATGTTTGCTTTCCGCAAGTTTAATGCTTTTGACTGCATTTATTTATAACAGCGGAAATTTCAGGATTGTTTCAATACCTGCATTTATTTTCGGATTTGCTATCGGGAAAAGAGTATTATGCAGAATTATCAAATGGATGATCAATCGAATACTGTTTTGTATTAAATGGATATTCGATATCGCCGCTTTTCCTGTTGTATGGTTTGTAACCCTTGTTGTCAAATTACTGTCGCATATAATTAAGAGAATAAAAAACAGACGCCGAACAAAAATCTTGAACAAGTATACGGAATATTGCTTTTCACGTATCAAGGACGAAGCAAAATACGGTTTGCTTGATGATTACTATAAGGAATTAGAAAATGAACGAACAGTTTAATGCAAAAAAACGAGAGTTTTTAAAGGAAAGTCCGCTGTCCAAGGCAGGGATATTTATTAAGATCGCTTTGATCCTGGTTATAATAATCATTTTGGTATTGTCAGCCAACTCCTTGATGCAGTACAGCGATATCTTGAACGAGACGTCCCGTGTCGAGCAGCAGATCGAAAACGCGCAGGACAGGGTGGATGAATTGGAGTATCTTATAGAAATTCCAAAAAACGATAAAAGCCTGATTATCAGAATTGCGAGAGAAAAGCTCGGACTCGTTCTGCCGGAGGAGATCGTGTATTATTCTGATAGAGCTGAATAATTAATAAAAGCAGCCGAATAACGGCTGCTTTTATTAATAGGGTCACAATTATAAAGCGTTCTCCTTGAGAGCGGTTGCGAGCTGGTCGGGGCAGGAGGTTGGGCGGGGACCGCACTTGATGCCCTCAAGTCTCGAAATTGCTTCCTCAACTGTCATACCCTTTACGAGCGCAGCAACGCCCTGGGTGTTACCGCTGCAACCGCCGACAAATTTAACCGATGTGATTACAGAATTGTCATCAACTGTTATCTCGATTGCGCGAGAGCAGGTGCCTTTTGTTGTGTAAGTAAACTGTTTCATTGTATAACCTTCCTTATATTAATTCAAGTATTTTATAGCTGTCGGCAAGGAAAGAAGTAAGCTCTTCCGCCGAGGGTTTCTTCTGTGCCATCAGAGCTAATTTGTAGATATAGGATGCAAACAACTCGAGCTTTTCATCCGATGTGCTCATCATATTTATCAGTTTTGTGTAGAGAGGAGAAGAAGTATTGAGCGTCAGTGTGTAATCAAGCGGAAATGCGTTTGCATTATTGCCGCCGAGTGCATAGAGCTTCATCATATCTTCCATACGTCTTGATTCTTCGCTTACCGAAAGAATGGCGGGGATTTCGTCGTTCTTAAGCTGTTCGCAGGTGACATTAAGCTGCTCGTTTTTTGAAACCTTTTTGAAAAGTGCGGTCAATTCTTCGGAATTGTCTGCTGCATCATCCGGAAATTCGGTTTTCATAACCTCAGCAACACCGGAATCAACTCTTACAAACTTGATATCCTGTCTGTAGTGCTCAAGTGCTGCAAGGTACTGAGAATCAACAACAAGATCAAAGATGGCAACGTTTATGCCCTCGCCGCGGAGAAGTGCTATCGCCTGCGACTGCTGCGAGATATCGTTGGTGTAATATACCTTACCCTCATGCTTTTCCTTTGCAGATTCAAGGTATTCGTCAATAGTTACAGTTTTTCCGCAATCATTGTTATCTCCGACAAGTCTTAACATAAGACTGTCTTTTACGCGGTCATAAAACTTTTTTTCACGCAGACAAGCATATTCTATAAATACGCGGATATCATCGTATATTTTCTCGTATGCCGGACGGTCATTGTTTAGAAGAGTATTTAGTTTGTCCGCAACCTTTTTTACAATGTGCTGAGCTATTTTCTTGACGTATGCGTTGTCCTGAAGATAGCTTCTCGATACGTTGAGAGGAAGCTCTGGGCAGTCAAGTGCGCCTCGGAGCATGAGGAGGTATTCGGGGAGAACTTCTTTGATATTGTCGGCAACGAATACCTGATTGTAATAAAGTTTGATTTCGCCCTCGAGTGACTGTGCTTCGTTGCGGATTCTGGGGAAGTAAAGAATTCCCTTGAAATTCAACGGGTAGTCAGCATTGATATGAATGCTGAAAAGCGGATCTTCAAAGTCGTTGAAGATTTTGTGGTAGAATTCGTTGTATTCAGTTTCTGTTATCTCGCTTGCAGAACGGCACCAAAGAGGAGAAGTCTCGTTGACAGGCTTGCATTCGTCGCCGTTGTTTGATTCGCTGTTTACGAAATAAATCTCAATCGGCATAAATGCGCAATATTTATTAAGTATTCCTTTAAGTCTTGCTTCTTCGAGATATTCCTTTTCGGATTCCGAAATGTGCATTATTACAGAAGTGCCGCGTTCCGTTCTGTCGGAAGAAGAAATTTCGTATTCACCGTTTTCATTGCAGGTGAAATGAACTGCTTCGCCACCCAGATATGAAAGAGTGTCGACTTCTACGGTCTCGCTTACCATGAAGGAAGAATAAAATCCGAGACCGAAATGACCTATAATGCCGCCGGATTTATCGCCGCCTTCGTATTTTTCGATAAAGTCGAGAGCACCCGAAAGAGCAATGGAGCATATATACTTCTGAAGTTCTTCAAGTGTCATACCGATACCGTTATCGGTAACAGTGACAGTTGAATCGTCAGTGTCGATTTTAACTGTAATTTTGAATTCTTCGCCTTCCGGTAGAGTGAACTGCCCGAGGGAATGAAGTCTTTTGAGTTTAATAACCGCATCGGATGCGTTCGATACTATTTCTCTGAGAAAAATATCTTTATCCGAATATAGCCATTTTTTAATAATAGGAAAAATATGTTGCGTCTCAACGGATATTCCTCCGCGGCGGACGTTTTCGTTTAGCTTGTCTGACATAATTGCCTCCGTGGTTGATTCGTTACTTAAATATTATACCCTAATTATAGATTTTTGTCAAGTGATATAATATTAAGAAGATTATAATTGTTGTAAGTAATTATTTAGAAGATATTTTATATAAATATTAAAAAAACTATTGAATTATTTTCGAGTTTATGATATCATTTATATAATAATGGGGGAATGTCGCTATGTTTGAAATTGTCGCTAATGCGAAAATCAATTTGTTCCTAGAAATAACAGGGAGGCGAAGCGACGGATATCATACGATTGATACCGTAATGCAGGAAATTTCTGTTTCGGATAAAATATCGGTACGTCTTTTGCCCAAGAGCGAAGGAATATTGATAAAAACCAATATTGACTCTATACCTACCGATGAACGCAACATTGCGTATAAAGCCGCAAGACGTTTCTTTGACAAAATTGATGCTGACTGCGGAGCGGAGATAATTATAACAAAAAATATTCCGCATGAAGCGGGAATGGGAGGCGGTAGCTCTGACGGTGCCGCTGTTTTGGAAGCATTGAATGAACTTTGCGAAAATAGTCTGGATATTGTTGCACTACAAGAGATTGCCGCTTCAATGGGAGCCGACATTCCGTTCTTTCTATATGGTGGAACAGCACATATGCGAGGAATCGGGACGGAGTATGTTGCATCAATTGCAATGCCGGAACTAAATTTGGTTGTAGCCAAGCCAACTGTAGGTATTTCCACACCCGCGGCTTACAGATATCTTGACGAGATATACTCCGGATTTGTATCGCACCAACCTGTTGATTCCAAACAGATGATTAAGGCGCTCGCATCCGGCAATATTCGTGAAATATCCCAAAGCTTGTTTAACCGTTTTGAATTTGCCGCAGACGAATTATGTCCGCAGACCAAAGAATTGAGATTGCTTATGCAGGAACATTCATACGGTGCATTGCTATCGGGAAGCGGAGCGGCAGTGTTTGCGCTTGTCGACAGTCATTCGCATGCAGTAAAACTAAAAGAGCTGGTTTCAAAAGAATTCCCCGACTATTATGTGTGCGAAGCTAAAACTATGTAAAAATTAAAATAATATAACAGAAACAGGAGATTTTAAGATGTCTGATAATATTTATTTCGGCCGCGGAACAGCGGAAATGTTCGATGATTACATGGATTTCATCAATTACGTTTTTGGATTCAACGGTAATTCCAGCGATTTCAAAAAGCTTTTGCCAAAACTGTATAAGTATGAATACGAGCCTGCAGTTTCTTCTTACGTAGCTCTTGATAATGGTAAGTTCAAGGCTGCCGTCGGCGCCTTTGATCACGATATCAAAGTATGCGGACGTTATCTGAAGACCCGCGGAATCGGTAATGTTGCAGTTCATCCCTATACACGCGGCTCCGGTTATATGAAAAAGCTTATGAATCTCGCACTTGACGATATGATCGCTGATGAAGTCGCTCTTTCAGTTCTCGGTGGAAAAAGACAGAGATACAATTACTTCTCATATGATAAATTGGGTTCGTCGGTTTCGATGTCTTTTAACAGTGATAGCATAAGACATATATTTGGAACTAACCGTAATCATAAAATCAAATTTTCAACACTGAAAGAAAACGATTTGGATGCTATTAAGGAAATCAAAGCACTTTCGGAGTCCAAGGATTATTATGCGATCAGAAGTGAAGAAAAATATTTTGAGATACTGTCTTCCTGGTGTCAGAAGGCTTATGTCGGCTACATTGATAATGCATTCGTAGGATATGCCGTTGTTAAGAGCGAAGTCAATGAACTGCTTGTAAAGGATGAATCGATGATTCCTGAATTTGTCTGCGCACTGTATGATCATGTGGGCAATTCTACGATGCAAATAAAGATTCCCTCATTTTTGCCCAATTATGTTAATGCTTTGATCGGTATTTGCGAATACTATTGTCTTGAACCCTGCAAATCTTTCTCGGTTTTGAACTATAAAGAAGTTGTAGAGGCGTTTATACATTTGAAAGCGACTTATACCGATTTACCGGATGGAAAAATAGTTTTAGACATTAACGGTAAAGCACGAGAAGAAAAGATTGCTGTTTCGGTTGCTAATGGTGCGATTTCTGTAGAATATTGTGAAGATGATGCTGATCTTACTCTCGAGCATCTTGAAGCTATGAATCTTTTGTTTGCGGCTGTATCTGTCAAGCGAGATTGTTTGCCGAATTTTGCTAAAATATGGTTCCCGCTGCCAATACATCTTTATAGTAGCGATGCCGTATAAGGAGTATTACCGTGGATAAAACTTCATTCAGATTCAGCTTCGATGAATCTAATGCAGAAAGTTATGCCGATATAGTGTTATGTACAGCACTTGATATCGGAGAACACCTTCTAAAAAACGGAGCGGAAGTTTCAAGAGTTGAAGACACGATAGAGAGAATCTGCTTTGCTTACGGTGCAGCGCACGTTGAATCCTTTTCGATCACAACTTTGATCGTTGCATCGGTTCGTATGCAGGACGGAACTTTTTCCGAGCAAATGCGTCATGTAAAAAGCTCGGCTATGAATTTACACCGAGTTGAGAGGCTCAATAACATTTCGCGACAGATATGTATAGACCATATTCCGATTTCAGAAGCCAGAGAGCAGATAGAGAAGTACAAGCGAAGCAAACCATATCCCGAAGCGGTTCAGGTATTGGGACAAGTTCTTGTTGTTTTCGGTTTTACTTTGTTTTTCGGCGGAACGTGGCTTGACAGTCTTGCGGCTTCTGTGATCGCGTTGATAGTCGCGCTCGTGTCAAGAATTGATCTGCCTTTCAACAAAGGTAATCTTCAAGTAATTGTCAGATCCTTTATAGCCGGTGCACTTTCGGAATTGTCTGTAAATATCGGTTTTGCTCAGAATCTTGACTGTGTACTTATCGGTACGATCATGATGCTTATTCCCGGACTGGCTCTCGGTACGGCTGTTTACGATATGTTTAACGGTAATCTGATTTCGGGTATGATGCGCGCGCTTCAGTGTCTTGTCGTTGCGATCTTCATTGCTATAGGCTATGCTGCGGCTTTGTGGCTCGTCTGAGGAGGAAGTAATGGAACATATTTTATTTATGTTATTTGCCGCCGCGCTCGGAATAGGCGGATATTCCCTCATGGCTCGTGCGTCACTGAGATCGCTGCTTCCTTCGCTTGTAGTCGGCGTTATCGGTACCGGCGTATATTTGATCTCGCTTGAGTTCGGGCTTCCCGAGTTTGCTTCAAATCTATTTGGAGCAACGATAATATATATCGGCTGTGCCGTTTCTGCCAAGCTTTTCAAGGCTCCGACGACAATCTTTCTTATTCCTGCGCAAATTATTCTTGTACCGGGAAAATATCTGTACCATACATTCAGCCATCTTCTGGCAGATGAATACATGCTTGCGTGGGAATCTTGCTTGATTACTTTTGAAGTTTCCGCCGGAATAGCATGCGGATTGGTTTGCGGGCTTATCATATATTCTTTGTTTGCAAGTATCCAAAAGCCAATTGTCAATCTGTTCTGTAAAAACAAAATTAATTCGGAAGAGTAATTATGTCATTGTTATCTCAAAATACAACCTATAATGAATCCGCTAATCAAAGGCTTTTTAAGGTATTAAGTATATACTTGAACCTTGCTCCCGATTACATTGACCGTTCAATGATCGAAGAGATCACGTGCGGTAATGCAGACGGAGAAGAATTTGCGTTTGCCAACCTTGCGGCGACAGCCTGCGGTCTTGATATTTATGAAAATACCGATGACAAAGCCTTTTTTCGTTCTCATTTTCTTCCTTGCTTCAAAAAGCTGGATGTTACGCCGTATTTACAGGATGCATATTATCAAAATATAAAATTCCCCGACGGATGTAAGGGTAAATGGACGTTTGAAACAAGATTGTGCAAAGCGTATGAGGCTTTTGTCTACGACGATCCGCGAGTGCATGATGACGGTCGCATTATTCCTTGTATAGGTTTCTTTGACGTTGATTATCCTTTTCCCGCCGTTCTTGAAAACGGGCGCGAATGGATGACTTTGATGCCAAACGAAACCAATACAACCCAATATGCTATTGAACGTTCTAAAGGCAAAGTATTGACTTACGGTCTTGGGTTAGGATATTTCACTTATATGGCTTCATTAAAGGATGATGTTGAATTTGTTACCGTTGTCGAGAGAAGCCGTGACGTTATAGATTTATTCAAACAATATATTCTGCCTCAATTCGAATATCCCGAAAAGATAAAGATCGTTGAAAGTGACGCTTTTGATTTTGCTGAAAAGCAAATGAAGGAAGGCGGATATAGTACCGTATTTACAGATATATGGCATGATCCATCGGACGGTTGTGATTTGTATTTGCGTATGAAAACTTACGAACATTTACTGCCCGATGCCGAATTTATTTATTGGGTAGAGGACACTTTAAAGTTATATTTATAAAACTAAGAGGACATTATGTTAAGTATCAGAAATCTTTCGCTGATAGCAGAAAACGGCGAAGAGAGAAAAGAAATTTTGAAAGGGATCGATCTCGATATAGACGATTCTAAATTTGTTGTTTTAACAGGACCCAACGGTGGCGGTAAAACTACGCTTGCAAAGGCGATAATGGGTCTTGTCAAGCCTACATCGGGTAAAATATTTTACAACGGTGTTGATATTACCGATATGAGTATAACAGAACGCGCCCGCTTGGGAATCAGTTACGGTTTTCAGCAGCCTCCCAGATTCAAAGGACTTAAGGTACGCGATCTTTTGGAACTTGCATCAGGCAAGGACAGGCTCTCGACAACCGAATGTTGCATGTATCTTAATAAAGTAGGGCTTTGCGCAGCTGATTATATCGAAAGAGAAGTTGACACTTCGCTTTCGGGCGGAGAAGTTAAAAGAATTGAGATTGCGACCATTCTTGCCAGAAATTCTTCTCTAATGATATTTGATGAACCCGAGGCAGGAATAGATCTTTGGTCTTTTGCAAAACTTACCGAAACCTTTGGTGATCTCCATAGAAATTCCGATGCGACTATGATTATTATCTCGCATCAGGAAAGAATCATCGGACTTGCCGATGAGATTATCGTGCTTTCTGACGGAAGAGTCGACCGCAGAGGATCCAAGGAAGAAATATTCCCCTCGATCCTTGCGGGCATGACTCCGGGATGCAAGCGTATTAACGAATTTGAAAAGAAAGGGCAGTGAAGATATGGCATTGAGTCAAACAGAACTCGGACTGCTCCGCCAGATAGCAGATCTGGAGAAAACTCCGCAAGGAGCATATAATATTCGTAAAAACGGTCAGGCAGCCAGCCGTTCGTCTACAGCTAATATTTCTATAGAATCTAAGACCGATAAACCCGGTATTGATATTAAAATCAAGGATGGAACCAAGAATGAATCGGTTCATATTCCGGTAATTGTGACCGAGTCGGGACTTAACGATATGACTTACAACGATTTCTATATCGGCGATGACTGCGACGTGCTTATTGTCGCTGGTTGCGGAATCCATAACTCGGGATGCGAGACTGCTCAGCACGACGGCATTCATACATTTTATATCGGTAAAAACAGTAAGCTTCGCTATGTTGAAAAGCATTACGGAGAAGGCGAGGGAAGCGGCGATAGGATCCTCAATCCCGTGACAAAAGTGTATATAGGCGAGGGTTCGTCTGTTACTTTTGAAACTACCCAGATCAAGGGCGTTGACTCAACTAACAGAAATACCGATATTTATGTCGGTAAAAACGCAGAAGTTATAATCACCGAAAAGCTTATGACTCACGGTAAGCAGACTGCACATTCCGATATGGAAATCACCCTCGAAGGTGAAGGTGCTAACGGAAGAGTACTTTCCCGAAGCGTCGCTACCGACGATTCTGTCCAGGTTTTCTATCCTAAAATGACCGGACGCGCAGAATGTTTCGGACATGTAGAATGTGATTCGATCATTATGGGTAACGCAAAGATCAGCTCTATTCCCGCTATCGTTGCAGAGCACCCGGATTCTGTGCTCGTCCATGAGGCTGCCATCGGTAAAATAGCTGGTGAACAGCTTCTTAAACTCATGACTCTCGGTCTTGATGAAAAGGAAGCGGAAGAAAGAATTTTGAAAGGATTTCTTGATTGATATGAAGTCGCTCAGGCATTTGTATAAGATCGGCAACGGACCATCCAGTTCTCATACCATGGGTCCCGAATACGCATCGCGTTATTTTCTTGATGTTGCTCCCGATGCCGATCTCTATAAGGTAATACTGTACGGTTCGCTTGCTCTTACGGGTAAAGGTCATCTTACCGATGTGTCGATCAAAGAAGTTTTCGGCGACCGAAATGTTGAGATAGTTTTTAATGTTGAAGAGAAGAAGCTGCCCCATGAAAATACAATGGATTTTATCGCTTACAAAGATGACACGATCGTCGCACAAAGACGTGTAATGTCGATAGGCGGCGGGGATATCCGAGTCGAAGGAGAGAAGAGCATCGAGCCCCCGGAGATTTACAGCGAAACCTGCTTCAAGGAGATCGAAGATTATTGCCTTTCCCGTAATATCCGCCTTTGCGATTACGTTTACGAGCGCGAAGATGAAAATATCAAAGATTATCTTGCCGAAGTATGGGAGGTAATGAAAGCCGAGATACAGGCGGGACTTACTACAAGCGGTATACTCCCCGGCGGACTGAATGTTGAGCGAGTTGCGCAGCTTCTTTACGGCAGACTTCATATCGACGAAAGTCCCGAGACAAGACAGAACCGCATCGTCTGTGCCTACGCCTTTGCCGCTGCTGAACAGAACGCATCCTGCGGTAGAATTGTCACAGCACCCACTTGCGGCGCTTGTGCGGTGCTTCCTGCGGTTCTGAAGTATATGCAGGATACAAAGGGATTCACCGATGACAAAATAATTGAAGCTTTGGCTGTTGGCGGTCTCGTCGGAAATATTGTTAAGCAGAACGCTTCGATATCGGGAGCCGAGTGCGGGTGTCAGGCGGAGGTCGGAACGGCTTGTTCTATGGCTGCCGCGGCACTCTGCGAGCTTTTTGAAATGGGTATCGACCAGATCGAATATGCTGCCGAAATGTCAATGGAGCATATGCTCGGACTCAC